>JAPKCQ010000022.1 GCA_026421165.1 Lewinella sp. | reverse complement strand
CTTCTGAAACTACCCAGATAGATCAATTGGGAGAGATACCACAGGGGCCAGGGCCTACTGTCTTGGGCCAAAAACTCTCCAATCCTTACAGTGTTGAAAATATGCGTAAGGCTGCGGAAATCATCGGAGAACTTTCACCAATAGAAAAAGCTCTGATTACCACTACGCACCACTACATTAAAGCTTACCCTAACAGTGGCGAAGACTTCGTCGCTCTGATGGATTTTGCGGAAGCTCATGACTTAAACTTTGAGCTACAACCCCACGACTACGAAGTACTTTACAATGGTGACGATGGGTACGTGGCCCCCTCCGTCCCTGAAGGCACCATTCCTCCTGTATATGGTGCCGTCTCTTTAGGCTTGTTAGCTGGTTCTGATTTCCCGAACGTCAACTACGACTTGGAAGAAGAGCTTTATATCGACAAAAACGGCTACGCCACTCCACTAACCTACGCAGCCTTCACCATTTCGGGTAACGAGATCGACTACGAAGCAATAGATGGGTTTTGCCATCCTGACTGCCCAAACTGGCCTGCTTGTTTAGATGCTCCCGAACTCACCTGTGCGCCTGACGTTGCTGTAACCGAACTAAGTACACTAAATGCCGTACCCTACGGTGAGGTGCCCACCAATTTCCCGGACTACATACTGGACAGTAAGATGGGAAAAAACGGAGAGTTTTCGATAAGTACCTGTGATGAAATCACCAATCAACGCCCAGCATGCAACGATGGTTGCTACCCCGTGCTAGAACCCATTTTCGGTGAGATCGGTAGCTGCCAGTGGGTTTGCTTTTGCCCCGTTGCCCCACCCGTCGTTAACCTAAATTCCTGCGGTTGCAACATCAACTCTAACCGAAGTCGCCCCAGCGGAAAGATAATTCTGAAAGACACACAACTAGGCGACAAAGGCGTACGCCGGGTCAAGGTGCGAAGCACAAAGTACCGCTGGGGCTTTCTGTGGAGCTCTACCGATACGGACGATGAAGGTTGCTGGCAGATCGCTAGGTCGTATAACGTAAAAAGGGCTAAAGTTCAGGTTGTTTTCAAAGACCGGGTAAGCGACCGCGCCGTTATCCGCTCGTTCCGAGGTGTACGTGCCTGGAACGCCTTCCTGGAAGCCGTTGATTTTACCTGGTACCTGACGCGCGACAACAAAGAATGGAACGATCTCTGCCTAAGAATTGAGGACGACACCGACAACACTAGTCTCAAGGAACAGACATTCGTAGCCGCAACGACAAATAACGGGATTCACGAATTCTATGACGACCATTCCTCTTTACCAAGCCCCGGTCGTACCAGTTTCCTGATTCACACCCTTGGCGACCAACTCAACGCCGCTCCGATGTTCCGGAAGATGGACCAGGAGGTATTAAGCATTTCAGATGCTTTAGAATACGTACTAGCCTATCAAACAGCAATCACAGGGATACTATATACCTATTGGGAGGTAGCGAAGCCCGATGTATTTATCTCCTTTGGTGATGGAGACAAATCTGACCGTAAGAAAGAGACCGTTTACCACGAAATGGCCCACGTATCTCAGTACAGTCGCTTTGGCCGACAATGGTGGCGCCAGTATGTATTGTACATAGGTCGAGTATGGCTAGCCGGAGACGAAGACCTCTACGGAGATGGCTCGCGCGCCGGAGCTGGGCGGGCAGAACTAGCCGAAGGATTAGCTTATTCGATCGGAAACTTCATGGCTGGAGAGCAGTATGGCGCTAGTCATAGCCTAACTTTTAACTTTAGTGATAATGCTTGGTCCATTTTTGCTGAAAATAAGACCTTCCACTTGTCCCGTACAAGCTTTATCCCAAGAGGCCTGTTTTATGACCTGTTAGACAGTCCTACCCTCCCCGCAAACATACCTGTAGGTTTTGAGCCTTCGTCAATTACCGATCAGGTGAGTGGTATTTCCTTCGAGGAGCAGTACAACCTTTTGAATCCGTCCGTTGTCGAAATAAGTGATTTCAAGGCACAGCTCCTTCAAAACAACAGTTCCGCTAATTCAAACACAAACCTCGAGAACCTCTTCTTTTCCTATGGACACTAGAATTTTCTTCCTCGCACTAATTGTTTGCTTACTTACAGCTTGCGAATGTAAAGACGTAGATGCCTTTGGCTTGCGCCCAACCATCTTGGTGCCAATTACCTCTTCCCCTGCGCAGTCAAACTTCACTGTTGGTGACACCCTCTGGTGGGAAGCGGACTTTTCTAATCAGGTAGCTGTCAGAGACGTGAACCAGCGAATGGACCTGCGGAATTTTGACTTCTTCCCCTCGTTTAGTTTCCAAAGTATTGAAGGTACCGAAGTCTCATCAGACTCAACCATCAGAGTTGTGCCTATTAGTGGCGACATCATGTTTGCTTTTTCCACTGGAACATTGATATATGAAATTGTCCCTGAAAAGGATGACAACTCTTGTTCTTTCAAGTTTGGAACTGTACTTTTAAAACAAGGAGTCTACGTAGCAGGGGTTTCGACGTTGGAATTATTATATGACTTCTACGAGCACCCCGCTTTGTATGCCTGTGGAAACCGGAGGAGAGAAGTGTTTGTTACTAATTATATCAACAGCTCCAGTAATCGTTCGGATTATGAGTCTTTGTACGAAAGGCTAGGGACCTCCGACTTATTAGCAAATACTTCATACGAAAGATACGCTGCCGTAGGAGGAATTTCTTTCACCGTAACGGAATGAAATAATTCTAAATTAGTGGTATTTTAGACGCCCGCAGTAAACATTGATTTAAAACTGGCGATCGCGAAGTAACGACTCGGGGTTGTCAGTTTTTTATTTTTAATTAGGCTTTTACCAACTCCACAAATCCGGAGGATTCTCTCTCTTCACGAGAGGTGAATGACGGTCTGCAGGACTGCTTGCCCTTAGTATTCAGTATTCAGGCTGGGTAATATATTCTACCTCGCACCCGCGTTCGCGCCACCAACTCCTGGAAAGGAATTGAGTGGCTCCGGATTTGATTCGCGCCAAAAAAAACACTCATTTCCACAAAGACTTGCACATCTCCCCACCATTCGCGTTTTTACGGCAGTTGAACCACCATCAAGCACATCCGAGTTATGAAGAAGACCTACCGTCGCGAACCACTATGGTATAAAGATGCCATCATCTACGAACTCAACATCAAAGGTTTCTACGATAGTAACGCCGACGGTATCGGCGACTTTACCGGCCTGGAGCAAAAGCTCGACTACCTGGAAGAACTGGGCATTACCGCCATCTGGCTCCTCCCCTTCTACCCTAGCCCGCTGCGCGACGATGGTTACGACATTCAGGATTACTACACGGTGGCCGATCGCTTTGGCAATTTGGATGACTTCAAGCGTTTCCTCGAAGCCGCACACGACCGCGGCCTCCAGGTAATCACGGAACTGGTCATCAACCACACCTCAGACCAGCACGAGTGGTTCCAGCGCGCGCGCCGCGCCGAACCCGGCACTCCAGAACGCGACTACTACGTCTGGTCCGATACCGACGAGAAGTGGCCCGACGTGCGCATCATCTTCACCGATACGGAAACGAGCAACTGGACCTGGGACCCCGTCGCCAAACAGTACTACTGGCACCGCTTCTTCAGCCACCAGCCCGACCTGAACTACGACAGCCCCGACGTGCAGCGCGAGATCATCGAGATCCTGGACTTCTGGATGAATATGGGCATCGACGGCTTCCGGCTCGACGCCATCCCCTACCTCTTCGAGCGCGAAGGCACCAACGGCGAAAACTTACCCGAAACCCACGAATACCTCAAAAAACTGCGCAAGCACGTAGATGAAAACTACGACAACGTTCTCTTCCTGGCCGAAGCGAACATGTGGCCTGAAGACAGCGCCAGCTACTTCGGTGACGACGATGAGTGCCACATGAACTATCACTTTCCCCTCATGCCTCGCTTGTACATGAGCGTGAAACTGGAAGACCGCCACCCGATCACCGATATCTTTGACCAGACGCCCGAAATTCCCGCAAACTGCCAGTGGGCCACCTTCCTGCGCAACCACGACGAGCTGACGCTAGAAATGGTGACCGAGGAGGAGCGCGACTTCATGAACAACGTCTACGCTGAGGACAAAACCGCCCGTATCAACGTCGGTATCCGCCGCCGTCTGGCACCGCTGATGGAGAACGATCTCGAAAAGATCAAACTCCTTAACGTTCTACTCATGAGCCTTCCCGGTACTCCCGTGCTTTACTACGGTGACGAGATCGGTATGGGTGACAACATCTACCTCAAAGACCGCGATGGTGTACGCACGCCGATGCAGTGGAACAGCAATGAAAACGCAGGCTTCAGCGAAGCCAACCCGCACAGCCTCTACATGCCCGTCATCCGGGATACCGAGTACAGCTATCGCTGGGTAAACGTAAAGCGCCAGCAGCAGAACCCCAACAGCCTACTGAACTGGACGAAGAAGCTACTGGCCAAGCGTAAGAATTTCCAGGTCTTTGGCCGGGGAACCATCACCTGGATCAAGCCGGAGAACGGGCGTATCCTTGCCTTCACCCGGGAGTACGGGGAAGAGAAGGTGGTGGTAGTCATCAACCTGAGCCGCCACCCACAATCGGCCCAGCTTGACCTGAGTGAGTTTGAAGGCAGCAGGGTGCAGGAAGCATTCGGCCGCACTTATTTCAACGACGTTGGTCGCGACCTCTACCAGGTCACCCTCGCTGGCCACGGCTACTACTGGCTCCAGATCGAATCAGCCAACCGTGGCGGTATTGATAAACGTGACCTCATCAACGCCCAGCTCGTAACCGGTAAGCTCGAGAATTTCTTCAGCAAGGGGAACCTCCGCACACTGGAAAAAACGGTACTCCCAGCTTACCTCCACTCAGCGAGTTGGGTCGGCGCCCGGGCCGAACAACTGGAACACGTAAAGATCCTTGATTACCGGATGCAAACCAACGGCGAGCGCCACTTCTGTTGGCTACTGATGGAGCTTTCTTACCTGGAAGGGCAACCCGAACTGGTTCAACTGCCGCTAGCTTTCCACAACTCCCGCGAAGAAGTAGATTACGCGGCCCGGGAAGAAGTACTCGGAATGGTAGAAGTAGGCGATAAAATAATCGTCGTACTTGATGCCCTTTACGACGAAGAGTACCGGCGCGGACTCGTTGCTGGCCTAAAAGATTTCGGGGAGCTGAAAGGGGTGGATTTCATCGCTCACGACAGCATCACCTCCATTGGAGCACAGGACGCCAATTTCGTCCACTCCGGCACGGAATACATGTCGCTGCAAAGCAGGGATTATAACATTAAGTTTTACCGCAGGGTAGACGCCGAAATCGTTCCCGACCTGGAGGTCAAAAACCTGCTGACAAGCCGTGGTTACAAAAACGCCCCAAAAGTAGTAGGCACGCTGCATTTCTCACCTCGCAAAAGTATGCACGCCACCCTGTGTATCTTCGAAAAGCGCTACGAGAGCAATGGTAACGCCTGGGATTATGTCCTGAATAATGTGCAGCGCTTCGCTGAAGACGTGATCAACCGCCTGCAGCAACCCAGTCTTCACGCGCCGCACGCAAAGCCCGACGAGGTTTCTGTTACCGATAAAGTGATGTACAGCGACATGCCGGAGACTATTCAAGAAATCCTTGGTTCACTATTTATCACCAAACTGGCGGACCTCGGACGGACCCTCGCGTCTTACCACCTCATAGTGAAGGATGGATCCGAAAAGAACTTCAAAAAAGAAGCCTTAAGCCTACACTACCAGCGTAGCGTTTACGCCGGTCTGAAAGGAGATGTGCGCGCCACACTCGACCTGCTTAAGAGGAGCCTTAGTGAACTGGATGAGGATACCACTAAACTCGCTGAAGCCGTGATCGCCCAGGAAGAACATGTTCATGGACTACTAAAGCGCGTCTTCGCCCACAAGATCGAAGCGGACAAGATCCGTATCCACGGTGATTTCACGCTGATGCAGGTAGCCCTAGCTGATGAGAACTTCATCATTCAGAATTTCGACGGCGACCCCGACCGAAGCTACAGTCAGCGCCGCCTCCGCCGTAGCCCCGCTAAAGACATTGCCAACCTAATGCGTAGCATCAGCTATGCCTGCGGCCTGGTCTACGAAGACCTCGCCCCTGGCGTCCGCGAAGAAACCGCCGATCATTTGAAAGACTGGCTACGTACCGCCAACCGCTACCTCTCCGCAGAGTTCCTTACCGCCTACCGCAAAGCCACCGATGGCACCCGCCTACTCCCCGATGACGAAACGGACCTCGAAGTGCTGATCGATACCTTCCGTATTGAGAAAGTACTGCAGGAACTACGGTATGACCTGCACTACCGGACTAACCAGGCTAAGGTGCCGCTGCGGGGGTTGTTAGAACTGCTGGAGAAGTGAATGATAGAATAAGCTGCCGCGAGTACCGTTCGCGGCGCTTCGCTTGCTCACCTTAGAGAGCAAGGCCAATTCGCTCAAATACAAGAATAGCCCTGCTATTTTGCTACACCACTGGCAAAGTAGTAAGGCTAGTCTTGTATTTGGGTACTAAAAGTAGATTTACGTGTGGATTACAAAATATTTAGGCGAGTAGGCAAAAGCCATTTTGCATAAGGCTTCATCCGGATTGGATTTTGAAAAACGAATTTGCATAACTTTCTATGTAAATTGGTACTACTTCGTTAAACATCATTATGATCGTTCGCGACATCGAGGGGGCCATCAGGTCGAAAATTGGTCGCTATCCGGTAATAACCATCACTGGGCTCCGGCAGAGTGGTAAGACTACGCTGATTAAAACCTTGTTTGAGGGTTTTCCTTACTTCTCACTTGAGAGTCCCGACACCTACGCTGAATCCTCGCGGGACCCTAGGGGAATGTTCGCCAAACACGAACACCGCGTTATTCTCGATGAGGTTTGGCAGCCGCCAGAGCCCGTTCAGTTCGGCTTCAGCTAGGCCCGCCTTCTGCAGTACGTCGAGGTACTCCCGGCCCTCTGCATTTATAAAATACCAGAACCAGGTCAGCTCGGCTAGTTTACCCTGTGTAGGCCTTGCTAAAGGAGACGCCCTGCGACGTGCCGTGTCGCTGAACGTCTTCCGCAGGTACAGGAGAGAGTGAAGAAGCAGGGCTCGTTGAGGTCCATTTTTTTCGGTAGGCACTGAGTAGTACGTCCTGAACGAGGTCTTTCACATCCTTCCGCTCAAAGGCCAGGGCCAAGCAGTAGCGCAGAAATCCATCGTGACAGTTTGCGTCAGCAGCCATGAACTGGTCTTGTTTTTCTGAACTTATCATAAGGTTAGGCTTGCTTGTTTATTGGTATACCCGCGGATACAACGAAAAAGTAACGGTCGCTTTGAAAAAAACCGAATTTTTTCTACCGTATGCTTGATTCTTTCTTTGCACCTGCGCCAGCGCGCCTTTTATACTACCTGACAACACCAACCGTTAATAAAAGCGTTCACCCATTAGAACCTCATAACTAATACCATGCAAAGATTTTTCCTATTCCTACTAGTTTGTTGCCTTACCAGCACCCTGGCTGCCCAGAGTCTGTACACCATTAAGGTCGGTACCTTTCGTGACGTAAAAGCCGATGACTTCAAGACGCTACACAGTCAGGGCTTCGTCTACGGAGCGCCCGGTGCAGACAATACCGTCGAGGTGTACGTAGGCCAGTACACCGAAGTTACAAAAGCGAACGCTACTGCTGCTTCCCTGAACAACAACGGTTTCCGCAACGCCCGCACCTACGCTTTGCCGCTGAATACCGGGCAGCAGGTTACCGTCATCCAGATTGCACTCCATTCGGGAGACCGCCCCATAGACTGGCCAACGCTGGAACGAGCTGGCCAACTTTACGTTGAATCAGTGGCCAGCGTCAATAAGATTGTGACTGGTATTTATCCCGACGCGCGCACGGCGGCCAACTTTCTACCCGCCATCCGGGGGCTCGGCTATACCGACGCTTTCGTACGCACCATTAATAACGTTCGCCTCATTCCCATCAACCAGTTTGAAACAGGCATCAAGAAGCCGTTGATACCAATCGATCTGACGGCAACAGCCCCCGTACCAAAATCGCCGCAACCAACAGCAGCCCCTCCTACTTACGGTACCGCGGCCTCTCCAGACCTCGTTCCCTACGCTCCACCCACCACGGCAGCACCAACGGTAGAAAACACCACCCTTCCGAACCCGGCCAGCAGTCCGGCCATGAACCTACCCGCAATTGACGGAAAAACCAAACGCCACAGTTCGGCGGAACTACAACGCGTCCTCAAAGAAAAGGGTTACTACTCCGGCAGTATCGACGGGTTTTACGGTCCAGGCACCACGGCTGCTTACGAAGCCGCCTGGGACGATATGCCCGAAATTCGGAAGTATCGTAAGCTCAGTGAGATTGCACTTGAGCCCACCGGTGGTCACGGCCTAATCAGTAAGTGGCCTGAAGTAAACGCCCTACTCGCCATCGCCGAAGACCTTTCCGCCGGCATGGCCAACGACACCCGCGCCCGCCAGCTCGCACAGCAACGCAGCCAACTCGTCAATGCTGACCAACCATTGACCGCAGTAGCCGCCAGCCGGATCAACAACTGGGCAAACATCATCCTGACCAATCTCGACAAATGGGCCGCCGAAGACCCGCTTCACGCCCAAATCATCAGTGCCTTCCGCCTCAGCTATCAGCAATCTCAGGTCCGTATCGAAGACCACTTCATGGACCGAGGCTTCTCCGCTACTGATGCCAAGGACCTTTCCAGCGCAATGCTTCAGAACCTGATTGGCGCCCAGCTTGACCGCTTTCTTTAGAGGTTAGAAACTAAAAAAAAATAGGCCCGCCAGACATGTGTCCGGCGGGCCTATTTTTTTCTAGCTTCTAATCCTTAATTTCTATTCCTCTTCCATAGAAAATTGCTGCCCGTCATAATCTTCCCGGCTCGCGATGATCATCTTGTAAAGCATGTCTTTCAGCACCGTGAGGCCTTCACCGGTAACTGCGGAAATATAGATGTGAGGGATGCCATGAGGAATTTCGTTCTTCCTCATTTCCTTGAGCTCATCATCCACGAGATCTGCGCGGGTGAGGGCCAGTAACCGAGGTTTATCGAGCAACTCAGGATTGTATTCACGCAATTCATTGAGCAGCACCTCATACTGCCCCTGCATATTGTCCGCATCCGCAGAAATACAAAACAACAGACTTGCGTTGCGTTCTATGTGGCGCAGGAACCGGTGGCCGAGGCCTTTGCCCAGGTGAGCGTCTTTAATAATACCGGGAATATCCGCCATGGCGAAGCTTTGACCGTCACGGTACTGTACCATGCCGAGCTGAGGTACCAGAGTCGTAAATTCGTAGTTCGCAATTTCTGGCTTTGCGGCGGAGACAACGGAGAGTAGGGTTGATTTACCGACGTTTGGCAGGCCCACCAGTCCCACATCGGCCAATACTTTGAGCTCTAGAATCTTCCAAGTCTCAATCCCTTCTTCTCCCGGTTGAGCGTAGCGAGGCGTTTGGTGAGTGGAGGATTTGAAAAAGCTGTTACCCTTGCCGCCCCGGCCGCCGGGAACAAGGGTTTTCATTTCGCCGTGGTGGGTCATTTCAAATTCTACCTCACCGGTTTCAGCGTCCCGAACGATCGTACCCAGTGGCACTTCCAGGATCACGTCGTTACCATCAGCGCCGTGACGGTGGTTTTCACTACCGTTACCTCCGTGTGGAGCCTTAGTGTGCTTGCGGTATTTAAAGCCGAGCAGCGTCCACTGGTGGCGGTTCCCTTTCAGGATAATGTGGCCGCCGCGCCCTCCGTCTCCGCCGTCAGGGCCGCCGTGGGTAATCCCCTTGGCGCGGTAAAAGTGCGCAGAGCCTGGTCCGCCGTCTCCTGAGCGCAGGTAAATCTTTACGTAGTCTACAAAATTGCCGTTAGCCATATATCAATACTCTATAATCCTCCCGAAGAAGTAAAAGTCCGGAAAGCAGTGCTGAGTTCGGCATCACCACTGTATTCTTAATTTCTGCGCTCTGGATAGTAGAGCGCGCATCGTGTACCTAAGGTTAGATTAATCATCAATACTAGGTCCCACGATATTATCAACCGCCATCGCAACGTGTACGATCTTTCGCATGCCGTTAATCTTATGGGCAAGGCCCAACTGATCGTAGTAATCAAAAACCGGCGTGGTGTAGTTAATGAAGTTCCGGTAGCGCGTCCGGACGGTTTCTTCCTTCAGGTCATCCGCCCGGCCGCTGGTAGCAGCACGGCTCAGGATACGGCGGACCACTTCGTCGTCGTTTACATCCAGTAGAATCAAAGCATCAATCTGGCTACCGAGTTCTTCCATCAGTTCGTTGAGGGCAACAGCTTGCGGGTCCGTACGCGGAAACCCATCGAAGATAATACCCGTTACGCCGGGGTTTTGTTCCACCCGCTTACGGAGCATCGCGATGGTAACCTCATCCGGCACCAGGTCCCCGCGATCCATATAGGCACGGGCTTCCTCACCAAGAGGCGTATTGTTCTTGAGTTCAAACCGGAACATATCGCCGGTACTAATATGCAGAAAGCCGTATTGCTTCACAAGAAGTTCCGCCTGGGTTCCTTTACCAGAGCCAGGAGGGCCAAATAAAATTAGATTATACATAGTTTCTATCTGAGTGATCGGCAAAGATAAGGCGTCCGAAGGTTCTCAGGCTGCCGACGCTGTCAAAATACGCTCACTTATGGTGTTTTATAAGCTATTCTTAGGTACTCAAGCAAGCCATCTCCGGCACTTGACACCAACAATAATGACTGTTTATGCGCGGCTGTAGTTGCTAAGCGTGGTCGATGTACAGGTGCAAAAAGAGGTTAAGTCGCATTGGCCCGGAGCCGTAAGTTATTTGTGAGGCGCCCCTAAAGCGATTCTAACAGCTTGCGCAAACTTTGGTACAGTGGCTCGGTGCCGTTGAGGATGTCTTTGACCACTCGCCATTCAGCACGCTCAATGTCTTCCTCCGTTTCCGGCACCAATGCTTCCTGATCAGTTATCATTCTGAACCAATAAGTCGGTTTCAGCACACGCTTTCCCTTCCGGTTGCGGTAGGTGTGGTAGGTAGTTGGCAGTTCTTTACCGAGGGAGAGATTCTCTACTCCTGTTTCTTCTTCCACTTCGCGCAGAGCGGCAGATGGTGAGTTTTCGCCATCATCAATCTTACCTTTCGGAAGGTCCCAGGAACCGCGGCGGAAGATGAAGAGAGTCTTATCCAGTTTTACATTTCGGACAACTCCACCCGCGGCAGGCACCCATTTGTACTTACTTCTGAAGTCTTCCCATAGTCGGTCCAGGTCTTCGAAAACGATGGCTACAGACAGTACTTTTGGGCTGCCTTTTTCAAGCATGTCGGCATAGTGTAGCAGCGTCCGGGGCTTACCGCTGTAGTTTGCGGTTAAGTGAGTTTCCGCGTCCTTAAACAGCAAAGATTGGTCGCAGGTGCGGAGTTCCTCTTTTGAGAGCAGGGTGAGCTGACGGTCGTTGACGTAGATTACGTACATTTGTGGCTGTTTTACGGACAATTGTTGCGGTTGGTATAGTTCCTGCAAAGAACGCAATCGTTAGCGAAGTTGCCCTTGCCACAGAGTATATTTAAACGAACGAATATGAGTACCGCAAGTAACATAGCCCGTCGGCTCCTAGAAGTGGAGGCCGTCAAACTCGCCCCCCAATCCCCCTTTTCCTGGGCCAGTGGGCTGCGTTCACCGATTTATTGCGACAACCGCGTCCTACTCTCCTACCCCGTCATTCGCTCCGAAGTGATTGAAGGACTCAAAGAACTGGCCATTCGTTTTGGAGACATTTATGGTGTTGCGGGTGTTGCCACAGCAGGCATCCCTCACGGCGCCTTGCTCGCTGATCGGCTAGGGCTGCCCTTCGTATATATTCGCTCCAAAGCAAAGGAGCACGGCCGCCAAAACCAGATTGAAGGCCGACTAGAACCAGGAAAAAAGTACCTTGTCGTAGAAGATTTGATCTCCACAGGGGGCTCCGCCCTCAAAGCCATCGACGCGCTCAAAGCGGCCGGAGGTGATGTAGCTGGTGCAATCGCTATCTTCAGCTACGAATTCCCTGCTGCCGTTCGCGCCTTCGAGCAGGCCAACGTCCCCCTGGCAACCATCAGTGGCTACGCCACCCTACTGGAAGAAGCTGCTAAACACGACTACATTACCGATGCCGATGCCGAAACGCTGGCCAACTGGCGGGAAGACCCCCGCGCCTGGAGCGAAGCTTTCTCCGCAGGAGCTTAAGCATCCCTAACCTACTTTGAAACCTCTTTTTACACCGGCGTCCGCGCCGCTCTATTAGTCTTTTCAGACCGTTGATTCATTAGTCTTTTAGCTCAAGACAAACGATACTAGGCCTTAACAAACTAAAAGACTAACAGACTAATCAGACCAATACAATGGCTACCCTTAATAAGCAATCCGAAAAATTTCTCAACACCTACCTTAACAACGCCTCCCCTACCGGTTTCGAAAGCTCTGGCCAAAAACTATGGCTGGAATACATCCGCCCATTCGTAGATGAAGTAGGACTGGACAATTACGGAACAGCCTACGGCATCATAAATCCAGGAAAAGATTACCGGGTCGTAATCGAAGGCCATGCCGATGAAATCAGTTGGTTCGTGCACTATATCACTGACAATGGCTTCATCCATGTAGTTCGCAATGGCGGAAGTGACCACCAGATAGCCCCATCCAAACGTGTGAACATTCATGGCAGCAAAGGCATCGTCCGCGGCGTCTTCGGCTGGCCCGCCATCCATACCCGTCGCGGAGACGACGCTAAGCTCCAACCACAAATACACAATATCACCATCGACGTTGGCGCCAACAACAAAGACGAAGTGCTGAAAATGGGTATCCACGTAGGATCAGTAATTACCTACCCGGACGAGCTAGAAATAATGAACGACACTTACTACTGCGGTCGCGCGCTGGACAACCGCATGGGCGGTTTTTGCATTGCCGAAGTAGCTCGCTTGATAAAGGAAAACAAACTCGAACTGGACTACTCCCTGTACATCGTTAATTCGGTCCAGGAAGAAGTAGGCCTGCGCGGCGCTGAAATGATTGCCTACACTATTAAGCCTCACGTCGCTATCGTAACCGATGTCACCCACGACACCAACACTCCGATGCTAAAAAAGGCCAAGGTAGGCGATATAAGATCCGGCAAAGGCCCAACCGTCACTTACGCTCCGGCGGTACACAATAAATTATTACAATTAATTATCGACACCGCTACCGATAATAAAATTGATATTCAGCGCGAAGCCGCTAGTCGTGCTACGGGAACGGATACGGACGCCTTCGCTTATTCCAACGGTGGCGTCCCTTCTGCACTGATTTCATTACCCCTTCGCTACATGCACACCACTGTCGAAATGGCGCATAAAGACGACGTGGAGGGCGTGATTAAGTTGATATACGAAACACTCAAAGTAATCAAAGGAGGCATGTCCTTCAAATACTTCGAAGTATAAGTAGTGTTTCTGAATACTGTTGAAAATAAAAATGAGGCTTGCGCTGCGCGCAAGCCTCATTTTTATTTTCAACAGTATTCAGAAACAAAGCACTAACGCTTCATCTTCACGCTGATGCGTTGCGCTGTTTCGATCATTCCAATCATCTCCACCCGGTAGCCGTTAGTATCTTCTCCCTGGGCACCTTTCGCCATGTCCAGGCAGTGCGCCCAAGTAGCTTCGCCCTTATGTTCGCTACTCCGCAAAAGCATGGCGAATTCGGCTACGGCTGCCGACCAGCGGAGGTCGTTCGAGGTCCTATTTTCGGGCATGTATTCGGCCGCTACGGGAACGGTTATTTTTTGTGATGGGCCTCCGGTATTCGGCTTAAAACGTAGGCGTAAATCCGCCATGGTCTGTGCCTTTTTAAATCCCCGTGCTGGGATTAATTCATAGAGTACGGTGACGTTGTGGCCCGCGCCCATTTCGGCGGCATCTTTGGTGTCGTCGTCAAAGTCTTCGGTATTGAGCAAGCGGTTTTCGTAACCGATTAGGCGGTAAGAAGCAATGGCTTTTTCGTTGAATTCGATTTGGAGCTTCACGTCTTTTGCGACGGTATACAGAGTACTACCGAATTCCTCTACAAGCACCTTGCGCGCCTCTGCTTTAGAGTCGATATAGCCGTGGTTACCGTTGCCTTTATCCGCCAGCAATTGCATCGTTCCTTCCTGGTAATTACCCGTACCGAAGCCGAGGACGGTCAGGTAAATGCCGCTCTCCCGTTTCTGCTCGATGAGTTTCACCAGCGCATTCTGGTCACTAATTCCGACGTTAAAATCACCGTCGGTGGCCAGGATGATGCGGTTGTTGCCGTCATCGATGAAGTTGTCTTCGGCCGTTTTGTAGGCCAATTCAATGCCCGCTCCTCCGGCCGTAGAGCCGCCGGAGCTAAGCTTGTCCAGCGCACCGATAATCGTTGCGGGGTCGGAGGTTGCGGGCAAGACCAATCCGGCAGCACCAGCGTAGACTACGATGGAGACCTTGTCTTCCTTGCGCAAGGATTTGGTAAGCATTTTAAGGCTCTCCTTCACCAGCGATAGTTTGTTGGCACTGATCATGCTGCCGGACACATCGAGCAGAAAGACCAGGTTAGAGGCCGGAACATCCGCCGTAGCGATCGGCATTGTTTTGGCGCTTACCCGGAGGAGTTGGTGCTGTGGATTCCAGGGACAGGCCATGAATTCGGTGCGTAGGGCGATGTCGTTTTTCGTCTTCGGGTTCGGGTCTTCGTACTTGAAATAGTTGATCATTTCCTCAGAGCGGACAGCATCGGCTGGTGGCAACTGACCGCTGTTCAGGAAGCGGCGAACGTTGGCGTAGGCGGCGCGGTCTACGTCGGTGGAGATAGTGGAGGTGTTTTCGTCTTTGGTTAATTTGAAGGCGTTTTCGACGATACCGTTATACTGCTCCCTCGCCTCAGGTTCCGGGGAGGTGCTTTTCGGGGTTGAGGTTGCCCCTACCCTAACACCGTCGACGTAGTAGCTCGTCGCATTGGCCCGTGAGCCACGCATATTGGCTTTCCTCCCCTCTTTTGCTGAGGAAGCCCCGGCGGCTATACCACTAATCTGGTTAATATTTCGCGTTGGCAGGTTACGGATTTCCTCAGAGGTGACTGTTTGGCCACTGGTAGTATTGTCTTGCTCGATCAGAGGGACCTTAAAGGCCTTAACAACGATTTCCGATAAAATAATTCCTGTCTTCTCTATTTTTAGATTGCCATTATTTTTCCCAACGGTTACCCCGGCAACCTTAACCGTAGTGTAACCGGTGAAATCGATCTGGAGGTCGACCTGCTTTAGTTTCGGCAACCCACAAATAAGAAAGCGGCCGTCAAAGTCGGTAACCCCTCCCTGGAGGAATTTGTCGTTAAGGAAAAACTGTACGGTAGCAAAAGGTAGTGCTTCCCCGGTCTCCTTGTCCACCACCGTACCACTGATGCAATCAGTTGAAATTTGGGTGAACGCGGTCGTCATTAAGCTAGCGAAAAGGAATAAGGTAAATATCGTTCTGGTCATGATAAATTTGTTGGTGTGGGTAACTCGATGCTGGGCACTCGTATAAATACACACGGTACGGGCTACTTTCCCTTGATTGTTTTCCGTTTCGTGTCACTTTTGTCAGCTTGCTTGCGGATGGAATGTCGGCGGCCGTACCTTCGCTCCATGCTTTCCCGCAGGCTCTTCAACTGGATTTTCTACGGACACGTCTGGATTGCCCTGGCGGCTACGGGATTGTCGTGGTTATCGGTACGGCTAACCTTTGGAGACCAGGACTGGGCGGCGGAGTGGCCCGTGTTATTATTCGTTTTCTGCGCTACATTGGCCGTTTACACTATGCACCGTTACCTCAGTTGGCGCCGAGCGGGCGTCCGGCCATCAACCCGGCGGTATGAGATTGTGGCCAGGCATCCGACGGTAAGCCTGGTCATTGGTGGCGTCAGTCTGGCCGTTGCGGGTGGAACTGGTTTGTTGTTTATTGACGCCATCTGGAGTTCATTACTCTGGACCTTACCGATCACCTTTTTCTACCTCACGCCACCGATTAAAGACTGGCGGCGATTGCGGGATTTGCCTTACGTAAAAGTGCTGTGGGTAGGCATTGCGTGGTCCATCGTTACGGTGGAAATACCGGTGCAGATGATGAGCGACTTGATCGATACTAGTTATGCTAGAGATCATAGGGGGCTAAATTTCATGGTAAGCCCTGGTTCCCCGCAGCATCCTTTTGGTACGGAGAACCTTGTTCGCCTGCTCTTCACCATGTCCATTGCATTATTGTTCGATTTTCGCGACGTGGTGCTCGACCGGTCACAATCCGTAAAGACGATGGCGGGGGAACATCCGGTATTTACACGCTGGCTTGTTACAGCCATCCTAGTAGGATGCGCGGCCATTGTTTTCTACAGTCAGGAATATGAGGGCGGCACACGTTGGGGACTTATCGGTGCTTACCTGGTAGGAATAGCGGTAGCCTGGTTTACCGGTCAGAAACGTTCGGAAAATTGGTATGCAGTGGTGGTGAATGGCTTCTTATTTATACCGCCGATTGCCTATTTATTAGCAGCTCTTTGGGGCGCTGACGCAGGTGCAATATTAGGTTAAGGCACCGCTTTCTAGCCTAAAGGCTGAAGAACGGAGCCGACCAAAGCCGCTCCGTAGGCACTAGCCTGGGCCGCATCGGCAACCACAACTTTACGGCCGGAGCGTTCACCCAGCAACTTCGTCCACGCCGGAGATTTGGTGAAGCCGCCGCTACCGAGGATGCGCTCCGCCGGGCCGACGACTTCCTCCAGGCTCCGGAGGATGACGATTAGGTTGTCCGTCACTCCGTCCAGTACGGCGCGGGCGATGTGGGCGGGTTGGTGGTGGCCGCGCAGTCCGGTTAAGGAGGCCGTTGCGGAGGCATCCCACAGGGGAGCCCGCTCTCCGTAAAGCCAGGGCCCGAATTTGGGGCTGTCTTCGGTTTTTACCGATACCGCCGCATCGATGAACGCGCCTACGTCTTCGAAGTGAGCGGAGAGCAGGTTCGTCCAGTACTCCAGCACCTTACCGCCGTTGTTGGTAGGACCGCCGATTACGTAGAGGCCGTCCTTCATTTTATAGTTAAAGAGGCCGTGCTTTGGGTCTACGCGGGCTTTCGTGTGGGTAGTGCGCAGGGCTCCGGAGGTGCCGATGCTGAGGGCAACCTCTCCGCAGTCCATGATACCGGAGCCTAGGTTGGCCAGTACGCCGTCGGAGCCGCCGAGGTAGAGGGAGACGCCGGTCAGGTCCAGTTTTATGGCGACGGATTTGCGCCACTTCAGTTCGGTGGCGGCGGGTTTAATTTGGGGTAGTTTATCTTTATCGATGCCCGCTTTCTTTAGGGCGACGTTCGCCCATTCGCTGGTTTCCAGGTCCATCAGGCCGGTGGCGGAAGCTAGCTGTTCGTCGATCCAGAACCCACTTTCACTCCAGCGATGGACGAGGGCGGATTTGAGATCGGAGATGTAAGTGGCGGCTTTCAGCCTTTCCGGGTAATCGTTCGACAGCCAGCAGAGCTTCACTAAAGGGGACATGGGGTGGACGGGCGTTCCGGTAAGCTCATGAAGGTCGTGACGTTCCTTGCTTTCAAAACCCTTCATTGCATCCTGCGGCCGCGCATCCGCCCACGTAAGCACATTTCCCAACGGCACGTAATTGTCGTCGAGCAACAGGAGGCTGTGCATAGGGCAGCTGAGGCCGATGCTTACAGGCTTACCATCGGTATTCTTGACCAGTTCAGCCAGGGCGTCTTCTGCGGCGGAAAAGACGACCTCCGCCTCCTGCTCGGCCGCCCCCGGCTCCGGATGCAAGAGTTCGTACCCACGCTCAACGATGCTAATCATCTCACCGGCTTCGTTGAAAGCGCAGGCCTTAGTGGCGGTGGTGCCGATGTCGAGGCCGATTTTATAGGTCATGGTGGCAAGGTAAAGTTTAGCGTTTAGAAACCAGCGTTCAGCGCGCGCGCCTGATTTTCTGAACCCTGAATCCTCTCTCCCCTTGCACAAAAAGAAAACCCGGCTTATCTTTGCAGCCGCTTAACGCAAATGGCGCGGTAGCTCAGCCGGTTAGAGCGCAGGATTCATAATCCTGAGGTCGGGTGTTCGAGTCACCCTCGCGCTACTTTGTTAAAAGGGACTTCAGCTTTGCTGAAGTCCCTTTTGCTTTGGCTAAAAGACCGCTTTAGCGATCGTCTGAATAGTAGAACTATCTCCCATAGTATAGTAATGCAAACAAGGCACCCCGCGCTCCTTAAGCTCCTTACTCTGCGCGATGCACCACTCGATCCCGACCTGGCGGCGCGCTTCGGCGTCTTTGGCAGCGGTAATTCCTTTCACCAAATCGTCTGGTAAATCGATGTAAAACAGGCGGGGGATAGAATTTAGCTGGTAGAGTTTCGTGAGCGGCTTCAGGCCCGGTACGATGGGCACGTCGATACCGGCGGCGCGGACAGCATCGACAAAGTCAAAGTATTTCTGGTTGTTGAAAAACATCTGGGTGACGATGTAATCTGCCCCAGCCTCTATTTTTTCCTTGAGGTAACGCAGGTCGATCTCCATATTCGGCGCTTCGAAGTGCTTTTCGGGATAGCCGGACACGCCGATGCAGAAGTTGGTGTGGGAGCCTTCGCTATTGTCCGTCAGGTCGTCCATGTACACTCCCTTATTCATGGCGGCGATCTGTTTTACCAGTTCGCTGGCGTAATGGTGGCCTTCTTTTTCAGGGGTAAATTTTCCTTCAAATTTGCGGGCGTCTCCCCGCAGAGCAAGTACGTTTTGTACGTCGAGGAAGCCGAGATCGATCAGGGCGTTCTCGGTATCCTGGCGGGTGAAGCCTCCGCAGAGCAGGTGAGGCACGGCGTCCACACCGTAACGGTGCATAATGGCTGCGCAGATGCCGACGGTCCCTGGCCGCTTGCGGATACTGGCCTTCTCGTAGTAACCACTGGCACGCTTTTTATAGACATACTCCTCCCGGTGGTAAGTCACGTCAATGAAGGGCGGCTTAAAGTCCATAAGCGGATCTAGGTTATCAAAGATAGCCTGCATACTTCCCCCCTTTAACGGAGGGAGTACCTCGAAACTGATGAGAGTTTGGCCTTGAGCCTGATCGAAAAAGTCGGTTACGCGCATAGGGCAATGGGGGAGTTAGAGCTTGTTTGAGAACCTGGTTCCTTACCGATCGTGAGCAATTACCCACCTAATTGAGGTCAGAGAATGACCTTACAACGGGTTATTCGTTCAATTTTCTGGGCGAAGAGCGGGTAGGGAATTGCCGCCCGCGGGTCGGAATCAGGCTTCCAAACAAGCTCTTAGCTTTGTAGAGACGTAAAGATAACTTTTAGGGCGCGGACGCTGGTGCAGTGAGGAAGTTGTGAAACAAAGATTACAAACGCTACAGCGCTCATCTCTACTCCGTGTTCGAACTCCTAACCTTATAAATTATCCGCTAAGCACCAGGAAACCCGTCCTCAACAAAACCAGTGTAGTACCTTACTCCCCTGATTCGCCCCCACACAATGAGATTTGCACCGTACTTCACTTTCCTCTCCTTCCTCCTTTGTTCCGTTCAGGTCTCCGCTCAATGCGGCCTGACCGTAGAAGCTGGCCCCGACGCTGCCATCTGCCCCGGCGGCGGTCAGGCCCAGCTTAACGCCTCTATTTCCGGGCCGAACGTAACGGGCTTTTCCTGGTCGCCGCTCACCGGACTGAGTGACCCCTTAATCCTCAACCCCATAGCCACCGTCTCCGGAGAGGTCATTTACACCCTCACCGCAGAGGTTTTCGACCCTACCTTTAACCTGATCGCGAACGGAGACTTCTCTGCTGGAGACAGCGGCTTCACTACCGACTACGACCCCGGCTCCGGCGGAACCTTCGGCCTCCTCTCCGACGAAGGAGAATACGCCGTTTCCACCAACAGTAATTTGACCCACAACAACTTCGCCAACTGCCCAGACCATACCGGCGGAGGAGGCATGATGGTCGTCAACGGTTCAGGAACAGCCGGCGACAAAATCTGGTGCCAAAACGTGGCAGTTATGCCCAACACCCTTTATTCTTTTAACGCCTGGCTCATGTCGGTCATCTCCGAAAACCCAGCACAACTACAATTCTCGGTCAACGGAGCACCGCTGGGCATTGGTTTTTCGGCATCTTCCTCAATATGCGACTGGCAGCAATTTTCCGAGACCTGGATGTCTGGTGCGGTAACCGCGGCCGAAATTTGCATCACCAACCAGAACACCGCCCCTAGCGGTAACGACTTCGCCATCGATGACCTCTTTTTCGGTCCGGTTTGTGTGCAGACCGACGTAGTAACCGTCCGGGAAGTCCAGGTAGAAACTCAGGTCGTCTCACCGGTAGCATTGCCCTGCACCGTCCCGGCTACCGTACAGCTCGACGGCACGGGCTCCAGCGAAGGAGCACTCTATTTTTACGAATGGACAACGACAAACGGCAACATCGTCTCCGGTGCCAATACCCGCTTTCCTTCCGTAGACCAGGCCGGCATCTACATCCTCACCACTTTGTACGACGACGGGATCCAGCAATGCTCCGACCAGGCCTTCGTGGTCGTACAGGCAAACCAGACGCCGGTTGAAGCCGGAGCCGTGGTCTTCCGTTCGCCCAGTTGTGGCAACCCCACGGGCGAGCTCATCGCTGAAGGCTCCTCCTCCGGGCCAGACATAACCTATTTCTGGACTACGACCAACGGCAACATCGTCTCCGGTACTAATGCCTTCAGCGTCATCATCGATCAGCCGGGCTCCTACGAAGTCAACGTTACGAACACCGCAACGGGCTGCTCCGAACTAGCCGTCGTGGAAGTTACGGTAAACGATAATACACCTACCCTTTCCGTACGCCCGCCCGGAGAATTTAACTGTGCCTCACCCAGCAGCTTCAGACTGGACGCTTTCGACTCTGAGAGCGGCGTTAACTTCACCATCAACTGGACAACGACGGACGGCAACATCCTCGAAGACGCCAACACCCTTAACCCGCTAATCGACGCAGCCGGAACCTATACCTTGAGCGTCGTGAACAACGACAACGGCTGCGAATCAGTGCTCTCCGTAATCGTGAACGAGAACAGGCCCGCAATCGTGGCCACCATTGCGTCGCCCCCATTGTTAAGCTGCATAACTTCGGCGGTACAACTCGACGGTGCAGGATCAATGGCCACCTTCAGCGCGAGCTACACCTGGAGCACTACCGACGGCAATATTGTATCCGGCGGCGCGACCCCCTCCGCCACCGTTAATGAGCCGGGCACCTACGCTCTGCTGGTAGAAGACCCATCCTCCGGCTGCACGTCAATGGCTTTCGTTACCGTTACGTCCGCTACTGACTTACCGGACATTGCGCTTCAAAGTCCCCCACCCTTCACCTGCGTCCTCGCCCAAATGACGCTGAACGCCGACGGGACCACTACGGGCAATGACCTGACCTACCGCTGGTCGGCTGCCAACGGCGGTGAAATCAGGAGCGGCGGAGATAGCCTGGCTCCCGTGGTAATGAGCGGCGGAGACTACACCCTGTTGGTTCGTGATACCCTCACCGGCTGCGAACGGGACACCACTTTTACTATTGATGAAAATACGACCCCGCCGGTCGCAGACGCGGGCATGGGTTTCACCCTAAGCTGTGGCATGAACTCCGAACGGCTAAACGGTACGGGATCAAGCACGGGCGATAATTTCGTCTACGAGTGGGGTACGCCCAACGGCAACATCGTCGGAGCTACCGACACCCTGGAGCCCCTGATCAGCACCCCCGGCGAATACACGCTGGAAGTTACGGACACCACCAACGGCTGCTTCTCCTCCGCCAGCATACTCATCCTGCAGGATGACACCTCCCCCGCCATCGGCATCGCCATGCCCAACACCCTCACCTGCCGGGAAGAAGCCGTGACGCTCGATGCTTCCAGCTCCGCTACCAACCCGTCTTTTACCCGGGAATGGACCACCGAAGACGGCAATTTCGTCTCCGGCACCGACGGCATCATGCCGGCAGTAGACGCCCCCGGCACCTACGTGCTCACCATCACTGACCCGGCCAACGGCTGCCTCGCCGTGCGCAGCGTCACCGTCGTGCAAAATACCGCCACGCCGCCCGTGGAAGCCGGTGCGACCATCACCCTCAGCTGCACCACCACAACCGACCGCCTGGGTGCTGACGACAATGGGAATGGCTTCAGTTACCAATGGGCAACCTTCGACGGGCTGATCGCGGCCGATCAAGATTCCACCGAACCGGAAGTCAGTGCAGCGGGTCGTTACTACCTCACCGTCACCAACGACACGACCGGCTGCACGGCCATCGACAGCGTGGACGTGTTTACCGACGACGACGTACCCGCCATCAATATCGGTCAGGCGCAGGCCCTACTTACTTGCCGCGACACCGTTTTACGGCTCAACGAAGGCGCGACCTCCACTACTGATATTCGCTATGTGTGGACAACCTCCGGCGGCAACATCCTGAACGGAGAGGGTACGCCCGTGGCCGCTATCGACGCGCCCGGCACCTACCGCCTCACCGTTACCGATACCATCAACGGCTGCTCCGCTTCCGACGCCGTGACGGTTACCCGCAACGTAAGGCCGCCAGCCATCGACGTAGCACCGCCGGCCGTACTTAATTGCGAGGTGGTTGTGCTCAATCTCGACGCCAGCGCTTCCGATTCCGGGCAGGCCTTTTCCTTCAGCTGGAGCTCGGCAAACGGTAATATTCTGAGCGGTGCCGACGGACCGACGCCCACCCTTGATGCCGCAGGAGACTATCTACTTACCCTGACTAATGACGCTACCGGATGCACGAATACGGAGACGGTTTTGGTGCAACAAGACACCCTCCGGCCGGTCGCCATCCTTCTTTCGCCCAGCGAGCTCACCTGCCGCGACAGTAGTCAGGTACTGGACGGCAGCCAGTCTGATGACGACCTGGAATTTGGGTGGACGTGGTCTACATTTGACGGCAGTTTCGTCGGCAACGTGTTCAGCCTAATGCCAACCATCAACGCGGCGGGCACCTATGAACTCACCATCCGCAACCTCACCAACGGCTGCGAGTCCCTCGCTGAAGTGACCGTTTCTGCCAATCAGCAGGTGCCGGACATCAACGTCGGGCAGAATGAGCGCACCCTCAATTGCACCGATACTTCTTTTATTTTGGGCGCGGACGCAGGTGCAGTGAACGGACTTAGCTACGCCTGGACGGAAGGATCCGCCGGAACCGTCGCCACAGGCCCTACCCTTGAGGTAAGTCAGCAGGGTACGTACCAACTGGTGATCACTGACGATGCGAACGGCTGCGTAGCTACGGACGAGGTAGTCGTTCTTCAGGACATTACTGGTCCGGAGGTGACAATTATGCCCGTTGCCGAGCTCAACTGTACGGTTACGGAACGCACCATCAGTACTGCTCCCGCACCGCCAGGTTTCAGTTACATCGCTTCATGGACTACCGCTACCGGTAACATTACGAGTGCTGCGGATAGCCTGGACATCAATGTGGACCAGCCGGGCAATTACCAGCTGATCTTACTGAACCCCGCCAATGGCTGTACGGACTCTAGCTTCGTTGCTATCGGCCAGGATATTACCCCACCCAACGCTAACATCGGCATCCCTGAGGTGCTAACCTGCCGCAATAGCGCTATCCAGCTCGACGGCAACTTCTCCTCTTCAGGTGGTGATTTCACTTACCGCTGGGCCACCGCCGACGGTGCCATCCAGAGCGGAGGCAATACCCAAACGCCTACCGTAACCGAAGCTGGCACCTACGTACTGATGGTATTCAATACCCGCAATGGTTGCTCCGCCGAAGCCCGAACAGAGGTGGAGCAAGACGACCAATTGCCTCAGCTTTCCGCCCCGGTACCCGCTCAGTTGAACTGTCTTGTTTCAAGTCTTGAGATCACCGCCAGCAGCAGTAATGCTGGTAACAACGCTGAGATAAACTGGTCTACTGCGGACGGTAACATCGTCTCCGCCGGAAATACCCTCGCCCCCGAAGTCGACGCGCCCGGCACTTATCTTCTCACCGTTCTCAACCCGAGCACGCTTTGCATGAGCACGCTGGAGGTAGTCGTGACGGAAGACCTGGCCGAGCCCCTGGTCGATCTCGGTGCGGGTTTCGACCTTGGCTGTGATGCCAAGCCCATCCGTTTGGAAGCTCGGGTGGAAGGTGATGGTCCGTTCACCTATTACTGGTCGTCAGCCGATGGTGTGGTTTTGGATAGTGAAACTACGGCGCGTCCGCTCGTTCAGGGAGGTGGCACCTACGCGGTTACGGTTACGAGTGATGCGAATGGCTGCGTCACCGTTGCCGACATAGCGGTTACCCAAACCCTACTGCTCGGCTTTGATGCGGACCGGACGGTACCCGGCTGTGCCAATCCCTTCGGCAGCATTGAATTTACGGATGTGGACGGCGGTACCCAGCCGGTCCTCTACTCCATCGACGGCGGAGCGACCTTCTCCATGGAGACCCTCGCCGATAGCCTCCAGCCGGGGCGCTACGACCTCGTAATTCAAGACGCCAACGGCTGTGAGCTAATGGACGCGATCAATATCCCCTCGCCACCGGAGCTCGACCTCTTCCTCGACCCGACCGCCGTAATTCCCCTCGGCGACGCCCACTTCATCAATACCCGCACCAACTTCGCCGATTCCTCCCTGACGCAAATTACCTGGACGCCAGCCCTCGACCTCGACTGTACCGACTGCCTACGCCCCACCGCCACGCCCGACCGGACAACCACCTACGTAATCAACGTAATGAGCTCCGACGGATGTGTCGCGACGGACAGCGTGAAGATCATCGTTGATGTACTTCGTGAAGTCTACTTCCCCACCGGCTTCTCCCCGAATGGTGATGGGATTAACGACGCTTTCCTGCCCTTCGCCAGCCTCACCCGCGTTACCCAGGTTCAGGATTTTACCATCTTTGACCGCTGGGGAGAGACCGTCTTCAACGGCACCAACTTCCTACCCAATAATCCCGCCAACGGCTGGGATGGGCGGCTTGATGGACGACCTATGAACCCGGCGGTGTTTGTTTACTCTGCTGCCGTTGAGTTTGTTGATGGACGGGTGGTGGTCTTTAAAGGAGACTTTGTGCTTTTAAGATGATAGGTGATTCGCTGCGCTGCTGC
>JAPKCQ010000479.1 GCA_026421165.1 Lewinella sp. | reverse complement strand
ACTTCTCGCTACCGCTCCGGCATCCTCGGGGCAAAACCCCTTGCCCGTTAGTCCACCTTTAGCGCAATGCGCTGCTCCTTAATCCGCTCCATCAACACCGTCTTAACCCCTTCCAGCATCGGATCATCAATCCGGTTGTCCATTTCGGTAGGGTCTTCGTCGAGGTCATAAAGTTCGTAGCCTTCAAAGCCAGGCTCGGTGAAGTGGATAAGTTTGTAGCGTTCTCCCCGGACGCCTTCG
This sequence comes from Lewinella sp., assembly GCA_026421165.1. Lineage (GTDB taxonomy): Bacteria > Bacteroidota > Bacteroidia > Chitinophagales > Saprospiraceae > Neolewinella. The sequence goes on along the minus strand of JAPKCQ010000479.1, from coordinate 1,540 downwards.
TGACGGGCTACACGGTGGTAACTGTCCATCTGTTGGTAGTAGCGGTAGTAGATGTCTTCGCGCCAGTCGTCTGGGGTATTGTCCTCCAGGAGCGGGCGTAGGGAAACGCCCTGAACATCATCCGGAGGCGTTACGCCGGCAAAGTCCAACAGCGTAGAACTAAGGTCGATATTAAGCACTAGGTCTTCATTTTCAGACTCGGCTTTTACTACTGCGGGGTAACGGATCATTAGCGGCGTCCGGTGGCTTTCTTCGTACATAAAGCGCTTGTCGTACCAGCCGTGTTCGCCGAGGTAGAAGCCCTGATCGGAGGTATAGATGACGATGGTGTTTTCGGCCAGGCCGGCTTCGTCGAGGTAATCTAGTACGCGGTCTACGTTGCGGTCTACGGATTCTACGCTAGCGATGTAGTCTTGCATGTAGCGTTGGTAGCGCCACTCCAGTTCGTCGGTGGTGCCTTTTACTTCAAGCCATTCTTTTCCTACCCTTTCCAGGAAGGGTGCCCAAGCTTTTTGCTGAGCCGGCGTAAGGCGACCTAGCTGGTTGGCGGTGTTTTTAACCTGATCGAAGTTAGGGTTCTTGATAAAACCGGCGCCGCCGGTTCCGGGGTCGGGGTATTGGTAATCACCGGTTACTTTAAGGTCGTGGCTGGTAAACATATCGGCAATCCGCATGTCGGCGTGCTGGGCGGCGGGTCGGCCTTTATAGTCGTCGCGCAGGTTGGCGGGGACGGGGAAGCGGCGGTCGAGCAAACCGGGCAGGTCGCTGGTGTCGGGCATCCAGTTGCGGTGGGGTGCTTTGTGCCAGTAGAGCATACAGAAAGGTTGGTCTCCACCTGCGTTGCGCTTCAGTTCTTCGATAACGTAGTCGGTGATCAAGGTTGAGGTGTAGCCGGGTTCGGCGTCGAGGGTATCGCCGTTGTGCACGAAGCGAGGGCTGTAATAGCTGCCCTGTCCGATTAACCCTCTGAATTCATCGACGCCGCGGGGTACAGCCTGCAGGTGGTGTTTCCCGATCAGGGAAGTTCGGTAGCCAGCATTATGGAGCTCCTCGGTGAACGTCCACTGGTTGGGGTTGAAGGGACTGATGTTGTCGATCTTACCGTTCAGATGGCTGTACTTTCCGGTCAAGATGGCCGCACGGCTCGGGGCACAGATGGAGTTGGTGACGAAGCTGTTGCGGAAGAGCATTCCTTCATTGGCGATGCGGTCCAGCCCCGGCGTATTGATCAGCTCATCCGTGTAGGCCGAGATGGCACGCTGAGCGTGGTCGTCGGACATGATGAAGAGAATGTTCGGGCGGGGTGGCGGCGTGACTTCTTCGGGGGCGCTGCCGCAGGTGTAGAGTAAGGGAATGAGGAGCAGGCTAAGGAAGTGGCGCATGGACCGGAGGGTCTGGTATGTTGACATAGAACGTTAAGTTGGTCCTGTATGATTTGACAGAAATCGAGGCTTAAATATACTATTCTCTTTGGGATATGCTGCTTGCTGTGGTTTTCCAACCAAAAGTGCCGCGTCCTTCGCTATTCCGCTAGCGCGGG
>JAPKCQ010000203.1 GCA_026421165.1 Lewinella sp. | reverse complement strand
ACGCGGTCGGTAAAGGTGATCGGCACTTCAATAATTTTGAAGCCGAGCTTCCAGGCCGTGTGCTTCATCTCAATCTGAAAAGCGTAACCTATAAATTCGATTTTATCAAAGTCGATGGCCTCCAGCACCGGGCGGGTGTAGCACATGAAACCCGCGGTAGAGTCTTTGACGGGCATCCAGGTAATGAGCCGAACGTAGATGGACGCCCCGTAAGAGAGGACGCGTCGGTCAAAAGGCCAGTTTTCCACTCCACCGCCTTTGATGTACCGAGACCCTACGGCCACGTCTCCTCCTCCGGAATGGCAAGCTTCGCGCAGGCGCACGAGGTCTTTTGGGTTGTGGCTAAAATCGGCATCCATCTCAAAGAAGTAACGATAACCGACGGATTTGGCCATACCCCAGCGGAAGCCATCGAGGTAGGCTGTTCCAAGACCAAGCTTACCAGCGCGTTGAAGTAGGTGTAGCCGGTCCGGATATTCCTTCTGCTTCGCTTTAACGATGTCAGAAGTCCCGTCGGGCGAACCATCGTCAACAATAAGCAGGTGGAAGGAGTACGACAGCGTGAACACCGTGTCGATCATCTTGGCGATGTTCTCTTTTTCGTTGTAGGTGGGAATGATTACGAGGCTGTCGCTCACGGGGAAAGTTATTTTTTCTTAGAGGTGCAAATATACCCAAACCCCTTAGGTTAAAGGATACCCTACTTACCATTGCTTCCTTAAATCGAGCGTTGTCCGTTATAAATAAACCGCAGTTAACCCACATTAACTGTTTGTAAGCACCCATCCTGCTAATTCTGAACGAGCATCACACCGATTGCCCCATGCATAATACAAGCAGGAGAATTACCCGAAAGTCCACTGTGCATGCTGATTGACCGAGTTCCGACGCATAAAGCCAAAAAGCAAGTATTCGGAAGTAGGATGGGCGTACTTTCTTCACCAAAGACAAGGCGTGATCAGATTAAAAAGTGGTACGTCATTAAGCGGGGCGCGGCCGCGGGGTACCGTGAACGGTTACCGAGGAGCAAGGCGGGGTTCGGTACCGTTCTTCGACCTCAAAGAATCTGGACCATATACTTCCGTATAAGTACGAGGTAGTAAGCAAAGCGATGTTTACCCCTCCAACTTCCCCTGCACCTGCGGCCGCGCCACCAATTTCCAAAAAGGAGGTTAGTGGTCCCGAACTTAATTCTGTGTACAAATCATCCGCCGCTAAAACAATCCTATCAACACCAAACTAACCCTACAATTTGTTTAAATAATTACTGGCAGTTTCGTATGTTTGCAGGGTTAAGAAAAGTACTGAATGGCAGACGCAACCTACAACGAAGACAACATCCGGTCGTTGGACTGGAAAGAGCACATTCGCCTCCGTCCGGGAATGTACATCGGCAAGCTCGGCGACGGCGCCAGCCCCGATGACGGCATCTATATCCTACTCAAAGAAGTGATCGATAACTCTATCGACGAGTACGTGATGGGCCACGGCACCAAAATTGAAGTTGTCATCGAAGACGGGGTCGCTTCCGTGCGCGACTACGGCCGCGGCATCCCGCTGGGCAAGGTCATTGACGTGGTCTCCAAAATGAATACCGGTGGTAAATACGACAGTAAGGCCTTCAAAAAGTCAGTTGGTCTCAATGGTGTTGGCCTCAAGGCGACCAACGCCCTCTCCGACGAGTTTATGGTCTACGCCGTCCGTGAAGGCAACATGAAACAGGCTGACTTTTCCGTCGGCAACCTCGTTAAAGAGCATAAGCAGGTAAAGACCAAGGAAGTCAACGGCACCTATATTCGCTATCATGCCGATCCCGCTATCTTCAAAAAGTTTAAGTACCGATCAGACTTCATCGAGAACCAACTCTGGAACTACGCCTACCTGAACGCCGGTCTTAAACTCATCTTCAACGGCAAAACCCTCGTTTCCAAAAACGGCCTCAAGGACCTACTGGAACGCAAAGTCAACGAAGAACTGCGGCGCTACCCCGTCATCCACCTTAAAGGAGAGGACATGGAAGTAGCCATCACCCACGGCAATGCCTACGGCGAGACCTACTTCAGTTTTGTGAACGGCCAGCACACCACCCAGGGCGGTACGCACCTCAACGCCTATAAGCAAGGCTTCGTAGAGTCCTGCCAGAAGCACTTCAACAAAGCTTACGACCGGAAAGACATTCTGGGCAGCGTAGTAACGGCCGTCGCCATCAAGGTCGAAGATCCCATCTTTGAATCGCAGACCAAGACCAAACTCGGCTCCACCGATATGGGGCCGGACTCCCCCACCGTCTCCACCTTCATGCGCAAATTCATGATGGAGCACTTCGATAACTTTCTACACAAGAACCCCGCGACCGCGGATGCCCTCGAAAAGCGGATCAAGCAAAGTGAGCGCGAACGCAAGGAAATTGCTGGCATCAAAAAACTAGCCAACGCCCGGGCTAAGAAGGCCAACCTCCACAATAAAAAACTGCGCGACTGCCGCGTCCAGTACAACTCCAATAATAAGAAACATACCGACGAGCAACGGCTAGCCACCACGATCTTCATCACCGAAGGCGACTCGGCGTCCGGTTCTATCACGGTAGCCCGCGATGTCTACACCCAAGCGGTATTCTCCCTGCGTGGTAAGCCGTTGAACTGCTTCGGGCAGACGAAAAAGGTTGTCTACGAAAACGAAGAATTTAACCTTCTTCAGCACGCCCTCAACATCGAAGACGGGGTAGGTGAGCTGCGCTATAACCGCGTCGTGATCGCCACCGACGCCGACGTTGACGGGATGCACATCCGTCTGCTGCTGCTCACCTTTTTTCTCCAGTTCTTCCCCGATATGGTGGAAGGTGGCCACCTCTACATTCTGGAGACCCCACTCTTCCGCGTCCGCGACAAGCAAAAGACGTTCTATTGTTATAGTGAACAGGAAAAACAGGAGGCAATGAAAGCGCTACGCGGCAAGCCAGAGATTACCCGCTTCAAGGGCTTAGGCGAGATTAGCCCCAAAGAATTCGGAAAATTCATCGGCGAGCACATCCGCCTCGAACCCGTCGTTATGGGTGAGAACACCAACATCGACGAATTACTGACTTATTACATGGGCAAAAACACACCCGCCCGCCAGAACTTCATCATCGACAACCTTCGTATTGAAGTAGATGCCGATATGGATGGTGGTGGGGTTGATGATGTTGATCAGTTGGCTGGAAAGAAGGCGGATACTACCGAGGTGGCTTTGGCTTAGTGGCTAAATAATTAGAGTGCAGAAATAAAAGTACAGTTCCTTGGGTAAAGAAACTTTGTTTCTGGAGTCTGCGAGAGTGTTTACGCTTCGACGCCCAATAATTAAACGTTGTGCGAAATGGCTTTAACACCTGTACAATATTATTCAATACACCCTCTATTAAACCTCTTTAGTCAACTTTTTTTAGAAAAAACGTGTGTATGCGTGTCGTATACTTGCGTCTAAAATCACTTTCATTCACCTCAATATTAACTACGAAACCCTATTTAATCGTCGTTCTGCTTTTTCTCACCCCCTTCTTTGGCTGCACGCCTTCAACGGGCACGGTCCTTTTACATGGGGATATCCCTCCGCCGGAAGAGCTTGCTTTGGCTGTTTCTCAGTCTGACATTTACAAAGACTTCTCATCAGCAGCTACTCCACTTAGGGAAAACGAAGTATCCTTCTCTATTGAAGACCTCCAGGCTTGGGCTGCCAGTACCAACGTCACCGAAGATCAAGCCATTGATTACATGGTGAAGCATAGCAACAATAAGCAAAGCTAAGATGACCGCCTTCATCTCAAGCTCAAAGGACATAAAACAACGGCTGCTCAATAAGTTTGGTGAGTCACTTAAAGAGGTTTATGCTGATCAGATTCTTTTAGAGCGCTATAAGTCAGCCTTCAAAGAAATGGCTCCAAGAAAAGCTCCTACCTTTGATGAGAAGAACACCGTATGTGGACCTGGATATACCCTCAAATGCCCTGGCACAAGAGAATGCTATTGTGGTAATAACCTTGACACCTATCTTGACACCTGTGAAAGAAAAAACATTAACCTTGCTTGGTTACTCCTTAAAGCGGATACGCTCGGAGGAGCAACCGCAGGAGTCGCTGGCGGAGCTTTCTTTTTTAGAGCAGGGGCAGGCCCAGGAGCCGTCGCAGGAGGACTCCTCGGTTTTCTAGTTGAAGGGGCAGCTTCAACCTACGTTCTTTTGGCATCAGATTCAAGATGTAGAAATACATTAGCAGACTTGTGTTGAACTTGCCGAGCAAGATGTGTTGAACCTTAAAGAATATCTAAAATGACTGATTTAACACCTTTATTTAAGGCCAGTCTATTTTTCTCCGTTGTATTCACGGCGTTCATGTCGTTTGTATTCTTCGTACTAACAAGACAAGAAGTCAATATTTCATCAGTTGCTCTCATGTTCATAGTAATACCCCTTTTTACATTTGGAGGGTATTATTTCACCTTAAAGTTCACACTAAAGCAACGTGACCTTAACGAATAAGCACCGGATACTTACCGTATCGTAGTCCCATAGGAAACTATATTTCTTAGCATGAATTGATGTAAGTTACATATGTTAGGGTATCCAATTAAATATCGTCTTTCGCTTCGGGCGTTCGGGCCAATAGTTTTAGTAAACAAGGAACGGTAGCTTCCTGGCCGCCGAAACTTAGGTCCGAACGCTCGATTCTGATTAATTGAACATCCTATCTCTATACTGCTATACATGGCACCGCTTCGCGTTGCTTGCCATGTAAGGTGGTGGCTTGTAAACCCGGGACTCAACTACGTTGCGTCCCGAGCTACTATTCTTAAACCCCTACGGGATCAATCGTTATCGGGCATAGCTATTCTTGTTGCCGGAGGCAACTCGCTCCAAGTACAACGCTCTAGGCAAAAACCACCAAGTCTACTCCCGCTTACCAAACTCTTCCTCAGCAACCCGGCGAACCTCATCAGCCACCCGCCAAGCCACCTGCTCATCGAGCGTAGGCGGGATAACGTTATCAATGGTAGGGTTACGGATATGCTCAGCGATAGCGCGGGCAGCGGCCAGCTTCATGTTGGGTGTGATCCGGGGAGCGCGGGCATCCAGCGCACCACGGAAGATGCCGGGGAAGCCGAGAACGTTGTTGATCTGGTTAGGCAAGTCGCTACGGCCAGTACCGACGATGGCGGCACCGCCGGCCTTGGCTTCCTCGGGCATGATCTCCGGAACGGGGTTGGCCATGGCGAAGATGATGCTGTCTTTGGCCATGGTAGCTACGTCGTGCCGGTCGATTAGGTTCGGCATACTTACGCCGATGAATACGTCGGCACCTACAAGGGCATCCTTGAGCGTTCCCGTCTTATTCTGCTTGTTCGTGAATTCGAGGGCTTCCTGCTTGGCGTAGTTGAGGTTATCGCGTCCGGCATGGATGATGCCTTTGCTGTCGCACATTACGATTTCGCCAACGGGAGTGGCTAGTGGTGAGTCAGGATTGTCCACGGCTTTAAGCAGTCGGGCAATCGCGATGCCCGCGGCGCCGGCGCCGTTGATCACTACCTTAAGGTCTTCCATCTTTTTGCCGACTAATTTGCTGGCGTTAAGAAGACCAGCTAGGGTAACGATAGCTGTACCGTGCTGGTCGTCGTGGAAGACGGGAATGCCGATGTCCTGTAACCTACGTTCGATCTCGAAGCTCCGGGGCGCTGAGATGTCTTCGAGGTTGACCCCGCCGAAGACTGGAGAGATAAGCTTGACGGTTTCAATAATTTTCTCCACGTCCTGAGTGTCCAGGCAGATGGGAAAGGCGTCGATGTTGGCAAAGCGCTTGAAGAGCATGGCCTTACCCTCCATGACGGGAATACTGGCCAGGGCTCCGATGTCTCCCAATCCAAGAACCGCAGAGCCGTCAGTAACGATGGCGACGGTATTAGATTTGATGGTATACTTGTATACGTCATCCGGATTGGCGGCAATAGCTTTACAAGGCGCAGCGACGCCGGGACTGTAGACGAGAGAGAGATCGTCCTTGCTGCGCACGTCCATTTTAGGAGAGATGCGAATTTTTCCTTTGAGGGTGCGGTGGAGATTCAGAGATTCTTCGAAGTAGTCCATATCTGATTAAAACTTATTTAAGAGGCGAAAAGTACGGGTTATTTGGCGAGCGACGTAATGCTTAAGCAGACATAACTAGGCAGCCGTGAGCTTAGCCGTTCGCGATGGGCTGATAATCTAGGTAATAAGTAGCCAGACATTGATAAATACTTACCGTAATCACCTCGGCTCCGCTCACCGAATATAGCCGAGATTCGTCAGTCTTCCGGCAGGTAATGGCGCCACGTTACTTGGCCATGTAAAAGTAAACGAGAAAAACCGTATCGACCTGAAGGTCGTTAATACGTAAACCGACTTGAAGGTCGATACTACACAAAGCCATGCTACTAGAAACCCGTGCCCTCATCCTCCGTGCCGTAAAATACGGAGACTCCAGCCTCATTCTGGAGACTTATACCGAGGCGAAGGGTATCCGCAAGTACATTGTAGGCGGCGTACGCAAGGCCCGCAGCCGGACGCCCGCCAGTCTCGTACAACCAATGAACCTGGTAGACATCATCGCTTACGAACGTGAGGGAAAAGACATGACGCGGCTCAAGGAAGTCCGACCAGCCCACGTTTATACCCGCATACCTTTCGACGTTTATCGAGGAACAGTCGGTCTGTTCATGCTTGAAGTAACCCGCAACTCCATCAAAGAGGCAGAAGAAAATCCCGCTCTGTTCAGCTTCCTCTACGAAGCCTTTCGGTTACTCGATACTACAGAAGGCCCGATTACCCATTTCCACCTACATTTCCTGTTGGAGCTTACCGCTCACCTCGGCATGCTCCCAGCCGGCAACTGGAGCGAAGCCACTCCCCTGTTTGATCTCAAAGAAGGCTCCTTCACTAAAGACCACCCAGGCCATCCCGAATACCTCGATGAGGAACAGGCAGCCTTGATGTTTACCCTCCTCCATGCCCGCCATAATGAGCTCGGTGGCATCACCTCCACCCGGCAACAGCGCAACCAGTTACTCGTGGAACTGGTCCGGTACTACCGCTACCACGTTGAAGGAATGCGGGAAATTAATTCCCTTAAAGTTCTTCGCGAAGTGATGGGCTAAACCCCGTACAGTCGGGTATGAAAATCGGAGCGTAAATACATACAAGCGCGTAAAAAATATTCTCCCCCCCCGTAAACCAAACCAAATAAACCCACGTTAGGCAATCGTATTCAAAACATTGTTTCAGGTATTCCCCTTCGGGTCTACTAATCATTTCACTTTTTTGCTTAGGACTTTTTACACCCCTTAAACAAATGTCATAGGATTTCATACTGTACCCGCACAGTCTCGTCGGGCACAGCTAATCTCTGTATCATGCCTCCGTCACCCCAATTTTTGGGTGGGGTCCACCCATCTGTAATGTTTGTAACAGTCGCTTTCATATTCTTGGGCAGTTTTGCCTCAGAAGCGCTAGGTACGTTTGAGCCTTATTTGGTACTTGGGATGATGTTGCTACTCGGTTTACCACACGGAGCAACTGATCATGGATTGTTTCTTGCCCTGCGCAAAGACAAGCGAACAGATAATAAACTTGGGTTTTACTTACGCTACGTTGGTGTAATAGCCGCTTATGGGCTTGTTTGGTACTTTATACCCTTAGTTGCTTTTTCAATCTTCATCTTGTTGTCCGTTTACCATTTCGGACAGTCTAATTGGGTGAACGTTAAACACCGCAATCCCATCCTAGCTAGGGCACACTATATAGTTTGGGGCGCGGGAATCTTACTAACGCCCATCCTGATACACACCGATGAAGCAGTTACTATTGTAGCGACCATGACTTCTACTGTTCTCAAAGCTCCTGAACATTCCACAGCCCTTATGTTTATCGGCCTAATGGGCCTAGTGAACACAATAGTGCTCGTCTCACTTTGGCTCAGCGGTAGCCTCGACAAACGGAGAATGATGCTAGAAGTTCTAGCGTATGCCCTACTAATGGGAATGTTCTTCACCAATAGCCTACTTTTAGGCTTCACCGTTTACTTCGTTTTCTGGCACTCTTTGGCTTCGGCGCGCGATCAACTACAATTTTTCGAACGACGGCTTTCGCCAGAACTAAGACGCCAGCTTTATGGCGAAATCGCGATGACAGTACTCGGAGCCCTTGCGTTCTGCCTAATCGTTTGGTTTGGTCCCG
>JAPKCQ010000021.1 GCA_026421165.1 Lewinella sp. | reverse complement strand
CCGCTACGGCCATTCTCGAATTGCTCCGTGAGAATGTCCATCGTGCGCATGCCTAAACCGAAGGCTTTCACGAGGTAATCCGGGGCTTCGGTCTCGCCGGGTTTGAGTACGTAGGCATTGTGCTGCGTATCCGTATTCAGGCCACAGTAAGTGATGCCGTAGTCGCAGTGCAACAAATCGCCGGGCTGAATAACACTTGCATCGGGGCGGCCACTGAATTCGTATAATTGCTGATTTTCAGCGCGTTGCACATCCACCGTCGGATGAAACCAGATACCGAGACCAAGTTCATTAGCCCGCTCGCGCATGTACCAAACTACCTGGTCCGTAGTCGTCACGCCGGGCGTGATCACCTTATTACTAAAGGCTTCGGCGATGATCGTGTGCGCAACGCCCATCACTTGGCGGTAGACCGTCATTTCGGATGGGAGCCGGGTTTCCAGCCAGCCAATCGCCAATTTTTCGCCACTCATTAGGCGCGGCCGCAGGTGCTCAGGAAGGGTCTCCCGAAGCTTGTCGTAGTGCCATGAACTGATGCCATCGGCTAAACCGAAGTCTGCGCTGCGGTTAACGGCAATGTTGGCCGGGTTGCGCTCTTCAATAATCTCAAGCAGCGCCGCCCACTGATCGGGCTGCTTTTCCGGGTCCCAGGCTTTTTTGAACACGTCGCCTACGTCGTAGCGGGCACAAGCGAGGGTTTCGAGGTCGCCGCCTTCCCCTTCGTCGTAAATCACCAGCATCGTTGTCCGGCGGGCTCCCATCCACTTACTCGGCAGCATAGTATTGAGCACGGGGTCCTCGTTGTACTCCCGACTGATGATGATCCACATCTCAATGCCTTCGCGGCTCATCAGCATGGGAAGGATTGTTTTAGCACGCTCGCTCAGCCAAGCGTCGTGAAGTTCTCCCCGTTGCTCCAGGGATAGAATGGCGGGCATCTCCGGTTGAGCGGAAATACTAATCGGTAAGGCGAGCAAAAGCCAGAGTATAATATTTTTCATTTTTAGAAATTTTCAGATGAGTAATAGTTAAAACAACTCCGGTAGCTACGCTATCGTTTTCTCCTTTTGGCGAAGGAGAAGAGAACAAGAGAAAGGCATCAAAAATCGAAGCCAGGCAGCAACGGCAGCACAAAGTAACAAACCAATGATATAATAAAGATAGAGATCACGTTCATCCGAAAGCCCGCTCGCGCCATATCCGGAATCGTAAGGTAACCGGAACCGAAGACCACCGCATTCGGCGGCGTGGCAACTGGCAGCATAAACGCGCAGGTCGCCGCCAGGGTAGCGGGCACCATCAGCGAAGCTCCGGTAACGCCCAGCGGCGCAGCGGCAACCGCCAGCACGGGCAGCAGCATGGAAGTAGTAGCAACGTTACTCGTAATTTCGGTCAGAAAGTTAACAGCTGCGACTACTACTATGGTAACCAGCAACAGGTTTACGCCGTCCGGTACACTGAGGTGATTACCGACATACTCCGCCAAGCCGCCCGCTTCAAAGCCGGCCGCCAGGGCAAAGCCGCCACCGAGAAGAAGAACTACGCCCCACGGAAGCTTAACGGCTTCCTGCCAGTTAAGCAACGCACTGCCCTTCTCTTTGCCGGGGACCAAGAAGAGCGCCGTCGCCCCGATCATGGCAATAACCGTATCGCTGATACCGGGGATGAGCGGCGCGAGTAAAGTCTTACGAAACACCCAGGCCGCCGCCGTGATGACGAATACGATGAGTACTTTGACCTCCTCCCGGCTCATCGGGCCAAGTTCTTTTTGTAACCGCTTAATCTCTCCCCTACCACCGGTGAAAGCGTCTTTCTCAAACGTGAAGGCCACCCGCGTAAGGTACCACCAGCAGATTACCAGCAGCACCACGGAGATGGGCAATCCAACCCGCATCCAGTCCATAAAGCCAATCTCTACGCCAAACACCTCTTTAGCCTGTCCGGCCAGCACGAAGTTTACCGGCGTACCCACCAACGAAGCCATACCGCCAATGGAAGCCGCATAGGCGACGGCCAGCATCATGGCCTTACCGAAGGTACTGTTTTCGTTCACCTCCGTAGTCGGGTCATCCTCCAACTGTTTGGCGATGGCCATGGCGATCGGGAGCATCATTACCGAGGTCGCCGTATTGGAAATCCACATCGAAAGAAAAGCGGTAGCCACCATCGCGCCCAGGATTACCATCTTCAGGTTGGAGCCGATCAGGTTAATGATGCCCAGCGCAATTCGCCGGTGCAAATTCCACCGTTCCACAGCCATTGCAATGATGAAGCCGCCCAGGAAGAGGAAGACGAGGTAATGACCGTAAGGCTTAGTCACTTCGCTCGCGTCCAGCACACCGGTGAGGGGAAAAAGTATGATCGGTAACATAGCGGTTACGGAAATGGAGATCGCTTCGGTCGTCCACCAGATGGCCATCCAGGCGGTGGTAGCCAGTACCGCTGTTCCACCGAAGGGCAGGCCTTCGGGGCGAAATAGGGCAAGGATTAGGGCAAAGGCGAGGGGGCCTAGGATTAAGCCGATTTTTTTTGTGGTCATGTACATGAAATTACTAATGGTCTCAATGGGCCGGTAATGTTACGAAATTTTACGGCTTAACATTGGTGTCCGGCGGCCCACTTAGAAACGTCGATTTAAATACTGTCCGATTTGCGGCCTGGCGTTTTTGTTCCTACGTTCTCAAAAAATCCTTAGCTACGGAAATGATTTTTTGTGCGCGTAGAGGCAAAATAAGACGGCCGAAAAGCGACAGTTATTAAATTGACGTTCCTTAAGCCCGGAGGGTTGTCTTTCACGCCGAAGAACCGAGCTCTCCCCCCTTCCCCATTCGGATAGCGACCAACCGCTCCAGGCTATCCGCCGTCCGGTACATCGCATCTTCGAGGGTAATGGATGACAGGTCGAGCAGGGCGTGAACATTGTCTACACCCAGAATGGCGGCATCTTGCGGGGTAATTTCACTGCGGCCGCAAAGGGCGATCACTTTCGGCACCCCGGCCGCGCGCGCGCGCTGGGCTACGCCGTTCACCACTTTACCGTGTAGGGTTTGGGCGTCGATCTTACCTTCTCCGGTGATGAGAAGGTCTACCTCTTTTAATAAGGTATCAAAACCAACCACCTCCATTAGTACATCGGTGCCGGTACGAATTTTAGCACCGAGGAAAGCTGAAGCACCCGCGGCCAAGCCTCCAGCCGCGCCGCCACTGGTAAGGGTATTCACATCGGCATTCAAACAGGTTCTTATTTGTTGAGCGAAATGGGCCATGGACGCTTCCAGAGCCGGCAAATCGGTTTCGGTAGCGCCCTTTTGGAGAGCGTAAGTATAGGTTGCACCTTCGGGCCCCAACAGTACATTATCTACGTCGCAGACGGCGGTGAAGCGTACATCTTTTAATCCCGGAAGTACTTCCTCCGTGTCGATGCGGCTAACGTAACGGAGGGAAGATCCGGTGGGGACAAAATCTTCCGGCCGGTTACTAAAGAAGCGGTAGCCGAGCGCGGCGGCCATTCCGGAAGCGGCGTCGTTGGTAGCGCTGCCGCCGAGAAAGAGGTAGATATCGGTCGCTCCGCGGGCAATGGCATCGTCGATCAGTTGGCCTACGCCGATGGTGGTGGTTAAGCCGGGGTCGCGGCGGGGGACGGGGACGTGTTTTAGTCCGCAGGCCTCGGCGATTTCTATGTAGGCTTTGCCTTCAGACAGTAGGTATTCCGCAAGGACGGGTTTGCGCAGCGGGCCGGTTACCTCCAGGCGGTGGCGCTGAACGGTTGGTAGCGCGGAGGCCAGTAGTTCAAGGCTGCCCTCTCCGCCGTCGGCCATTGGCTGCTGGATGATTTCTGCTTCAGGGTAGACCTTACGGACGGCACGGGCTATTGCGGCGGCAACTTCGGCGGCGCTTAGGGTGCCTTTGAATTTGTCTGGGGCTATTAGGACTTTCATGCTGCGAATAGATTATAGAGATCAGCCTCAGGGACGGGAATTGAATAAAGTGCCACTCTTGCTCGGTTTCGTTTGACCGCTGGCTTCGTTAAAAAGCCTCGCTAACACTACGGTGTTGCCTACTTTCTTTACCTCACCAGCAGCCAAAATTCACCAGACCAAGAATTACACTTTATTTAATCCCCGTCCCTAAAGGCCGGGCAACCATCAGTCTTCCAGGATAGGCTTGCCGAGCACAACCTTCACTTCGGGCGAAATTTTAATAATGATCTTCAGAATGAGCGGATCACGCAGGGGCGCCTGGGTCTTTTTCTGAAGCCGATAGGCCGTACGGATCGTAGAAAACACAGTGATGATAGCGTGTTCCCCCTTGTGATCGGCCAGGCGTTTAGCGATGGCTTCGTCGGACCAGTCTTCATGGCGGCCGAGTAGCTCCACGTTGAGGCTCGGGCTGATGGCCAGGCCCATGCTAAAGCTGGTAATTTCCAGGCCATATTTGGCCAGTTGCGGAAAAATACCCAGCCAGTCTTCGATAACGGCGAGGCTTTTTCCCCTCGCACCTTCGCCTACCGATCCGGCGATGTCGTTCATTCCTTTCAGGGTGGCGTTCCAGATGTCTCCTAGCATAGTATGTAAGTTCGTTGGTCTGCAATTTAGGTGTTTTTCATTTGGGTACCGAATCACGTTCAGAACCACGGAACCCCTTCAGGAGAATTGGTGGCGTGGGCGCGGACGCGGGTGCAAGGGAATGGATGGAGGCAGTGTTTCTGCCCCTTCTAAAACCGTCGCTTCGCATGGACCTGTTGTGTTAGCTGCGTTGTTTCCTAGAATTTCGCAGCCCCGGGACTACATACAAGGCTAACGCCCTTATATTACTTCCCGGGCTACCATGTTTAACCCCTACAGGATTATTTATGAATAAATGGAAGCACGGCCTTTAACCTTTCTTTATCCACCGAAGAATGGATTGAATATTTCGTCAACGTTGAAACGACAGGTACCAGTATTAAATCTAATACCGCCTCTGATGACGCCGATAATGCCTTTACCCGCAGTTTTCCGACGACGTTACGACGGCCTTCACGACCCCATTCCCCGAAGGCTGGAATACTTGCGAAGAGATCAATGAATCAACCGATATTATGCTGGATGCGGGCGTCTCAGAACTTCCGTCCGGAATCTATTTTATTCCGTTAACGAATGGGGAGGAAAACTTCATCAGCAGACTGGTTTTGCGATAACTCTGTAAAAGGCGGAGATAAGGCAATCGCCCCACCCCCGCCTTCAGGAATTACACATTCAAGTCTTGGTGAGTCGCTGGGTTTATGAATTGCTCCTCACTTCGCTTTGCTCGGTCGCCAAAGGCTAGCAAACGTAGCGTCGCGAACGGTACTTGCAGCAGTGACTCCGTAACCCACCAACTCGGTTTTACTACCAGCTGAAGCCGAAACGGGCCTCCGCCTGGATGATGGCGCCTCCAACATCGGTGGCCGTTACGGTATCATTATCGATACCAGAAGCGAAACGGTAGCCACCATCAATACCGAGGCGGAACCACTGAAAAAGATTGAGCTCAAGGCCAATGGTAGCTTGGCCTACGAGGAAGCGATCATCACGCGCACCAGTGGCAGGCTGTTCGGTAAGTTTGAAGCGGCCGGGACCGACGACCGTCGTGATGCGAGGATGGATGGCGTTACTCGCAAAGGGCGAATAGGCAATGATTAGGCCGCTATGGTTGAAATCGTACTCAGGGCCGTTTGACCCTGGCTCGTCAACAGTAAAGGCTTCCCGGCTCTTCCAGCCACCGTAACCGATGAAAAGTTCTTCGGAGAACTCGAGCCCACCAAAACCGCCGCGCAGCAATGCCCAATCGTCTCCAGTAGAAGAGTAGTTATAGGTTGGTCCGCCCCAGGCACCGCTTAGGTCAAGGTCACCGAGGAGGGTGCGTTCGCGCCCCTTGATTTTAAAGGAGGACTTTTGAGTAGTGGTTTCCGCTTTGTAGGCTAGCATTCCCCCGCCGGAATCGACGTTGATGCCCTGGGCAGAAAGTGCCACGAATGCGAAAACACAAAGGAAAAAAATAAAAAATCTCATGGTTAAATATCTTTTGTAACTAAGAAGGTGAAGGTTAATCCTAGGCCCGAAAGCCTACTAAATTAGTTGATTTACCCTAAAGGCGTTTACCGTGACACGAAGGTTGCATTTTGAATTCTTAAAATTTGCAATTGATATACTAAGGGAAGGTTAAGGTCTACCAATGAACGGTTTACAGGCTGTCTGTACTCTTGCAAGAAACATGAGGTAAGAGTGTATGTCAGTAGGAACGACCGCAAAGGATTGTCCCTACTGGCAGCTCTCGGTAGCCCCCCGTTCACTGGCGCGAACACAAAACAACCTCAAGCGACCAATCGTAGTATAACTTCAGCCTAAAGGCAGCCGAACGGTCTTCCCCCCATGCACCCGCGTTTGCGCCAGAAAATATATCTTGCGTAAAAATTCCAATCAGCATGCGCAAAGGCACTATTCTCATCAAAGGCGGAACGATCATCAACCGCGGACAACGGATCACCGGAGATATTTTTGTGAAGGACGGTTTTATTGAAGCCATTGGCTCATCTCTCGACCGGCGGGCAGACCGCGAAATCAACGCAGAAGGCTGCCTGGTACTACCCGGGATCATTGACGACCAGGTGCACTTCCGGGAGCCCGGACTAACGCATAAGGCTACGATCAAAACCGAAAGTCGCGCGGCCGTTGCCGGTGGTACCACCACCTTCATGGAAATGCCCAACACCAAGCCATCCGCGCTGACCCAAGAATTACTGCAGGACAAATACGACATCGCCGCACAAGTAAGTCCTTCAAACTACAGCTTCTACATGGGAGCCTCCAACGATAACCGGGACGAAGCACTACGAACCGATCCCAAAACTGTTTGCGGGCTCAAAATATTCATGGGCAGCAGCACCGGAAATATGTTGGTGGATGATCGTAAAGTACTCGATACACTGTTCGCCAATTGCCCACTACTGATCGCCACCCACTGCGAGGACGAAGCGACTATACGCGGAAACGCCGCAGTTGCACGAGAAAAGTACGGAGACAATATCCCCGTTACCGAACACCCCAACATTCGCTCTGCCGCCGGTTGCCTAAAGTCGAGCACGCTGGCCGTTGAACTGGCTAAAAAGCACAACACACGCCTACACATCCTCCACATCAGTACGGAAGAGGAGATCGCGCTGTTCCGCAACGATATCCCGTTGGAAGAAAAACGGATCACCGCTGAAGTATGCGTTCATCACCTTACTTTCAATGCCGACGATTACCTCCGCCTCGGGAACAAGATCAAATGCAATCCGGCCATCAAAGCGGAGCACCACCGCAAATCTCTCCTCCCCGCTCTGCTCGACAATCGCTTCGACGTGATTGCCACTGACCACGCTCCACATACAGCAGAGGAAAAGTCCCAAACTGACTATTTCAAGGCACCTGGTGGCCTACCACTGGTGCAACATTCGCTTGATATGATGATGCGCCTCGTGCACAAGGGCGACATCAGCCTGGAGCGCGTGATCGAAAAGATGTGCCACGCTCCGGCCGTATGTTTCGAGATTGACCGCCGTGGTTACCTGGATGAAGGTATGTACGCAGACATCATCATCTACGACCCAAAGGAGGCATGGACCGTTGCTAAAGACAATACTTTCTACAAGGTAGGCTGGTCACCGTTGGAAGGAGAGACCTTCACCGGTCGCGTCCGGCAAACAATCGTTTCCGGGCACATCGCTTATGACCGGGGACTATTCTTTGAAGAGGTTAAGGGAATGCGCTTGGCCTTTACCAGAGACTGAGTGAATAATTCTCTTGTTCACTCAGTCAATACTGCCACATATCTACCAACGATTGAAACACCTTGACGGTATTTTTAGCATCGACCAGAGCCCGGTGCTCTTCGCCTTCCCACTCGTAGCCTTCGTGCTTTATTGCTGATTTGAGGCCACGCTTCTTAGACAACCCTTTAATGTCTTGGTATTGTGCCTTGAGGTCTATGTGCTCATCCAGCCAGTAGTCATCCAGTTTGTGCAAGCGGCAATCAGCAGCTAGTTGTTTAGGATCGAAATTACCCCAACTAGCGAGAATGTATTCTTCGTAGTCAACGCCGATCCAATCCTGAAAGTCTTCAATAACGCGGGTAAACCCTTGTGCGCGATTCAATTCAACCTGGTCGATCTTAGTCAGATTTCGGCAAAAGTGACTTAAGGAAGGGTGGATAATAGGCCTAATAAGTCGGCTAAAATGGTCCTGTACCCGGCCGAAGCGGTCGAGTTCGCAAGCGCCAATTTCAATCGTTTCCTGAACCGTACCCGGTGGGCGTCCTTCCCAACAGGTGGCTTCGATATCGTAGATAATAAATTTCACATCCTCATAATGCGGGGAGGGGGGTATAAAGTTCAGAGAGGTGAGAACAGCACAAAGGAAGGCCGACAATGTTGCTAGAACATTGTCGGCTCCATTTTCCCGAAAGATTTATCTGAAAAAAATGAGAAACGCAAAAAAAACATCACATTACAACCGGGGCATAAGATTTTTTATTTCTGCGTGGTAGGCTTTTCCCATCTTTACTTCATAGTTACCTACATTAATCACACCATTAGCAAAACTAATTGTGTTGACGCGGGTGAAGTTGACCAAGATGCCTCTGCTTGCGCGGAGGAAATCCGGGGCTTTCAACTCCTCAGAGATTGAAGCAAGAGAACGCTTTACTGCAAAGCGCTTGTCGTCGGTCTGGATATAAGCGTAATTTCCATCTGCTTGGATATATTCTATTTTGGAGAGTGGAATTCTTACGTAAGTTGTCCCTTCCCGAAGGAAGAGGTAGTCTGAAAGTTGGTTAACTTTATTCATGATATGGATAACGTAAAATAGGTTTATAAAAACATGACAAAGAACGAAAAAACGTACTATTGCCTATTAGGGTAAATGTTGGACGGAAAAAATGGGAAAAAGTAACAGAATTTCGGAAGGTTTCTAACACGAATCTCCCCAAAAAGCCTGATAAAACCCATTAAAACCATGCATACCCTTGAAAATCAACACAATGTACAACTTACCAATCTATCAAGTAGATGCTTTCGCTAAAAAAAAATTTAATGGTAACCCCGCAGCGGTCGTACCGGTGCCAGAGTTTCCATCAGATAAATTTATGCAAAACATCGCTGCCGAAAACAATCTTTCAGAAACTGCTTTTGTAACCATTAAAGGGCCTAATAAATTCCATATCCGGTGGTTTACACCCACCATGGAAGTTCGGCTTTGCGGACACGCAACGCTTGCAGCAGCACACATCCTTCATATTTCCGGTGACAAGGAGCTAAATAAAATGCGATTTAAAACGCGCGAAGCTGGAACCATCATCGTTATTCCTAACAGCAACGGTAGCTACAGCATGGATTTCCCCGTTGATGCCCCCAAAAAGATTAAAGCACCCAAAGGACTACGTGGGATCCTCGGCGGACTTAAACCCCTGGAAGTCTATGAAGGTATCGACGACCTGATTGTCGTGCTCAAAAACCAGTCTCAAGTGGAAAAAATTCAACCAAACTTCCCAATGCTTGCGGCCATGAAGCAACACCGTGGTCTCCTGGTGACTGCCCCTGGTAAAGAACACGACTTCGTCAGTCGCTGTTTCTTCCCCGCCTACGGGATCAACGAAGATCCGGTGACCGGATCGGCCCATACTGTCCTTACGCCGCTCTGGGCAAAGAAACTAGATAAAAAGAAGCTAAAAGCCAGGCAAGTCTCGACACGTGGCGGAGAGTTAACGTGCCAGCTGATGGGGAAGAAGGTGCGGATTACCGGGCGGGCAGTTACTTATATGGAAGGGAGACTAATCGTTTAGTTTGTTAGCCTAACAGAGCACTAGTCTACACTAAGGTTCACCAGCTTAAGCCCAAGGTACTCCGCCAAAGAATCAGACTTGGCCTGGATGGCATCAAAGGGTTGATCCGTGACGAAAACACTTTCGTATGCTCCATCCTGAAAAACGGCAACGTAGCGAGTGCTATTTCCCGTGCGGAAACGGTCGAAATCAATCAGTTCCACTTTGCTACTTTTTCGTTCTTCGTATTCTTTTTGAAAGTCTTCCATGGAGTCGGAGAAGCAGAGGAAATTAAAGCGATCAATCGGAGAAAAGTGGTAGAGAACGACGAAAGAAGGCTCACCGTTGGGCACATCAATTACGTGCACACGCTTAATTTTGAAGCGTGCTTTGGCCATATCCTCCGTTTTTTTCTCGACGATTTGGCGGCTATCGAGCAACCATACTTTGTGTATAGTAGGGCTGTCTTCCTTGGCCCAGACGCCGTAGAAATTGACGTCAGATTCGTTGAGGGTCACGGCAGCTACGTCAATCATCGTAAAGCCTTCCTTTACCTTTTTGCGCTTGAGTTTGATGAAGGCAGCCCAGCCCTCAGCCATTTCGACGACGCCTTCCAGTGGGCTTTTGGTATAAGTACCTACGAAGTTGCGGTCATCGCCGCCTTCTTTAAAAGTCTCCACGTCAGTAAGGCGAAATCCGTCCGCGGTCAGGGAATTGGTCTCGGCTAGAAAAGCCTCCCAACCAGCTTTGGTTACCGTCCGTACTTCCGAGTCGGAAGGCTGGTAGATGGCAGAGAAATTTTGGGCGAGGGTGGGAAGCGCCAGGGCGACCAGCAGGGCTGCGAAAAATGTCTTGAGCATGAATATTTGAATCAGTGTGGTATAAAATATGTGAACGTAACGGTTTTGGCGGTAGCTATTGTTGCCTCCCGTTACATCTCGTAGTAAGCTTCCTTGAACGGCCCTCTCTACTAGTAACCCCGGCCTTCGTCCGGAGTTACTAGCAAGAAAAGCACCCACAGCGTATCACGACGGGTTAATTATTCGACGTCTTTGAGCATCTCCGTAATAGCGCGCTCCAACTGCTCATCGCGGCCTTTATCAATTACGCCGGGCATATTCTTGACCTTAATCATCGGTTCCGTCTGGCTGTTCTCCATCCACTTACCGTTGATGTCTTTGGCCGAGACGGGAACGACGCCCCAGACCGAGCCGTCGGGCAGCCGTTCCCAACCGGCAAAGGAGCAGGTTCCTGGTGTGGGCATACCGACTGTCTTGCCTATTTTAAGGTCGGTGTAACCGCAGGCGAAGCAGTGCCCGTCGGAGTACTGCGCTTCGTTGATGAGGGCCAGGGTTGGCTTCGTCCAGCGGGAGGTTGGCTCTCCACCTACGACCTTGGCCTCGGTTTCGTAAGTAATGAAAGGGGTGCCAGTGAAGAACATCGCCAGATCGGCCACCAGATCGCCGCCGCCGTTAAAACGGGTGTCAATAATCATGGCCTTGCGGTTGAAGTACTTGCCCATCATATCCTGATAAATGCTGCGGTAAGGCCCGTCACCCATACCGGGAATGTGGACGTAGCCCAGTTTGCCGCCGCTTTTTTCGTCGACTTCCTTTTCGTTCTTCTTCACCCAGCGCTTGTAGAGCAAGCTGTTTTCTTCACCAAGGGAGATGGGCTTTACGGTGATGGTCTCCCGCTTTTTTGTCGCGGGGTCCACGATTTCCAGGAGGGTAAATTCGCCGTCCAAACGGTTCAAGTAAGACGCGACGTCGCGATTCAGCAGAATAGTATCCCCGTTGATGGCTTCGATGACCATACCTGCTTTGACCGTGAAGGCCGCCTTGTCCAGCGGGCCACCGCTGAGGACTTCGTCGATGAGGATGCCGTTGCCCGTGTGGGCATAGTTCATGAACACCCCGAGGGAAGCCGTTTTATCGGGGTTGGTAAATCCACTGCTGCGGTAACGCGCACCGGCATGAGAGACATTAAGTTCGCCCAGCATCTCGGAGAGCATCTCGGTCAGCTCGAAGGAGTTGCCGATGGAAGGGAGGAACTTCTCGTACTCGGTCCGCATTTTATTCCAGTCGATACCGTGGAAGGTAGGCTCGTAGAAGATGGCGTTGGTCCGAATCCAGACATGGTCGAACATCGTTTTGCGCTCGGCTTCGACGTCGTAGGCCATTTCGCCTTTGATTTTGACGTTCTCTTTCTTACCCTTAGCTATATCGATCTTAGAGATCTTCCCACCGCTGAGCAAGTAGAGGTTCTTCATGTCCTTGTCCCACATCAGGCGGCCGTTGGCACCAATCTTCATTTCCATCTTGGTGGCTTTGGTGCGCAGATTAGTACTCCAGAGGTTGGCACCTTTTTCGAAGGTGGAAAGGTAGTAGAGTTTCTCGCCGTCTTTGGAGAGCACGGCGTCGCCGAGGCGGGAGGAGTGAATGGTAAGGCGCTTGGAGCGTTCGTCCATATTATCCCAGTCGAAGGTGAGTTTTTCTACCTTCTTCTTCTCGTCTTTTTTATCATCGTCGTCATCGTCCTTGTCATCGTCTTTTTCACCATCTTCCTTTTTCTCTTTATCGTCTTTCTTGTCCTTTTTATTTACCTCTTTAATGGCCTTCATGAGTTTAAACTCTTCGTCGCTGAGGTTAAATTCATCCCAGGCTTCCTGGGTGAAGAACATGCTGTAAACGTCTTGTTCAGAACGGCCGCTGGTGGCGTAGGATTTTAGTCCGTCGCGGTTGGTAAACCAGATCATCTGCTTGCCGCCGTCGACCCATTTCGGGCGGGAGTCGTAGTAGCCGCTTTCGTTTAGGTTAACGCGTTTGGAGCCGTCGGCCTTCATGAGCAATACTTCACTGTTGTTGAGCAGCACGTCCCATTCTACTAGGAGCCATTTGGAGTCGGGGCTCCAGGTGAAGTACTTGTCGCCGTCGCTCATGTGGTAGAGCTCGGTGGCGTCCATCAGCGTGGTATCGGCGCCGGAGGCGACGTCGCGGACGACGATGCTGCGGCGGCCCTTCACGTAGGCCATTTTCTTGCCGTCGGGCGAGTATTTGGCGAGGTAGTTGTCGGTTTGGTTTTCGAGGACAGGCGTTTCTTTCGTGCGGGTGGCGGCGTAGAAGAAGGGTTCTTCGTCGCGGACTTTTTTGGTTTCGTAGAGGCTCCACTTACCGTTCCGTTCGGAGCTGTAGACGACGGATTTCCCTTCCGGGCCCCAGGTGACGAAGCGTTCCTGCTCCGGCGTGTTGGTGAGGCGTTTGGTGAAGGACTCGCCGACGGAGGTAACGAAGACCTCTCCGCGGGCGATGAAGGCGATTTCCTTGCCGCTGGGCGAGACTTCCATTTCGGTTACGCCGCCGCTGATGGAGATAAATTTGTCGCTGTTAGCTTTATCCTGGGTGATGATGGTGACGGGTACTTTCTGGGGTTCACCACCCTCTTTCATGGTGTACAGTTCGCCGTCGTAACCGAAGCATAAAGTTCCACCCCCAATGCTCAGGAAACGAACGGGGTGCGTTGAAAACTTACTCAGCTGCTCCGCCCGCGCCACATCATTAACTGGCATTTTGTAAACGTTAAACGTGCCACTGCGCTCGCTGAGAAAGTAGAGCGTTTTCTCGTCGGCACTGAGGACCGGCTGACGGTCTTCGGCAGTATTGGTCGTGAGTTGGGTGTGCTTACCGCTCGTCATATCGTAGCGCCAGAGGTCGCGCGTGATGGCCGAAGTGTGGTGCTTTCGGTAGGGGTCTTCGCCACCTTTTTTATCGTGGTAAAACAGGCTTTTTCCGTCCTTAGTAATCTGCACGTATTCGGCGGGCACGGTCAGTACCTGGCTCACCTTTCCGCCATCGACGGGCACACTGTAGAGCTCCGACTGCGAGCGGTGCGGGTACTGGCGATGCTGCACATCGTCCTGCCGCAACGCGCCAAAGAAGACGGATTTACCGTCGGCGGCGAAGCTGTACGGCAGCTCGGTATTAGAATGAAAGGTAAGGCGGCGCGCCTGGCCCCCGGTGGCTGGCATCACGAAGACATCGAAGTTACCGTAGCGTTCGGAAGAGAAAGCGAGTTGCTTGCCATCCTTGCTCCAGGTCGCCATGTAGTCGTGAGCGTCGTGGAAGGTGAGTTGAGTAGCCGTTCCGCCGGCGGTCGGCACCTTGTATAAGTCGCCTTTATAGGTAAAGGCGATCTGGCTACCGTCAGGAGAGATGGCGGCGTGGCGCAGCCAGTTGGGGGTAGTTTGGGCGGTCAGGCTGGCCGAGATTAGGGCGCAGAGTAGGAGTAAGACGTTCTTCATCTGGTGGTTGGATTAGGTGGGTCGAAGGTAGGTAGAAATGTTGTTACTACAAGTGTCATTTTATGGCGCTTACGCAGGTGCCAAAGGAGGTTCTTGAACACCCATCGGTAGTGGCTCCTTCAGTACCGACAAGATATTACTCCCTTAAATATGGTACCATCAGTGTAACCGGCAGGAACCAATAGCAGATTTATCTCTACCGTCGGCAGGTAAAGGAAAAGCAAGCCGTCTTATCTGCAGCTATTCCCAAAACCACTGGAAGCTGGCGTCTCGCGCTACACCCGGAAACGCCCCTGGGCCAAAACGCTTTCCCGGCCGGAATACGACCTGTCCGGAGCACGTGGTGTCGTCCCATCAACAAAAACGAGCACGTCATTCTAGGTACTATAAACGTGGAAGGAAGGTGCAGTATGGACCTTTTTCAGTTTCAACCGGAGCCTACAACTTTCGATTAGCTGTCTGAAATTCCAAAGAAACCAGCAAAACAATAACTATAATCTCCGCCATAAAATAAGCTGCGCCCCAGCCGGTAATCGTAAACCAGTTGCTAAACAACAGGAAAATAGTAAGGCCACAATACGAGAGATTGACAACTGCGATGCCAAGCATAAACGAACGCCATTTTTCCACCCGGAAGAAGTAGCAGGACAAGGAATAAACGGCGAATACTACTGCTAGTCCGGCCAAAACATATAAATGAGTTAGGGACATACCGATGTATTCGTTAAAATACGGTAGCAACAAGCCAAGAGAGACTGCGGATAGGGTGGCGCCGAGGCCGTCGAAAAAGAATAGTTTGTGCGAATTGGCCATGTTCGATCCGCCGGATGAAGGAGGTTTATACACTACTGTTGAAAACACGAGGTAAAACGTTTGCCCGTACGGACGACCGCAAGGGGGCCTACAGACGACCGGTGAGAGTACCGTATCCGCTGGCGCGAACATATTTTCACCTCAAGTGGCCGACAGTAGCATAGTAAAGAATGAAATTCTGCTGTTGCATCTGAATACCATAATGTCAGGATAAAACTTCTTTAGCATTGAAAAAGTATCCCAACGGTTCTTTAATAAAGGAAGCCCTACTGCTTACAATCCGCGTAAGCATCCAGAACGCGCCCTGAAACAGCGGAATATTATTTTGAGCCAACTGTTCAAGTACGAAAAGATAGAAAAGGTAACCTTCCAGAGAGCGGTAAATACTCGTTACCGGACATTACCCCTTTCTTAAACTCCGTTTCGCAAGGTCAGGGCCGTACCATGATCACTACATTACCCTTCTTGTGCCCTCCGGAGATATAGCCATGTGCCTCCGGGGTCTTTTCCAAAGGATACTGCCGGTCGATGACGGTTCGCAACCGCCCAATCCGATACAGCTCTGCTACCCCGATCAGTAGCTTCCTCAGTTCACTATCCGAAAGCAGACCAGTAGCTTCAAACTTAGCTTTTCTGCCACCAAGTACAGGGTTGAGCAGCATCCACAGTAATAACGATAGGCTCAAAACAGGAGACAGGTATAGACCATTTTTTGCTAGCACCTGCTTCGACTTCATGAAAGAGCTCTTCCCAACCGAATCGTAGATCACGTCGTACTGCTCGTTTATCTGGGTAAAATCTACCTTAGTGTAGTCGATTACTTTATCGGCACCGAGAGATTTAACCAGCCCAGTATTCCTACCGCTACAAACGCCAGTGACGTGACCTCCGTAGTATTTGGCCAGCTGTACGGCGGCGGTCCCCAAGCTACCGGCGGCACCGTTGATCAGAACTTTTTGCCCGGGTTGAATATCAGCGATACGCTTCAGGAAATTAAACGAAGTGAGGTGGCCGTCGCAGAAAGCCGCAGCTTCGGAGAACGGGAGGCCATCGGGCATTTTCAGGATTACCCCGTCCTCCGCGACCGCTACATACTCCGCGTTGGCTCCGAATGAAGTAGTCGTTTCTCCGAATACCCGGTCGCCCGGCTTGAAGCCCGTGACCCTATCCCCCACCTGTTCCACAACACCAGCGAAACCGGTGCCCATGATCGCCTGCTTAGGGCGCAAAAGCCCCAAGAACAGCCGGCCGAAGTAAGGCTTCCCGGTTCGCATCATCGTATCGGCCGTAGTGGCGACGGTAGCGAAGACTTGTACCAGCACTTCGTTCTCCGCTGGCTGCGGGCGGTCTACTTCCTGGATTTCCAGTACGTCAGGGCCACCGTAGGCAGTGGCGATTACAGCTTTCATTTTCATCGTATTCATATCTAATCGGTTTGGATTATGACACAAAAGACGGGGAGTTATAGCCACCGTAAGCGCGGAAATCCGGCGGCGGAGTTCGGAATTACATATCGGTACTCTTTTTGTACGCATTGGGCGTCATTCCCACCATTTTTTTGAAGACCGTATTGAAAACGGTTTTGGAATTGAACCCACTTTCGTACGCCAGGCCAATCATGGAGATGTGGGCGTTGGCGGAGTCTACCACGAGTTTCTTGAAGTGCTCCACCCGGTACCCGTTAATGAATTCATTATAATTCTTGCCGACCCGATTGTTTAACAACCAGGAGAGCTGGTTCGGATGTATTTCGATTTGATTGGCTAACGAACGCAGCGTAAGCGAAGGATTAAGGTACGGGCTTTCCCGCACCACAAATTCCATCAGCTGATCCAACAGCAACTGTACCGTGGCGGGATCTGGCGGAGCGGGTCTCGGTTTCTTTGGCTTCTCCGACGCGTTCGTCACCACGTAAATCTTTTGCTGGTACACCGCAAACCGCTCGTCTTGCCGCAGCTTTGCCGCTAGTGGATCATTGAAGCTAAGCAGAAGAATGGAGGACTTGACGCTGAATAGCTTATCGAGAATCGCAAACGCCTGGTCGTTTTTCCCGGTTACCGCGCAGACCATAAATAAATAGGCGTGCGCCTGAAACGAGGTATCTCCAGCAGCGTTTGCTTCCAGTTCCCTCATTAGGTCAGCGCCAGCGTCATCGCCTTTCATTTTATGGGCCAAGCAGGTCAAGCCCAATTTCTCATCGGGCATCATCAACTCATCGGGTATATCCGCCAAAATCGAGAAGAGCCGACCGTAGGCTCCGACCATCAAAAGCGCGTATGCTCTTACGGTACTGGCTGGCAAATTTTTGGGGTTTTCCGTTAGCAGTTCGTCGCACTCATTGATGGCCGCCTGGTATTCCCCCGACCGGTACCAGAAAAACGCCTGATAAAAACGCATTTCCGGATTCATCGGATCTACGGCCCGGACGTACTGCAAGTGTCGGTGGGCTTGCTTGAAGTCACCTTGCACCAGGAAGAGGAAGACCATGAACAGCCGCGCCTCCGGGTACGCGGGCCTCCGGACAACCGCCCGGAGCGTATGGGCAAAAGCCTTACCGTAGTCTGCTTCCGTGAAGAAGACCTGATTGGCGAGTTGGTAATTCAAGGCGGCATTTTCTTCGTCAATTAAGCTGGCTTGCTGTATCGATTCCATTGCTTTTTGCCAGCTTTCCTCGTAGGGTAAAAATCCTACCGTGCCCAAAAAACCATAAGCGTCAGCAAGCGCCAGGTGTCCATCGATCAGTTGGGGGTCCCTAGAAATAGCGGCTTCAAACAAGATGATTGACTGGTTTACGTCGGCCGGATTCCACTTATTGAAATAGAATTTACCCTTCAGGACGTATTCGTAGGCTTCCAGGTCCGACGTTGGTTGTACGACCAAGCGGTCCGCAACGTTCAGGTGCCCGAACTGCTCCCGTAGCTGGTCGGCAATCAGCAGGCTTATTTCATCCTGCACTTCAAAGATATTATCAAGTTCCCGATTCCAGACGGCTGACCAGATCTGGGTGTCTTCCGCCACGTTAATCAGTTGAGCCGTCACCCGGAGTGCTTTCCCGAAAATCCGTACGCTACCTTCCATGATCGTTTTCACCCCCAGCTGCTGGCCAATTTCGCCCGCCATCATTTGGCGGTCCTTGAAGAAAAAGCTCGACGTTCGGGAAGTGACTTTTAACTGCTCAATACCAGCCAAAGCTGTAATGATTTCTTCCGTGATCCCGTCACAGAAGAATTCATTTTCATCATTTGCACTCCGGTTAACAAATGGTAGTACGGCAATGGAAGGTCCGTTAGCTTTTATTTTCTGTTTCTTTGATGTTTAAACCCTAAATATAGGCAAAGCTAATTACCTCTGTTTTATAGAAGAGTAAAAGAAAGTCGATTGGTAGAATAATAAGTAAAAGAGGCTCAATGGTAGTTTCCCGCTAAAATGGGGCAAGCGGCTTTGGCTCCGAAGCGTAATGTTTGAAGACAGGTCACCAGGAAGCACAAGCCTGGTGGCCTTCTTACCGAAGTGGTGGATGTCTTTGGTTGTCGGGCCTCACCAGGCTAGAGTCGGCAACTTCACGGTGGTTAGAAACATCACATTATAAGAAATGACATTTCTACAACAATGGATTTACGGCTGGCGTAGTACCTTGCAATCTGCGTGCTGAAGGTGTGAAACGATGAAATGATGCTAAAAATTTGCCTTGATATTTTACCCGACGAAGAACACCGGGCCTGGCTGGAAGCCAAAGCACTTGAGGTAAGTACGGGAGCAAAAGCTAGTAAGTTTTACCTCGCGTTTAGTAGCGCTCCTCGGAAGACCTCCAAAGCCCCACTTACGCTCAGGTTGGCACAATTAGAACAACTGCGGTCCTTACAGCCGGCCTTTAATCCAGCGACCTGGACCATCGATGAGCTCTGCCGAGTCACGCTCATGACCTGTTTACCGACGGAGACCAACCACGAGGTGCTCGAAAAACTATTCGGAACGGCGGATATGCGAGAGTCGGTAGCCCTGTACAAAGGGCTTTCCTTTCTGGAAAATGCTGAAGCGTTTCGGTTGCGCGCCATTGACGGCTTACGGACGAACATTACGCCCGTTTTTGACGCCATCGCGCTGGACAACCCCTACGCGGAAAAGTACTTTGCGGAACAGCCCTGGAACCAAATGGTGCTGAAGGCGATGTTCATGGAACGACCTCTTTATCGCGTCTACGGCCTTGACCGACGGAGAAACAAAACACTGGCGCTGATATTACGGGACTATGCGCACGAACGCTGGTCGGCTCACCGTTCCGTCAGCACGGAGCTATGGCGCAACGCCGTAGGGTTTATCGATGCTCCCCTGCTGGAAGATCTGCAACGCGTTCTTAACGAAGGAACGGGCCGCGAACGTTTCGCTGCTGCCCTAGCCATCCGGGAAAGCGGACTGGCGGAAGCGGATACAATCCTAGACAAGGCAGGTATTGCGCCCGCTGACCTCCCGGAATGGGATGAGCTGGGCCGGGCCGAAGAAGCAGATAAGACCCTCGGATAAACTAAAAACAATAAAAATGAACTTCATTGACCCCCACGTTCACATGATATCCCGCACGACGGATGACTACGAAGCAATGCGAAAGGCGGGCGTTGTGGCGGTAATTGAACCTGCTTTCTGGACGGGCCAGCCCCGCACCGAAGCGGGGACTTTTAAAGACTACTTCAGCAGTATCCTAGGCTGGGAGCGGTTCCGCGCCAGCCAGTTTGGCATCAAGCACTACTGCACCATCGGCCTCAACTCCAAGGAGTCGAATAATGAAGCCCTTGCCGAAGAGGTGATGGAACTACTCCCCATGTTTGCCGCGAAAGAAGGGGTAGTCGCTATCGGTGAAATCGGTTATGACGACCAGACCGCTGCGGAGGATAAATACTTCCGTCTCCAGATCGAACTGGCGAAGGAGATTGATTTTCCCATCATGATCCACACCCCCCACCGGGATAAGAAAAGGGGAACCTACCGCAGTATGGACGTACTCGAAGAGCACGGGATGGACCCGACCATGGTCGTAATTGACCACAATAACGAAGAAACAGTACGGGAAGTACTGGACCGTGGCTACTGGGCGGCCTTCACCATCTACCCCAACACAAAAATGGGCAACGAGCGAATGGTGGAAATCGTCAAAGAATACGGAACCGACCGTATAATTGTCAACAGCGCCGCCGACTGGGGCGTAAGCGATCCCCTGGCGGTACCCAAAACGGCCGCCCTGATGCTGCAAAGAGGGTTGACCGAAAACGACGTCCACCTGACCTGCTACCAAAATGCGCTAACCGTTTACGGCAAAAACGGGGAGATGACGGAAGCCGACTGGGTCGATGGATTCGAGGTGGACCAAAATGCGCTCTTTGAAGGCAACCGCGTTTTGCGGGGGCAGGCTCCGAAAGCAGGCAGCTCGAAAAACATTATAAATAACTAGCGGAAGTATGAAAATTAAATACTTCCTAAAGCTGGCACGCCCGGCCAACGTGGTAACGGCCGCTGCAGACATTTTAGCCGGCGCTGCCATCGCCGGTGTATTTTCGGATACCGCCTGGCCCGACTTTGGTCCGCTACTATTACTGGTACTGTCCACCGCCGGCCTGTACGCCGGTGGCATTGTATTCAACGATGTTTTCGACCTAGAGACGGACCGGGTCGAACGTCCGGAAAGGATGTTGCCCAGTGGTAAAGTGAAGCTTTCGTCGGCCTTTGCCTTCGGCGGTGGTCTCTTACTAGTCGGTATACTCGCCGCCTTTTTTGTTTCCCCGCTTAGTGGGCTTATTGCCGTAGCCGTGGCGTTGCTGGCGCTGTGCTACGACAAGTTCGGGAAACACTCTCCGGCACTCGGCCCGTTGAACATGGGACTGTGCCGCGCGGGAAACCTACTACTGGGCGTTAGCCTGTCTCCCGCCGCGCTGGCCGACTACTGGTGGATCGGGGTGATCCCCATCCTCTTCATCAGTGCGGTTACCCTGACCAGTCAAAAGGAAGCGGTGGGCAGTAACCGCCAGTCCATCATGCTGGCACTGGGGATTGACGTCAGCATCCTGTCCCTCATCCTAGCGCTTAGCCAGTTCACGAATTACGGTGTGTGGCAAGCCCTTCCATTTTTCACCCTCTGGTTCACGATGAACGCGGTCGCGAAAATCCGCGCGATCCGCCTTAACACTCCCTCCAATATCCAACTAGCCGTTAAAATGGGGATCCTCTCCCTGATTCCTCTGAACGCCAGCCTGGCCGCGGGTTTTTCCCCTACGTTTCTGACGGGCTTACTGGTGCTGTTACTGTTGCCCTGTTCCTTGTTCCTGGCCAAGCACTTTGCCGTAACTTAAAAGAGACTTAAAAACCAATAATGACCAAAACGATTACCCAAACCTTCAGCGTATCACACGAGTACCGGATATCCTTTACGAAGTCTCTTTTCAACACTTCGAATACGATGTTGCCGGAGATCCTGAAAAGTAGTGGTACTGGGAAGTCGGTAAAAACCGTGGTCGTAATGGACGACGGGGTGGCGGCCCACCACCCTTTGCTGACGGAAGAAATCTCCGCCTTTTTCACCGTGCACGCCGCCAGTTTATCACTGTGCGCTGCTCCCCTGCTGGTTACCGGGGGGGAGGCCACGAAGAACTCGCTGACTGATGTTGAAAAGGTACTGCACCTGATCAATGATGCCAAAGTAGACCGGCACGCGTTCATCATCGCCATCGGTGGCGGTGCCGTGCTCGACATGGTCGGGTTTGCCGCTTCCATCGGCCACCGGGGTATCGGCATCATCCGGGTGCCGACGACGGTGCTCTCCCAGAATGATTCGGGCGTGGGGGTGAAGAACAGCGTCAATTTCTTCGGAAAAAAGAACTTCCTGGGCACCTTTGCCCCGCCCGTGGCGGTGATCAACGATAGCGACTTTCTGCTCACCCTCGATGACCGGCACTGGCGGGCGGGAATTTCCGAAGCAATCAAGGTAGCTTTGATCAAAGACCGCCGTTTCTTTGAATGGATCGAAACCAACGTTTCCCGCTTAAGCAACCGGGAAATGGAACCCATGCAATACCTGATTCACCGCTGCGCCGAGATGCACACCGAGCATATCGGCAGGGGGGGAGATCCTTTCGAAAAAGGTTCTTCTCGTCCCTTGGATTTTGGACACTGGGCAGCCCACAAGCTGGAGCAACTCACCAACTTCGAGGTCCTCCACGGTGAGGCGGTCGCCATCGGTATTTGCCTGGATGTCGCCTACTCCTACGAACTCGGCTTAATCGACGAAGCCGTGCTCAAAAGGGTAATCCGCTGCTTTCAGGGGCTAGGGTTTACAATTTACCACGACGCGTTAGCGGCCACGCCTCCCGCCGTAGGGGCTAGCCCTGAACTGATCGCGGGGCTGGAAGAATTCCGGGAACACCTTGGTGGAGAACTGACCATCATGCTGCTGAAAGGCGTCGGCCAGAGTACGGAGTACCACGAAATGGACGTTCCGACCATCGCTAAGGCAATGGCTTACCTGCGGGCCGCCTCGTAATAATCCGCCGGCGTTCCCGGTGTACCCCTAACCTTACTAACCATGCAAATAAACGGCAACGCTCACTTAAGTTACTGTACCAATATCCATGCGGGCGAGAGCTGGCCGGAGACCCTGCGCAGCCTTGAAGAATACTGTATTCCCCTGAAGGAAAAAATAAGCCCCGGGCAGCCGTTTGGAATCGGGCTGCGCCTCTCAAACGAGAGCAGTGAAGCATTGGCCCAACCTCTGGTGCTGAAGCAGTTTCACGACTGGTTGGCTGAGCATGACCTCTACGTATTCACCATCAACGGGTTTCCGTACGGCGCTTTTCACGACCAGGTGGTAAAGGACCAGGTGCACCACCCCGACTGGACAACCCCTGAACGGTTGGCGTACACCAAAAGGCTCTTCGATATCCTGGCGACCATTCTCCCCACCGGTCTGGACGGAGGTGTATCCACCTCCCCGATTTCCTATAAATTCTGGCACAAGACGGAAGCCGATTTGGAGCGGGCAAAGTCAGTCGCCTGCCAACAGATGGTGGAGCTGGCGGCACACTTGGTACAACTGAAGGCCCAGACGGGTAAATCCCTTCACCTCGACATCGAGCCCGAGCCCGACGGCATCCTGGAGAATAGCCGGGGCTTCATCGATTTTTACCAGGATTATCTCTTGCAGCAGGGCGTGAAAAGTCTGGCCGTGCTGTTGGGTAGCGACGAAGAAACGGCCCGCGATGCGATGCTGGAACATGTTCAGCTTTGCTACGATGTTTGTCACTTCGCCGTAGCCTTCGAATCCCCCACGGAAGTGATCGACGCAGTTTTGCAAGCGGGAATCAGAATTGGGAAAATTCAAATTAGTGCCGCCCTCAGGGCTCCGCTTCCTCCGGAAGCTTCCGTCCGGGAAGCTATCCGTCGGGAATTGGCTCCGTTCAACGAATCGACTTACCTCCACCAGGTAAGTATGAAAGCAAAAAACGGCACCATCAGCCAGTTTCCCGACCTGCAGGATGGTCTTGAACAGATCGAAGAGCCGGACTTCATTGAACTCAGAACGCATTTTCACGTGCCTCTTTTTGTGGAAGAATACGGGCTGTTGCGGGCAACGCGGGAAGACATCATCGAAACCCTTTCCGTTTGGCAGGAAATGGGCTTCACCAGGCACCTGGAAATAGAAACGTATACCTGGGAAGTGCTGCCAGAATCATTAAAATCAAACCTGCAGGACTCAATAGAGCGGGAAATGCGGTGGGTAATGGATACCCTCAAAATAAGCGAATAATGAAAGCAACCGCAGTAATCAACGTAGTGGGCCTAAGCAGCGCGCTGCTGGGAGACAAGATGCCAAGGCTGAAGGCGTGGATGGAAGACAACGGGCACCTTGCGACCATCCAGCCAGTGTTGCCAGCGGTAACCTGCACGGCGCAGTCGACCTACCTAACGGGAAAGGCCCCAACGGAGCACGGCATCGTAGGTAACGGCTGGTATTTCCGGGAAGAATGCGAAGTAAAGTTCTGGCGCCAGTCGAATAAACTGGTGCAGGCGCCTAAGATCTGGGACCGCGCCCGCGAAATCAACCCCGACTTCACCTGTGCCAATATGTTTTGGTGGTACAACATGTATTCCGACGCTGACTTTACGGTCACCCCCCGCCCCCAGTACCTAGCGGACGGGCGAAAAATGCCCGACTGCTATTCTCAGCCCGCATCCCTACGCGATGAGCTGCAAGCGGAGTTGGGTACTTTCCCTCTGTTCAGTTTTTGGGGCCCCAAAACGTCGATCAAGTCCAGTAAGTGGATCGCCGACGCGACAAAGATCGTGTACGATAAGTACGAGCCTACGCTTACTTTAGTCTACCTACCGCACCTGGATTACTGCCTACAAAAATACGATCATGGTTCACCTCAGGTAGCCGAAGACCTACAAAAAATCGACGCATTATGCTTCGATTTGATTCAGTTTTTCGAGTCGCGAGGCGTGCAGCCGGTCATCCTTTCCGGTTACGGTATCAGCCCGGTTTCCAGGCCGGTTCATCTTAACCGTATCCTACGTAAAGCAGGCTTACTGAAGGTCAGGGTAGAGCGAGGCCTGGAACTACTGGACGCGGGGGTAAGCGAGGCCTTTGCCGTGGCCGATCACCAGGTGGCGCACGTCTACGTTAATAAGCCCGAATCTTTAGCGGAAGTAAAGCGCTTGCTGGAAAATACCGAAGGCGTGGAAACGGTGCTGGATGCAGCAAGTAAACGACAACACGGGATCGATCACCCCCGAGCGGGTGAACTCGTCGTCATCGCGAACGCCGATAGTTGGTTTACTTACTACTACTGGCTCGCTGATGACCGGGCACCGGATTTCGCCCGGAACGTCGATATTCACAACAAACCGGGCTATGACCCGGCCGAAATGTTCCTGGACCCTGAGAAAATGTTTATTTATCCGCGCGTTGCCCTAAAGGTGCTGAAAAAGAAGCTCGGGTTCAGGATGAACATGAACGTTATTCCCCTCAGGGCGGATATGATCAAGGGCTCACACGGGAGGACTGATTTACCCAAAGCCTACCGCCCGGTGCTGATCAGTAAGCAACCAGTTGCCGGGGAGCTGAAAGCCACGGAGGTTTTTGACGTGCTGCTGAAGCATGTTTTTCCTGACGATGCCTAACCGGTCCCGCAACAAAACCAACGGGGTATTATGAGAGCAGTCCCCTACCCTGCTCGTCCAGCTTCCCTTGCACCCGCGACCGCGCCATATTATCATATTATGAGAAAGAGGGCGCGAGCGCAGGATGCAGAGAACGGATAGAAGCAATGCGCTGAAAGCCCTACCTAAGTGATGGCTACGGCTAAACTCCGGTTTCAGCACCTCGCCACGTCGTAAAATCCAGCAACACCGTTAGGTGCCTCAAAATTCGATTGGCCAGTAAATTGGGTAAAATGGTATGGTGCATACGTATTTGCACAATATTATGGTATCAGTTTACCAACTGAAGCACAATGGGAATATTCGGCAAGAGGAAGGCAACAATTAAAGTATCCTACTGATGACGGAACA
>JAPKCQ010000202.1 GCA_026421165.1 Lewinella sp. | reverse complement strand
ATGCTTGCAAGTACGGGGCAAAGACTTCCTTATTTTCGGACACTTTTTGATTCATTCTTACCCGCAGAATTGCATGAAAAGCATAAAAATCGGGTAAACACCGACACCTTAAACACCTAAATCTTCCCCAAGATGATTTAGCAACTTGGCACATAATCCAATAAAATAACCCCAATACCGCCCCGTTACGGCGCGGAAAAAGCTACTACCTCAAATCATCAATAGTTAACTCGGACTAAGGGACGCCGCAGTAGAGGATTTTCAACACTCACTAAGTCCGAGTTGGCGAAACTCCCTACCTTACAACTCAAAGCAAAAGCACCCACACACCATGTCTAAGATCAACATCCCATCAGAAAACGGCGACCTCATGCTCACCAAATCCACCAAGCTGGTCGGTTTAAAGAAGCAGCTGGGTAGTAGAGATATGGAGGATGTGAACACGCACGTCATCCCCGACCTCGGTGGCTTCGAGGTGGTGACCCTTAACCCCGGCGAAAATATCGATGACGCCCTCGATCGTGCCCGCGCGCATCAGGACGTTGAGGTCGGTACCCACGTATATTTTGCCGAAGGGGACAACCGCCCGGTAGTTGCCACCGGCATCATCTACTGCGAGATGGCCGACGGCGTCGGGAAAGAAGAACGGCAGGTAATTTTCGATGCCTTCGCGTTAGAGATTATCGAGGACAGAAAGGACGGGACGATCGTCTGCAAAGTGACGCCAAAAAGCCCCAACCCGCTCAAGGTCGCCGCCGCCCTTGTTAAACTCAGCATGGTAGAGAAGGCCTATCCCGACCTCGACGTTCCGCTAGACCAATACTTCATGGAGCCACGCGACGGTCTCCTTCCGCACGAATGGCACCTGGAGAACAAAGGCTTCGTAACCGATGTACCCAATTTTCGCCTCAAGGTCGGGGCCGATGCTAAAGTAAAAGCCGCCTGGCGCAGGCTCGGAAACCTCGGCTCCTCCAGCATCATCATAGCTGTTATTGACAACGGGTTTGACCTAAACCACCCCGATTTACGGGGCAAGGCTGTTGCCCCCCTAAGCGTCAGTTCGAATGGCTCAGCACTTCCGACTGGTGCCCGTTTCGGCGACCACGCCACGCCCTGCTCCAGCGTCGCGGTAGCTTCCGCCAACGGAACGGGCATTGTTGGCGCAGCTCCAAACTCACGGCTCATGCCGCTGCACGGACTGACGTATTCCAAATACCTGACGGAGCGAATGTTCAGCCACTGCATCCGCAACCGGGCCGATATAATCAGTTGCAGCTGGGGCACCATCGACGCACGCTACCGGCCGGGCACAGAACATGAACGGTCCATCCGCCAGGCCCTTACTTCCGGGCGGGGCGGTAAAGGTTGCATAGTCGTCTTCGCGGCTGGCAACGAGGGACGGGAATACATCAATTACTACGCCAGCATCCCCGGCGTCATTGCGGTAGGAGCAAGTACCAGTTCGGACACCCACGCCAGCTACTCCAACCGGGGTAGTGGCATCAGCGTCGTAGCTCCCTCGGACGGGGGCTGGCCCATCCTCGCTGC
Source organism: Lewinella sp. (assembly GCA_026421165.1). GTDB lineage: Bacteria > Bacteroidota > Bacteroidia > Chitinophagales > Saprospiraceae > Neolewinella. The sequence continues at coordinate 6,776 of JAPKCQ010000202.1, read as the reverse complement.
CCGCGCCAGCTGGGACCAGGGCAACTCCGGTATGCCTACCAACAAACGATACTATGTAGACGGAATCGACCGCGGCCCGTACCACAAACACTTTGGTGGCACCAGCTCCGCAACGCCGCTGGTCGCTGGCATCTGCGCGCTTATCATCAGCGCCAACCCTAACCTGACCAGCGCGGAGGTCAAATCCATCCTGGAACGCACGGCGGATAAGATTGGAAACACGTGGGATTACAACTCCAGCGGCTACTCCAACAAGTACGGCTATGGCCGCGTCAACGCCGACGCCGCCGTTGCCGAAGCCTTACGGATGAATAGCGGAGGAGGGACTTCCACAACATTCCCCACCCAGCCAACAACCCGCCCGCCCTTCACTCCGCCTAGCGCCCCAACACCGCCTTCACCCCCACAGGACACTACACCTTCACCCTCCCCGGCACCTGCGCCCCCGCCCACGACACCTGCCGACCCAATCGTGATCGGCACCAACCTCTTCCGTTTCTCCGTTACGGGGCAGGTACGAAGCGGCTTCGGGTTGCAAGTTGCCGTAAACAACGAGTTCGCCAACGTGCTCAAACAAGTGGAAGGGCTGGAACGCAAACACGGTATGCCCGTGCTTGTCAACATCAGTACCGTGAACGGACTCACGGCTTTCAAGATTCTCATTGGTCCCTTTAACAGCCGGGAGGAGGCTGATGTAGCTAAACGCAAAATGGTAAGTCAGGGAGCGGGAGAGCCTTGGTTGCGGTCGCTTAACACGCTGTAGTTAGGCCCTTAGTCTTTTAGCAAAGTTCTTTAATGGAGTACATAATAACTTCCCTTACGGGAAGATGAACGAGCATACGCTTATACCCAACCTGCCCCCTCGGCCTACTGGCCTTAACCCTTTTTCCCACCGGCTGCGGTACGTAAAGCCGAAGAGTCGGTTGATATGATCGGGTGTTAGTGTCCGAGTCATCACTAGTGGTCTGTCAACATTAAATATTGGCAGACCACTAGGCGCGAACGCGGGTGCGTTGGAAGTCGCTTTTGAGGGCAGTGCCAAGGCAAGTACACCCCTTCGAGCGGTCAGAACAATAGTTTTGACAACCGCTCAATTAGACCAAAAAATAAGCCCCGTCCTTAGTTAAGGGCGGGGCTTATCGGTGTGTCGACTTATTGGTTTTGAACGCCCTAAAGCTTAACAACTTCAGCTTGAATAGGATAGTCCGCCAAAATGCGGTTAGTAAACGCCATGTGCCCGCGCGGGACGGCCAGATAGAGCTTACCGTGCTTGTAGCTGGCGAGGCTGGAGAGCAGACGCCACTTGGTCACCAACTCACGTTCGTTGTCGGATTTCATGCCGAGTTCAAAGTAAGATTTACGGCCGTTTACCTCGCCGGTACAATCGGGGATGAAGTACTCTTCGGAATCCTTACTGCGGCGAATCTTGGCTGGAGTTTCGTAGCCTTCGGCGTTCGCGTAGATGTTTTCGAAGCCCTTCTTCTTGACGATCTTATCGAGCAGAAGAGTGATCAGTTCTGCGTCTTTTTGTTGTGCTTCGGTGAGGATACCATTTTCCATCTGGAGTGCTTGATTTTCGGTAAAGTGGTGCGGAACATACCGCAGATAAGTAACAATCGAAGGGTAAGGTACGACTAAACCCGGCTTAAGGCTAAGAAGGTTACAAGAATGAAAACGTTTCTACCTTTTGTATAGTTGATATATGAACAACTTACCTTAGCCGTTGATGAGATTATTTTTATTAGTGCTGGTCCTTTTATTTGGAGGTTGTTCGGAACCTTCTTCCTTAACCTTTTTTGCACCTGCGGCCGCGCCTAATGGACCCGGTATTTACTATTGGAAAACGAGCTGGAAACTGAATGAGCGAGCGAAGGCCGAACTACTAAATTCAGGTACTAAGCAGTTGTTCCTGCGCCTTTTTGACATTGATTACGACTTTAACCGAAAGCAGGCTCGGCCAAAAGGTCTGCTACAACTTCCCGATTCGCTCGGTATTGGGAAAAAATTAGCCGTTGTCCCGGTGGTGTTTATCGTAGAGCGCGTGTTCCGCCAGGGAGTTGACGTCGAAGACCTCGCCGAGCGGATCAGCCGCACGGTTTCCGGGATAAGCGCCGGGCATCCAGAACTGAGCACCGCAACCCGCTGGCAAATCGACTGCGACTGGACGCCCACCTCACGCGACTCTTATTTCGCCTTTCTGGAGGCCTTGCAAAAACAAAATCCGGCGCTTACCCTGAGTGTTACCGTCCGTCTGCACCAGTACCGAGAACGGACGAAAAACGGCATCCCGCCCGTACCAGAAGGCCTGTTAATGTGCTACAATATGGAGCCGGTAAACGAGGCCCGGACGAAGAACGCGATCTACCGGGAAGACTTACTGCGGGGCTACCTGAAGGCACCACCCTACCCTATTCCGTTAGATGCAGGGCTACCGGTGTTCCGTTGGGGAGCTGCCTTTCGGGACGATCGGTTCCTGGGCATCGTAGATGATCCGGAAGGTTCGGCAGACGTCCTTCGGAAAGTTGCTCCCGGTCGTTTTCTCGTTTTACGAGACACCACCCAGGCAACGACTTTTCTCCGTGCGGGAGACAATATTAGGCACGACGGCCCGGGCGATTTGAAGACGGCCGTCGCATTACTGAAACAAAAGTCCGAAGTCCGGGACCTATTGTTCTTTGACTGGAGGGAGGGCGTGCTTGAAGAATACCATGTCGGAGAAATCTGGAAAGAATTTTACCGTTAGGGATTTGTAGTTGCTACCTTTATCGACATCACGCTTCACCCATTTTCAAAGCCCCTTCTCTTGCACAAATTCGTCCTGGTTCTAACCGCCTTCTTCCTGATAAATTTCGCACCGGCAGACGGCTGTGGCTACGTAGTTCTCGGCGAAAGCTACCGCATCGCCCTACTTAACCCTTTCATCATCGGCCAAGATTACGCCCCACTCTTCTACTCCGCCGACCTACTCAATACCCTACGCAATGCGAAGGCGGGAACGGATCGATTGCGCAACGTTGCCGCATGGGCCGAGGAACTCGGCCCGAACGTCAGCCCGGAGGATGTAATGACGATCCTTTACGGCACCTCGCTGCAAGATTGGCTCAAGGCTAAGAAGGGAAACGCGCCCAAAACGTGGGAAGAAAACCCTGCCTGGCGCGCCATTATCCGGCGGCCTGATCTGCAGGAATACGTGTTCTACGCCAAGGGGTACGAAAAGAAAAATGTGGTTGTACGCTGGTGGGATGAGAAAGAAGAGCCGTCGGTAGCCATTAGTGAAGAAGCCTACCGGGAGAACTACCACGCCCGCGCACTGGCTGGCTACACAAAAGCCCCAAAAGGTTCCTTTCTGAAGGAACGCTACGCCTATCAGCTCTTATTATTAGCTTACTACGACGACGATTCGGAAGCCATGAAGACCTACTTCATGCGCCACTTCAATGGCGAGACCGGCGCCCTGGCCGATTGGGCGCGCTTCCACTTCGCCAACCAGTGGAACGAAGAAGGGCGGTTCACCGTGGAAATGGCCAACGCCCTACGTGCCGTTCCGGAGAAGGCCATCGCTGTTTACCTGCGTACGGCCGATCGGATTAACCCTAGCGATTACATCGCCGCCACCCGAAACGCAGCCGAACGCTCCAACCTCTACGCGCTGGCCGCACTGAAACAAAAGGGTAAAGCACTAACCTACCTCCGTAAAGCTTACGAACTAGACCCTTCCAATCCGCTGGTAGAACTACTTACAGTTCGGGAAATCAATAAACTGGAGGACTGGCTGATGACCAACCCACTGACCGGCCTCGGGCCCGCAATGACCAGTTACCAGATGCCAAATTGGAGCAAAAACTACCAGTCAGAAGTCGAGCAACTCCGCCGAGAAAACGCAGGAAAAGACCGGGCCTACCTCAAGCAGCTGCGCCAGTTTCTAACTATTTACCGGCCCCAGAATGCTAAGCTAGGAGCCATTTTCCGTGGTCAGGTTGCTTTGCTGGACGAAGACTACCAAGCCGCCCTGAAAGAGACCGCAAGCCTAAACGAAGGTAATGAAGGTGCCGGCCTACAAATCCGCATCATCCGCTACCTGGCTTTGTTGCAAGCCGGAAACCTTGACCGTGCGGAGGTGAAAGAAGAGTTGGCGAAACACTTGTTGGCGCTAGACGTAATTTTGCCGCGACGGGACCAGGAGGAATACGACTATTCTCCTGAAAAAGATTATAACCTTCTGCCAGCGCTAAACCGGGTAGCAAGCCAACACTACGCAGCGGCGGGAGATACCGCGATGGCATTCATTCTGCACAACCGCTCACTGGCTTTGGTTAACGGCGACACTTGGAGCTCTGAAGGCTACCGTACGATCGATTACTTAGATCGGGACATCAGCGCGAAAACCATAGATGCGATCATCATGATCATGGAACAAAACGGAGGTAATTCCGCCTTCAACACCTTGGTCAAAACCACGCGCTTACCCACTAAAAATGACCTCTACAACCTGGCCGGCACTCTCTCCCTTCGAAAAAACAACCTTCCGGCAGCGGCGGCTTACTTCTCCAATATAATCGCTTCTTCACTTGAGCCCGATGCTCGGAAAATGCCATCATCTCCTTTAACGGATATGCTGGGAGGACGGAACGAAAAAAAAATAGCCTCAAAAGAACTACTCGTGAGGCAACTGATCGAACTTGAAGGCCTGAGTAACGAAGGAGGGGACGAAGGTGCTGCGGCCTGCCTTACACTCGCCCAGGCGTGGTACAATATGAGCAACTTTGGTGACGCCTGGTATATGTTGTCTTTTGGCAAGTCCATTCGTGAACCATCAGCGCCGATAGCCTGGCCGGGAGGATATTCTCACGCAGCGGTACCTCACAACCATGCGGATTATAACTTAATTCACCTCGCTAGCCGCTCGGAAGAATACTTCGACTGCGCTGAGGCAACGGCCAAAGACGAGCAGTTGAAAGCGAAAATTGACCTAAGCCGGCGTATCCTGAAGTACCGAATTCTCGAACGAAAAGCCTTGGGAACAGGCTGGGGCTGGCTTAAGGAAGAGGAACGGGCTTCGCTCAATACGGAGTACCGAAACATCATGTCTCCATTCGTCCAAAACTATGGTGACACGGACTATGCTATTCGAGTATCTATGCAGTGTAGTAGTCTGGCCGGAGTAAAGTAAAAAAATGGCTCCTGCTTTATTACCCTTTTGAGGACAGTACGTGAATCATAAGGCCTAGACGACAACCTGCGTAGCCTAAATAATGAAGCCATCTAATTCCGCTGCCCCTGAAACTTCTCCCTAATAACCTCCTGTACCGTCTTGTTCTCAATTTTGGACTGTAGCCAGCTGGGGATGTCGAGAAGAGTGAAAGGCCGGCTCTCGAAAGGCTTAGAAGTAAGGGCGTCCAGCTTCGTTTTGAGCTTGATGAACTCGTCTCGCAATTGGTCTTCGCGGATGCGTGGGGTACGTCGTAGAAATCGGAAGATATGCTGCTGAGTTTCCTGTAGGTGTTCCACCTTAGAAAGGAAGCGATAGACGGACTTAACCTGGTACTCAACGAGCTGGACGTTGCCCATTTCGAAGTGGCAAATCAGGCTCAGGATACGGGCGTAGGCCTGGATATCCGACCGGTAATTCGGGCTCCGCTGGTTGATGATCTCGTTGAGGTAGTCGATCGCCGTGTCGTTATCTCCACTACCGAAGTAGAGGCAAGCGATACGGTAATGAAAAATCATGATCCGGTGATCATCCCAATTGTAGGTATTGTTTTCGATCACTTCCATGATCTGCGGTACCAGGCCGAGGCCTTCCTTAAAGGTGCCTTCCATGTAGTGCCGTCGGATCTGGTGATCAAACTGGTAGAGGTAGTAGAGGCTACTTACGTTGACGTTGTTGGTCAGGTCAAACTTATGCGGAAATAGGTCGAGCATGGAGAGTTGCTCCATAAATTTATCGTATTGCCACATGTTGAATAGCGTGGCAAGGTTGTTGTGAATACCTTTCAGGTAGAGCGGCGCATTGGTCTCGATCATCCGGGCGTTATTGTCGAACAACTCAACCCAGCGCTGAGTATAGCGATAGGTCAGAGGGTATTCGTGGCACATCAAGTGCATCCAGGCGTAGCTTTGGCAGTAATAGATCTTTCCCCAAAAGTCGAGTTCTTCGTACTTAGACCGGGGCCGCTGGCCACGGAAAAAAGACTGGACCATAAAGAAGTCCTGCTCGTTGCTCACTAGGCCTAATTTCAAGTAGAGACCATAAAGGCGCAAGGCTAGATTAGACCAGGCGTCGGTATCACTTATCTTGGTAGTCAGGTCCCTACACTCTTCCCCAAGCTCTTCTGCGCGGCCTTCGAGGCTACGGGTGATGTGCTGGCCCTCGATGTGTTTTTCAAACTGAGCGATCTCGAGCGCTACGGTGTGGACTTCGATGTCGCGGGCGCGTTTTTTTGTTTTATCTAAAATATCAAGGCTCTGGCGGTAAAGGCCTTTATTATAAAGGATACGGGCGTAATCGAGGTTTTCGCGTAACAGAATGGCCTCATCCTTATTCCGGTTAAGAAGGCGTAAACTAGTTAGTAATTGCTTGTAGAGATGGGCTTTGAGATTGGATAGCTGGCTTTTTTTGATGCCTTTAATTCTCTTCAGCATATAGTCTTCGTCATACTCACCAGTACGCTCCAAAATATTGAAGAGCTGAAGGAAGAGGATTTCTGCATCCGCCTGCTGGTTACGCTTGACGAAAAGCCGAAAGTGTCTTTTTTCTGCTCGGTTGAGTGAGGCAA
>JAPKCQ010000201.1 GCA_026421165.1 Lewinella sp. | reverse complement strand
CCTCGTTACGCTAGTGTAATTTCAGCTTGAGCAAAAGATATACCTTGTGGCTTTGCACCTGAAAATACCGCACGATGCGTTGCCTTATTATCCTGATTATACTCCTACCTACTTGCTTATTTGCCCAGAAGAACGATGTCAAAATCTTTGGCAAGGGCTGGTATTTGAGTGTTATGCTTCAACCTGAAATCAGCTCAAAATTCACGCTAACTCCCTACGTAACAGCCAACGACACCTTGCCGCGCAAGGTTGGAGTTGTACCTAACAACTTCCCCCGACGGTCAGATACCATTCGTTTTGACGGGAATGAAACGCTCTACTTCCGGGAGCCGGGCCTTCAGCGAAAGCAAAACCGAGACCAAGCAATCTACAATCTACTGGCCAGTATTCGTTTCCACTACCGGCTGGACGAGCGGTGGGAAATTTCCGCTGGCTTCTTCTTCCTCCCTACGTACAATGATGAAGAAAGAGGGGAAGACTTCTCCGGGCTACCTAATGATTTTTTCTACTCTTCCTGGGGTACGGAGCAGACATATGGTGGTTTGATGGGTGATTTCAACTACCACCTTCGTAAGGGCAAACGCTTACGGCCTTACCTTGGCCTACAAGGACGGTTTGGTGCAAGACACACTAAAGGCTATCGGTTTACGCAGATATTTCCTGGCCTCAATGAGGAAATTGGATCGATAGAGAACATTGTTGAGCGGTTCCGCACAAATACTATTTTCGATATTGACCTTGATCTGTTAGCAGGTATTAACTACCAGATTAATGACTGCTTACTGATCGGTATCGAAGCCCACCTCAGCCGTTTCCTCTTGCCAGCTCCAAGAGCGCTACAAGTTCGTTATCGATTGGGTAACTCCCGTAAGGAGCAAAGCCGTTAACGCGCTTTGCATCCCGCGTCCGCGCCACCAACCCCAAAAGAAACAGGGTCACCGCACACAAATGCAGCAACCCTGAATCCCGGTTTATTAATAGTTCTCTACTAAGCAATCAGCTTAGAAATTCGCTTACGCAACTCATACTCCGAAGCCATGCCTTTGAGGCTGTCCTTTAATTGGTCCCCTTCAAGAAAGAACAAAGCCGGAATGCTACGGACGCCGAATTTATCAGCCAGCCCACGCTGCTCGTCGATGTTGACCTTCACGATGTCCACCTTCCCGGCGAACTCCTCGGCCAGCTTTTCAACTGTAGGCAGGAGTGCCTGACAAGGGCCACACCAGTCGGCGTAAAAATCGACTACGAAGGGCTTACCGCCTACGACGAGATCATTGAATTGTTTGTTGGAAGTGATGGCTTGCATATTGCTATAATTTTATGGTTAATAACTATACCACAAAGTTCGGATAGAACTGGCTGTATCACTTACCAATTTTCCACCGCTACAGCTCAATTCTTCCCGTTCGACGCAAAAACGGGACGCTACCAGTTGGCAGCGTCCCGTTTTTTAGGTCGAAATCTAAAATTGTGGCCGGGGTTACTCCAGCACGCCAGCAACGGCACCCATCTTAAATTCCTCGCCCATCTTGGCGTAAGTACCGTCTTCCAATTTGGTCCGTACGGCCTTGAAGGCGTCAATGGTCGTCTGGATATCCTCCGCGGTATGTTCTGCCGTAGGAATCATACGCAGTAGTAGTTTGCCTTTCGGGATGATGGGAGGCAGTACGATAGAGCAAAAAACACCATAGTTTTCGCGCATGTCGTAGATGAGAGCGCCCGCTTCGTAGACGGAGCCTTTCATGTACACCGGCGTTACGCAAGCACCGGTATTACCGATGTCGAAACCAGCATCTTTCAGGCCGTTCTGCAGGTGATTTACGTTGCGCCACAGGTTCTCGCGCAGTTCCGGCATGGTACGCAGAAGGTGGAGGCGAACCAATATACCTTTCACCATTGGCATACAGAGCGTCTTGGCAAAAATCTGGCTGCGGAGGTTGTAACGGAAGTACTCGATGATCTCTGTACTGGCCGACACAAAGGCGCCGAAACCAGACATCGCCTTAGCGAAAGTGGAAAAGTAGACGTCAATTTGGTCCTGAACGCCCTGGGCTTGGCCAGCTCCCATTCCGGTTTCGCCAAGGGTACCGAAGCCGTGAGCATCGTCTACCAGCAGGCGGAAACCGTATTCTTCTTTGAAGGCACAAATTTCTTTGAGAATACCCTGCTCACCGCGCATACCGAAGACACCTTCGGAGATGACGAGGATGCCTGAGTTGCGCTTTTCTGCTTCAATTTTGGCTTGCTTCAGGCGGACCTCGAAGTGCTCGACGTCGTTGTGCTTGAAGGCAAATTTTGGTCCCTGGTGCATCCGGACACCGTCCATGATGCAGGCGTGATCGTCGCGGTCGTAAACGACGACATCGTGGCGGCTCAGGCAAGCGTCGACGATAGACATGATGCCCTGATAGCCGAAGTTAAGAAGCAACGAACCTTCTTTCTCGGTGAACTCAGCGAGTTCTTTTTCAAGTTGAATGTGCGAATCGGTTTCTCCACTCATGATACGAGCACCCATTGGGTAAGCGAGACCATATTCCGCAGAGGCCTCGGCATCTACTTTGCGCACCTCGGGGTGATTGGTAAGGCCGAGGTAAGAGTTGAGGCTCCAGATGAGGCAATCCTTACCACGGAATTTCATGTGGGGACCGAGCTCGCCTTCCAGTTTGGGGAAGGAGAAATAGCCGTGGGCGATGTCCTGGTACTGACCGAGAGGCCCGTTATCGTTGAACTTTTCGAAAAGATCTTTCATTTGCTTTCACTTTGGATCACGCAAAGATACAGAATCCCAAGAGTAGCGACGCAATGATTCTTAACGACTAAGGTCTTTAGAGCGTCAGATTTTGAGGACGCGGCCACAGATGCAAAATAACGGAATGCCCCAAAGCCGTGGCATAAAGACCTTCGGAGTAGGGTCTGCAGCAGACTCCGCCTACCCGCCATCAGAAAATACCCGAGAAGAGTGGGAGGTGATAAAGGTATTAACTCCGGTCCGATGACATGGGGCATCGGTAATGGGGTAACGGGCGGCCTACGTCAATAGACGTTTGGAATGGTACAAAGGCCTGCGCAACAGCATCGAGGCCTGCGGGACTATTTGTCTTAGGCTCTACCCTACTCCCAGACTTTTTCTCCAATACTATCCGGCACAAAGCTTCCCCACTTCTCATTGTAGGTGTGCAGGCGGTCGGTGGGTTTACCAGCGGCATCTTCTAGCGGCAGTCCGGCCAGTTTCCAGGCGTAGAGGCTTCCGTAAAGGTTGTACACATTGGTGAAGCCCTTTTTTCGGAGTTTCTTGGCTGCCCGCTCGCTGCGGTAACCGACCGTGCAGTACACTACTACGGGGCGGGATTTGTCTACGTCCTTCACCGTTTTCAGGTTGAGCTTATCGTAGCCGATGTTGATTGCTCCGGGCAGGTGGCTCACTTCGTATTCCACTGCTTCCCGGGCGTCTAGAAAGAGGACATTTTCCAGGACAGCGGCTTCTTTGGCGCCAACTGCCAGCTCATCGGCAGAGATGAGCTGTTCTAGTTTAAGGTCCAGTTGTTCGTAGCCGGTTTGCAGGCGGTCGGGCACATTTTGGGCGCGGCCGCAGGATGCAATGGAAAGGACGAAGAGCAAGGACGTTAGGAATCGCTTCATAGTATCGAATAAACGCATAAGCTACCTTTTCAGTTATCCACCGCCAAAAAATCACGGATAATCTGCTCCCCCACCGCAGCGGACTTCTCGGGGTGAAACTGCGCCGCGTAGAAGTTATCCTTGCGCAGCATCGCAGCGTATTCGATACCGCAGTACTCGGTTGTCGCAATCGTATGCGCGCCCGGTTCGACGTAGTAGCTGTGGACGTAATAACAGAAGTCACTGTCGACCTCCTTACTTACCCAATCATTACTCTCCGTCAGAGAAACAGTATTCCAGCCCATGTGCGGCACCTTATCACCGTTGGTGGGCCGGAAGCGTTTCACCCGCTCGGGAAACACGCCGATGCAGGGCACGTCACCCTCCTCGCTGTGGCTGCAGAGCAGTTGCATCCCGACACAAATCCCGAATACCGGTTGCTTCAGGGAACGGATCAATTCCGTCAGCCCCGTCTCGTTGAGGTGCTTCATTGTGCTTTCTGCCGCACCTACACCGGGGAAGATCACCTTATCGGCGGCACGAATCACGTCGTGGTCCTTGGTTAATACGTGCTCCACTCCGATGCGTTCGAGGGCATAGAGAACGGAGCGAATATTGCCGGCGTTATAGTCTATTACTGCTATCATATTGGTTGCTTAGCCTTTAGGCCGTGAAGGTTATTTGGCCTTTAGGCCAGAATGAATAAGGTCCGCACAACGAATGGGCTAAAGCATACCTTTAGTAGAAGGCAGCCGCATATTGTCCACATCCCGCCGCTTGGCCGCTTTGATGGATTTAGCCAGGCCCTTAAAGGTCGCCTCGATCATGTGGTGTTCATTCTGCCCTTCGGCTTTGATCGCCAAGTTGCACTTAGCACCGTCGCTGAAGGACTTGAAGAAGTGGTAAAACATCTCCGTCGGCATATCCCCGACTTTCTCCCGCTTGTATTCACAGTCCCAGACGAGCCACTGCCGGCCGCCGAAATCCAGCCGGACATCAACTATAGACTCATCCATCACCAGGTTGAAGCCGTAGCGTTCAATGCCCAGCTTATCACCCAGCGCCTGCCCGAAAGCTTCGCCCAGTGCGATGGCCGTGTCTTCGATGGTATGGTGCTCATCAATGTGGAGGTCGCCGTCTACCGAAATACTCAGATCGCAACCGGAGTGGCGGCCGAGTTGATCGAGCATATGGTCGAAGAAGCCGAGGCCCGTATTCATTTTCGTTTTGCCCGTTCCGTCGAGGTCGAGGTTGATCTTGATGTCGGTCTCCTTCGTCTTGCGGTGGATGGAGGCGGTACGGGATTCGAGGCGAAGGAGGCGGTAGATTTCTTCCCAACTGGTAGTACGGAGCGCGATTGTATCGTCTACGCTGGCGAGCTCGCCGGCATCCAATTCCTCTGCTCCCAGTTCGGGATCGGTGGCGATCCAGATGCCCTTCGCGCCCATATTTTTGGCCAACTGAATATCCGTCAATCGGTCACCGACCACGTAGCTGTTGGCAAGGTTGTAATCGTTCGTCATGTAATGTTCTACCAGTTTGGTTCCGGGCTTGCGGGTCGGTTGGTTATCGGCCGCGAAGGTCCGGTCGATTACCTGTTCGGAGAAGGTGATGCCTTCGGCTTCGAGGGCGCGGAGCATGGCGTTGTGGGTAGGCCAGAAGTTTTGCTCAGGGTAGCTATCGGTGCCCAGTCCATCCTGGTTCGTGACCATCACCAGCTCATAGTCAAGCTCACGGACGATGCGGCCAAGCCAGCGGAAGACGCCGGGGTAGAAATTTAGCTTGTCGATGTGGTCTACCTGGTAGTCGGCTGGTTCGAGGATTAGAGTACCGTCTCGATCTAGGAAAAGAATCTTTTGGAACATGAAAAGTAGTCTCTAGGGGTGTGATAACCCCGGACTCCACTCGATGCTTCGCATCTCGCTGCGTCCGAGGTTACTACGGTCTAATCGCTACGCGATTGTTAATGAGATGTGGTAAAGTTACGGAGGGCGACCAGCAACCGGTCGTTCTCTTCAACGAGGCCAGCGGTAATGCGTAGGCAGTTGGCGGCGTTCGGCTGAAAGGCCTGGTTACGGACGACGATGGCATTGTCCAACAAGTACTGATACACGGCGGCAGAGTCCTTAAAGCGAACGAGCAGGAAGTTTGTCACCGAGGGAAAGATATAGTCCACACAATCCAGCTTGGGCAATTCCGTTTCCAGACGCTTACGTTCACTGGTCATCGTATCGACTTTGGCCTGCATCTGGTCTTTGTTGTCCAGGGCTTCCAGTGCCACGCCGGTCGTCAGCACGTTGATGTTGTAGGGCATCTTGATGGTATTGAGCATCCGGATGATGAAAGGAGAGGCGAAGGCCGCTCCGCAACGAATCCCGGCCATTCCCCAGCCTTTGCTCAGCGTCTGGGTGATGATGAGGTTAGGGAATTCGTCGAGGCGGTTCAGAAAGCTGAGCTCGGGAACGAAATCGATGTAGGCTTCGTCGAGAACTACGATACCAGGGAAGCTGCCGATCAGGTCTTCCAGCACGGCGGGGTCCATGGCGTTACCACTCGGATTATTGGGGCTGCAGAGCCAGAGAATCTTGCTTTTGTCGTCCCAAGTGGCCTTCAGTTCTTCTACCGGAATGGTGAAGTCGGGGCTAAGGTTAATGGCCCGGAATTCCGCTCCGGCGATTCCGGCAGCCACTTTGTACATCCCGAAAGTGGGTGGTAGGGCGTGAACGGCATCGTTTTCGGAGCAGAAGATGCGGGTGATTTGGTCCACCAGCTCGTCGGAGCCATTGCCGAATACGATCTGGTCAGGGTTGAAATTCTTGAGTTTTCCGAGGGCGTGCCGTAGCTCCGTAGAGGAGGGATCGGGGTAGCGGTTGCGACCGGTGGGCCAGGGGCTTTCGTTGGCGTCCAGGAGAACTTCGGCGCGGCCTTTAAACTCTGCGCGAGCGCTGGAGTAGGCTTTTAGGCTTAGTAGGTTTGGGCGAACTAGGTTTTTTATATCTTGAGGAGCCATGTGATATTATGGACTGGAGCACCCCGGACTACGGTCGATGCTTCGCATCTTTCTCCGTCCGGGGTTACTATGGTTTGATCCCTACGGGATTATTGATGGTTAAAATTGCAGTGCCTTGGGGCCACTTCCCTTTATCCACCGGTACTTTGGCGAACATCTCGGGGCGGCCTGGTGGCTGCAAATGATGTGCGGAATGAAACATTGTTTTACTTGAATTATTTTTAGCGATGAGGTTCCCTAAGGCGATTAGGCAACTACGCAGGTGCGAAGATAGGTTAGACGAGATCTTCCAACCGAAGCGTGACCGCCCGCGCGTGCCCCAACAATTCCTCCGCCTCAGCCATCACTTCAACGGCCGGGCCGAGGTTCCGAAGCCCCTGCTCTGTAAGCTCCTGAAAGGTGATCTTTTTCACAAAGCTATCAAGGCTGACGCCGGAGTAATTACGGGCGTAGCCATAGGTAGGTAAAGTGTGGTTAGTACCCGAGGCATAATCGCCCACGCTCTCCGGGGTATGGTAACCGAGGAAGATGGAGCCGGCGTTTTGGATACCTGCGGCGAAGGCCCGGGCGTTCTCCATGCTAAGGATGAGGTGCTCGGGGGCGTAGGCGTTGATGTAGTCCAGTTGGTCCTGCTCCTCGGGGAGGATTAGGATTAAGGAGTTGGCGATGCTGGCTCCGGCCATTTCCTTGCGCGGCAGATCGGCCAACTGGCGCTCTACCTCGGTCTTTACTTCCCTTGCCTGCTCCTCGTTGTCGACAACCAAGACTACCTGACTATCCGCTCCATGCTCCGCCTGAGCGAGGAGATCCGCGGCTATCCAAGCTGCCTTTGCACCTGCGTCCGCGCCCACTAAAACCTCACTCGGTCCCGCCGGCATATCGATCGCTAAGCCATCGAGTTGCGCCAGTTGTTTGGCCACGGTCACGTAAGCATTGCCAGGACCAAACAGCTTATAAACGGCCGGCACGGATTCGGTACCGTAAGCCATCGCCGCGATCGCCTGCGCACCACCGACGCGAAAGACTTTGGTAACGCCACAAAGCCCGGCCGCATAGAGCACCGCCGGGTGAATCTCGCCCGTCTCCCGGTTGGGCGGCGAGCAAAGCACCACCTCTCCGCAACCCGCGATGGCCGCAGGAACTGCCAGCATCAGAACGGTACTGAACAGCGGTGCTGTACCCCCGGGAATGTACAAGCCGACCTTTTCAATACCCCGTGCCTCCCGCCAGCAAGTGACGCCGGGCATGGTTTCAATCTCGGCCTCGTCCGTTCGTTGAGACAGGTGAAAGGCCTCAATATTCTGCTTCGCCAGCTTAATCGCCGCGCGTAATTCCGGAGATATTTTATCGCCCGCCGCCGCAATGGTTACCGCGTCTACGGCCAAATCTGCCAGCTCCACCTTATCGAAGCGAGCGGTAAGTTCCCGCAGCTTGGCATCACCGCCCTCCTTTACGGATTGCATGATCTCGCTGACCGACGTGCGAAGGCTACTTAGGTCTTTGGCGGGGCGCTGGAGAAGGGCGGGCCAACTAGCGCGAAGTGGATTACTGTAGATTTTCATTTTGTTTCTTTGTAAGGTTTGAAGTAGACGCTTCGTTTTAGACGCTGCGCTTTTAGACACTTCGTTTTTAGACGCTGCGCTTTTAGGCTACCGCACGGCTCTGGCGCCAGAGCAGTGCGGTAGCCTAAAAGCGCAGCGT
>JAPKCQ010000200.1 GCA_026421165.1 Lewinella sp. | reverse complement strand
GGGGTCGATGCCGATGTCGGCGTTGAGGGCGTTGAGGCGGCGGAGGTAGCTGCTTACTTTGTCGTAGTCGTGGACCTCTAGTTTTTGTCCTGCGGGCAGGCCTTCGGTCCAGGCAGTGAATCCGGGGCGGGCGGCGGCGAAGAGGGCGTGGTCTCCCTTGCTGCCGATGACGAGGTAGGCTACGCAGAGCGGGTTAAAGTCGATGTCGGAGCCGCGGATGTTGAGCAGCCAGGCAAGTTCATCGAGGGCGGAGATGACGTAGTAATCGAGGTTGCGCTCTTCCATCCATTCGGTGAAGCGTTGGATTCGGGCTTGCCAGGATTCTCCCGTGTAATCCGGCGTGTGCTCAAATATTGGGCGACTGGGAACTGCGGGACGGTTCTGCCAAACACGGCGGATGAGGTCTTCGTCGATGGTGAGTGTAAGGTCCAACCTTGCTAGCTTTCGGCGCATCAAATGGCTCGCTTTGAGGCTGGTGACGCGGCCGTCGGTGCCGACTATTTGGCCGTCCATCAGGGTCGCACCGAGCCAGGTTTCGATGGTAACGGTGTCGGGCTGGCGGCTCTTCATCATCTCGATGCCAGTGCCCGCTAGTTGGGTGTTGGCCTGGAGAAAGTAGCGGCTGTCGGTCCACAATTTAGCTTCGTGGAGGGTGACGACGAGGGTTCCAGCCGATCCGGTAAAGCCCGAGGCCCATTCGCGGGCGGCCCAGCGGGGAGCGGGGTACTCACTCTGGTGGGGGTCGGTGCTAGGTATGATGTAGGCGTCGATTTGCGCTTCGAGCATTGCGCGACGGAGGGTGGCTAATTTTTCGGTCGTGGTCATGGGAGCAATATAGTTTTTTTTTTGGCACATCTATACTTTTGCCTACTGGTTCGTCGGGGCTACCGTACGTTGTAGACGTAGCATAGATTCGAATATGGGGCTGTCGGTTTTTTAAAAACTTTCATTGCATCCTGCGGTCGCGCCAAAAAAACTATACATCCTGAGTCGTGTTAGACCAATAAACTGAAAAATTATGTTTCACATCCTTCACACCACCGAAGACCTCGACGCCGCCATCAAAGCTAGCCACGAAAAGCCGGTTGTATTCTTTAAGCACAGTGCCAGCTGCCCGTTTAGCGGGGCCGCTCAGATAGAAGTTGCGCACGCGAAGCATGATCTGGACATTTACGGTACGGTGGTACAGTATACGCCGGAAATTAAAGCCGCTATCGCCGAACGCTTGGGCGTTGAGCACGCAAGTCCGCAAGCCATCGTGGTTTATAAGGGCAAAGCAGAAGGCCACTACTATCGTTCTGAAATAAAGGAGGTAACGTTGAAAAAGCGTGCCGCTGAATTAGTGAGTTAATGAAACGGCAAGTTACTGAGTTGGCTACCGTAAGTACCGTTTCTGGCGCCACGCTTGCTCACCCGAAGTGAACAAGCGTGGCGCCTTAAGTAGGAACGGCGGTAGCCAACTTAGTGGCTCACCAGTTCAGTTATTTACCACTAATCTGCTAAACCAACAGTCTATCAACTTATCCAACTCCGAACTAATTCTTCGCCCCAACGGCGCCCTCTACCATCTCGATCTCCTGCCCGGTCAGGTCGCTGAAACCATCATCACTGTCGGAGACCCGGAGCGGGTACGTGCCATCTCACGTCGTTTTGATAAGCTTGAATTGCAGGTGGAAGCTCGCGAATTTGTAACCCATACCGGTGAGCTGGACGGCAAGCGCCTGACGGTCATTTCCACCGGCATCGGTACGGATAATGTCGATATCGTATTTAATGAGCTCGATGCGCTGTTCAATATCGATCTGGAGCGGCGGGAAGTACGGGACAAACTTACGCGCCTTGATTTTATCCGCCTCGGCACCAGCGGCGCTTTTCAGTCCGATCTGCCGCTGGATAGCTTCCTGATGTCCGAGGCTGCGCTGGCCACTGACGGCCTACTGCCTTTCTACCTTTCCGGTGGTGAGCCGGACGAGGCGGCGATCAGCTTGTTCGAGTACCTGGAGGACGGGAAGGTGCAGCTGCCGGTCCCCGTTTTGATCGTGCGGCCCGAGCTGCCTCCAGCGTTTGCGGCCAGTGATCTTCCGCGCGGGGTAACGATGACTGCTTCCGGGTTCTACGCTCCTCAGGGTCGGTCGTTGCGGTTGCCGTCCGGCCTGTCTCCGGACCTGCTGAGCCGGATGCGCAGCTGGCGGCACGATGGAATGCGGATCACGAACATTGAGATGGAGACCTCGGGCATTTACGGACTGGCGACGGCGCTTGGGCACCGGGCAGTTTCTGTTTCGGCTTTGCTGGCTAACCGGTCTCTGGGAACGTTTAGCTCGCAGCCCGCTGAAACGGTAGAAAAGTTGATTGATAAAGGGTTGGCGTTAATTCTGAATAGTTGATAATATTTATCACATTGGGTGGTTTTTGTAGATGAATGCTGCACCAATACATTTAACCATGAAATACTACATTCAGATTTATTTGGCAATAATATGCCTGTTGTTTTCACTACCGGCGACCGCGCAATCTGGCCATGGCCAAGCGGTGAAAGAATATATTAGCGCGTACAATGCGATGGTTTCACTCAGTGAGGAAGCCACCGTACTGCAGCGGTCCGTAACCATTCAAAAAGATGGAGATTACGATTTGGTAGCCGTACTCAATGGTGATTACAAAAACCGGCTGAATCTTCAGCGAGAAATCCCAGCCCAGCTTGACGAATTATTGCCGCTAACCATAAATGATGCAACGGTAATCATGACCAGTTCCACCAGCGTTATCGTTGACAACGCAGGCAAGGTGCATTACGCTTTCACCATCGAAGATGTGCCCGAACTACCAGTGTTACCCGGGGAGAAAATGCTGGTTTTTTACGGCATCGGAGTCGGCCATGCTTTTAGCAGATAAGCTAAGTCGCAAGCAATACGCGATCGGAGACAACGTTTAATAATGATAATCTATCTTAGTTCTATGCGTTTCTTCCCCCGTGTTTTGAGTCTTTTCCTTTTTTGCTGTATTTCCTTCACCGCCGCCGCGCAGGCCAACTATGCGGAGGCCATCTCCCGCTTTGTGGACGATCACAACGCCCGTGTCTCTATGCGCAACTGGGCCAAAACGGAGACTGCCCCGGTCGTTTTGCGCCTCAACGGCCGTAATGAACTGGAGGCCTTTATCGATAACGGTAACAACCTGCGCATTACGCTCCAGCGGGAAGGAACAACCGATATGGACGAACTTTTTCCGTACAACATCGACTCCGCGCTGATTATACTGACGAACGAGGCGGTGATTATCATTGACCCGGTGAAAAAGGTTCATTTCGCATTTTCGCTCAATAAGGAGATTCAGTTGCCAGAAATTTCTGGTGAGCCTATGCTGTTGTTTGATGGCTTTGGGCTGGCGCGTCACTGGGCTGGAACTTAAGTAAGACCTAGGACTTTGGGCTCAGCGTTCAAAAAATTAGCGATTAAGGAAAAGCGACAGTTATTGAATTGACGTTCTTAAACTCAGTTCTGATTCGTTTAATCAACTTAGGTTGCCCTTCTTCTGACTTCCGAACCAATACAGTAACCTTGCCGTTAAGCCGGTAAACCACCCGGCTATGAATCAACGCTCCTCCCAATACCTTGCCCTCGCTGGCATGCTTCTCATGCTCGTGCTTTATGCGCTCAACTCTTCGGGTAACCTTGGGCCAAATCCCATCGGTACAACTTCTACGGCTACTAATCCGCTGATCGTTCCCGCGTCTTATGCCTTTGCAATTTGGGCGCCAATCTATATTGGATTAATTGTTTTTCCGATATACCAATTAATTAAGAACCGGAATGATCATCCTGCCTGGGTTGAACTCAGGGTATGGTACGCAGCGAACGTAGTGGCCAATGGTCTCTGGCTGGCGGCGGCTTCTTACGACTGGCAGTGGGTTTCGGTCGGTATCATCATTTTTATGCTGGGTTCTTTATTTCGCATCAACCAGTTATTACTTACCATCGAGGCGTCCAATTCGAAAATTACTTACTGGCTGGAGCGCTTTGTGTTCAGTATTTATTTTGCGTGGATTACCCTGGCTACGGTGCTCAACTTTGCGTCGGCCCTGAGTTTTTACGAATGGGAGGGCTTAGGTATTCCGGAGGTTACGTGGACGGTCACTATGATTGCCGTCGCCGCGCTGATCGCTGGGTACACGAGCCGGCGCTACCGGGATGTTGCCTACGCCGGAGTGGTAGTGTGGGCGTTTATTGCGTTAACGATAAAGCATTGGGGGGCGGGGACGCAGGTGCTCAGTTACGTTGGAGGAGCAGTGGTGTTGCTTTTCCTCGCGCTTATGGTCTGGAACGGGCGGGAACGGCTTGCTGCAGCGCGTTGAGGAAGAAAGCCTTCGGGGAATTAAGGGCGCCAATAAGTAAGTGTGTACGCCGAAGTGAAGTAGAATTTCGTCTGGATGTAGTAAAACACTGCGAACTTTGTCTGCACCCTTTGCTTAAAAATTAATAAATCTAAGTAGATTGGCCCTGGGCAATTATATTGTCTCTCTAATCTTAAAGTAAGAATCTATGTACAGTTCCATCACCGCCGGCGTTGCCGGTACCGGCTTTATCGGCCCCGTTCACGTTGAAGCCCTGCGCCGGCTTGGTGTTCGCGTCAAGGGAATCTCTAGCGCAACGCTCGAAATAGCAGAAGAAGCCCGCCAGCAACTTAACCTCGAGCATGCTTACCCCAGCTTCGAAGCAATGTTGGAAGACGACGAACTCGACGTCATTCACCTAGCGGTGCCCAACGTGCTGCACTATCCGATGGTGAAGCAGGTGCTCGCCGCTGGTAAACATGTTATGTGCGAAAAGCCGCTGGCCATGACCTCCGAACAAGGCGAAGAACTCGTTAAACTCGCCGCGGCAACGAACCTTAAAGCCGGCGTCAATTACAACCTTCGCTTCTACCCCATGAACCTGGAAGTGAAGGACCGGTTGGCCAAAGGAGATGCCCGCGTCTTCTCCGTCGTCGGTGGCTACCAACAAGACTGGCTGCTGTATGACACCGACTACAACTGGCGCGTCCTGGCCGATCAGGGGGGTGCCCTGCGTGCTGTTTCTGATATCGGTACCCACTGGCTTGACCTGTTACACTTCACCACCGGCCTGGAAGTGGAAGCGGTACTGGCGGATCTAACCACCGTCCACACTACCCGCCGCAGGCCAAAGGGGGAGGTCAGCTCGTTTAGTAACGAAAAACTTCGCGACGAAGACCTCGAATCCATCCCGGTTACCACCGACGATCACGCCAGTATCCTCCTCAAATTTAAAGGCGGAGCCAGAGGGCAGCTTTTCGTTACCCAGGTAAGTGCAGGGCATAAAAACCGCCTCACCTACGATATTGCCACCGAAGACGCCGCCTACGAGTTTAACAGCGAGCGGCCCAACGAACTGCTCATCGGCCGGCGGGGTGCGCCTTCCGAATTCTTCCTGAAGGACCCCGCTTTACTTAACGGGCTTGCCGGCCCCTACGCTAATTACCCCGGTGGACATAACGAAGGTTTTCCCGACACCTTCAAGCAGTGCTTCCGTTCTTTCTACAACGATATCCTCGCCGGCGATGCAACCACCGGCGAACACCCACTTTACGCCAATTTCGAAGATGGACTCCGTGAATTGGTTATTTGTGACGCCATTATGAAGAGCCACGAAGAGCAAGCCTGGGTGTATCTGTAGCCCCTACGGAGTATTTAAGGATAAAGCATAGTGGGCGGGGACGCGGGTGCTCAGTTGCGTTGGAGGGGTAGTAATCTTGCCCTTCCCCGTGCTTATGCTGCCGAACGGAAGGGAACGGCCTTTGGTAGCGCGCTGAGGATGAGGTCCCAGGTATCTTCGTAGGGGAGGACTTCCTGGTCGTAACCCTGGCTGGTTACGTCCACGGGGACGGTATCCAGCAGGGCGCGGAGTTTCTTGGTTTTCTTTTCGGTGATGGTGCGGTCGAAGTTGGCCCTGGCCAGCTCGTTGAGCATGTGGAGGAATACGTTACCACGGAAATTCTTTTCCACTCCGGCGTAGCGGCTTCGGTACTTGCCGATGGCCTCGAGGCGGTCGTCCACCTTCTCGAGCTTACCCTGTTGGAGCTGCAGTAGGATGTGGGAGACGAGGACAGGTACATTCTGGCCGCGCTTGTCTTTAGAGAAGGTGGGGAGGTTGTTCAGGTAGCGGCGGATGCGGAAGGGGGAGGCTTTTTGTTTTGTGGTCAGGGGGATTTTACCAGCGTTGGCCAGGATGCGTAGGTAAGCGCCGTAGATGATCCAAATTTCCTGGATGTAAGCAGGTTGGTCTTTGTAGTCTTTGCGGCCGGTTGTTTCCTGGTGTAGGGTTTTTGCTTTTTCGTACTGTTTGGTGTGTAAGAGAAGGATGAAGTGTATTTCGTTTGCTTTGAACCAGTTGAATTTTCCGGGGGTGAGGAATTGCCCAAGGCTAGCCAGTGCTTGTTCACCTTCGTGGAATTGTCTTAGGCCTATACGGCAGGCGATTAGGTTTATGGTTAGGGAATAGATTACTGTTGGGTATAGGTAATCTCTGGCCATCATTAATTCGAGGCCTCTGGCTGCGGCTTCTGCTGCGGAAGCGTATTCGTTTACTGTCATGAATTTGGCTGTCTCAAGAATAGCCAAATGAAATTCCAACATTATGGAAGTTTCGCTGCACTCTATTTCTGCGAGCTTATTTAATCGGCTTTCTATTATGTCGAAAATTTCAGGCTTGAGAGAGCGGTCGAGTACATACATTGCTTGAATCTGTGCCCAATATAACTCTGCATAAGTCTCTTTCCTTTGTAGTTCGCATAAAGACTCGATTAGTGTTGCTGCCTGGTTAGCTTCCTTTATTCGGCCAAGTGTGACTAGGTTATTCATTTTCTTTTTTGCAGCATTGATTCTTTCTGAAGTGAAATCATAACGTTCCGCAATCTTAAGAACCTTGTCGCAAACAACAAGCAGATTTCGTCGTGCACCAAGAGCATTTAAATTGTTGGCAAGTGCGAGTAAGAACTGACATTCGGTAAAGGCTTCCCTACGAGAACTGAATTTCGTTTTCTTTGCGTTTATGAAGATAGTTGTGTTGTATAGCCTTTCCTTTAACTGGTGTTTTAGCTTGTAAAAAGAGTTTTTGCTTTTTTCATTTGGATATAATCTCTGAAAGGCTTCGTCGTCAGATGTGACTTGCCCTGTGTAAATCAGATCATAAAAACGATTGAGTTTAGAATTGTCATTTGATCCGTTACCGATTATGGTGATAGACTTCGTTTTGTTTCGTGTAATCACGGATACCAATTCTTGTAATTCTTTCATGTGCTATTAGGCATATTTCTACAATAGAAGTAAAGGTAAGTTTTTTTACGATAAAAAATAAATTTTGGATTTAAGCCTAATTTATATCTAATATAAACTGATTTTAGTAAAAGTAC
Source organism: Lewinella sp. (assembly GCA_026421165.1). Lineage (GTDB taxonomy): Bacteria > Bacteroidota > Bacteroidia > Chitinophagales > Saprospiraceae > Neolewinella. The sequence continues at coordinate 907 of JAPKCQ010000200.1, read as the reverse complement.
TTGTGTTAAATAGCGTCTATTGTAGGTAAGAATGAAGTTTATATTTTGAAGTTTTATGTAGTAAACGCAAAGTATGATTAGTTGAAAGGGGCAAAACTGAGGGGAAGAATGGAGTGGTTTATGTCCGTAAAGAATCGAGTGGGGTGACTGACTTTTATAGTGTAATCAAATTCAGTCACACAAAAGCCTATTACCATGACTACTCTTATCTACTCGATATTGATCGCTTTTAATTTTGTGACTTCTCCTGCCGAATTCGATCAGTTACCGGTTGCAGAACAACAGGAAATGCTAATTGTAATCACGGATACTACTCTTTAAAGTGGGTTTGCAGTAAGGGAATTCATCAAATCCACGGGTAAGATTCTCCAAAAAAACATCAACAAGTTCATCCGTGACCACCCCCACCTTTGAATCAAACGAAGAAGAACGATTAACCAACCAATACACCCAACATCATGTCAGCAATAATAACCAACCACCTGGCGCCGAAGTGCCTGACCACAATTACCGGTTTATCCCTGCAGCGGGCTAAAAGGGTGGAAGTAGTACTCGGAATGTCAAAGCACGATTGCCGCTTTCACGGAATCTGTAGAGTCGAGAAATACCAGGAAGGAGGGGATGCCTCGGAATGCGGGTGCCACGACGCAGTCCCCGCCTGGCTACTACGCCCCGAACCGAATTACTGCGTATTGATGCTCTGGCGCGGCAGACTACCCAAAGAGCGGGAAGCATATCATTTTTCACGGAAGCGTCTGGAGCTTTGTAATGCTTTAAATATTTCCGGATTATACGGGACACAAGATGCCGGAGAGTTACACCTGCGGCGAGGGAGCTATTCTATTCGTAGGACCAAGGATTATTACGTGCTTTACCTGCCGGTGGAAACGCAATACTATACTGCCGT
>JAPKCQ010000199.1 GCA_026421165.1 Lewinella sp. | reverse complement strand
CTCGTAGCCTACCTCGCTACCAGCGAAGCGCCTATTCACTTGCAGCAGCCCAGTTCCTAACCACCTAGTGATCTGTCAACATTAAATATTGGGGTAATCTGCGATGCCTTTTGGTGCTGAATTTCGTTGAAGAACTCCTTCCGTAGCTACGGCTATGCAAGGAATCCTTTGCCTCATTCAATACCAAAATTCATCAGCACCTTACCCACAAATTCAATATTGACAGACCACTAGTTTCTAATTTCTACCTTTTTCCAAACAACAAACTTCCCACCCGCACCAGCGTACTTCCCGCTTCCAGCGCTAACGGGTAATCTCCGGACATCCCCATGCTAATCTCCCGGAAGCCATCATCGCCCGAGAATGTTCCGTTGTGTAGTTCCGCAAAGCTCTTGGCGAGAGAACTGAATTCGGCTTTCACCTGTGTCTGATTGTCGGTATAAGTGGCCATGCCCATGACGCCAGCGATTTTTGCGTGGGTAACCGGGTCGTCCTTAAGGTCACTTAGCAGTGGCTCGGCGGATGCCTTGTCGAGACCATATTTACTTGTTTCATCCGCGATATGAAACTGGAGTAGCACAGGAATTTCTCGGCCTAAAGCTTTACCCTGCTTATCAATCTCCCTTAGCAGTCTTTTACTATCGACGGCGTGGATGAGGTGGACGAAGGGAGCTATGGCTTTTACTTTATTTCGTTGCAGGTGACCGATGAAATGCCAGCGGATGTCTTTAGGCAAAGCTTGGTGCTTCTCAACCAGTTCAGCGACCCGGTTTTCGCCAAAATCTCGGTGGCCGAGTTCGTAGAGTTCCATGATCCGCTCTTTAGGGTGGGTCTTGGAAACAGCGATCAGGCGTGCTCCTGCGGTGGTGATTTTACCGTTGAGTTCACGGTAGTTCTTTTCAGTTTCGGTCATTTTATAATTTTACTAACGTCAGTTTAAGGTTCCTTAGGAAACTAATGTTTGAGTCTGATGCGTTGTTCTAGTTATCAAACGCATTCTACTGAGAGATTACTCATTTATAACCCGTCCAGTTTACATTACACCAAAGCTAAGAGACAATGACGAATTACATCACCGCCAAAAATGACCGCCGCCGCCGCCGCACCGCTGGTTTTCTTACCGCGTTCATCACTCTAATGCTGTTGGCCTTTGCGGCTTATACCTTCGGAGCTTTTGACGCCTTTCTGACGCCGAAGCCTACTGAGGTTATTGCGACTACCATTGCCAGTACTTAGGGTAGATGGGCTTCTACTCCGATAATCTACGGGCGAGTAGTTCTTTTGCGAATTGAAAAAGCCCCAATCCACAGTTTGTGGATTGGGGCTTTCTTATTTGCCGTGCTACCGATAAAATAAAAGGATTTTCTAAGGGAGAAGCACCTTCGCCTCTTCCTCTCCTTTGCCTTTCTTCGGTAAAGCTGCCTCGAACAGCGCGAAGTGCTGAAAGCCTGCACCAGAAGAGTGCATTTGCAACTTGCTCACGGAGTGAGCAACGGCTAGGCCTTACTTAACCTTAAACAACTCAATGTCAAAGACAAGCGCAGCGTAAGGCGGGATCTTCGGAGCGGAGCCGCGGGGGCCGTAAGCGAGGTCGTGAGGAATGAAGAAGCGGTATTTGGCACCTTCCTTCATCAGTTGTACACCTTCCGTCCATCCCGGGATGACGCGGTTGAGGGGGAATTCGATGGTTTCGCCGCGCTCTACGGAGCTGTCGAAGACGGAGCCGTCGAGGAGGGTACCGTGGTAGTGAACCTCAACAGTTTCGGCGGCCGTTGGGCTGGCTCCCGTTCCTGCCTTCAGTACTTCGTACTGGAGGCCGGAGTCGGTTACCTTTACTTCGGGACGCGTGGCGTTGTTGGTAAGGAATGCTTCGCCTTCCTTGCTGGCTTCAGCGCCGGCAGCTTCTTGCTTCTTCATCATAAAAGCCTGAACCTTGGCGTTGGCTTCTTCGGGGGTGAGGGTGGCGGTACCAGCTTTAGCGTCCTTCATGCCTTCGGCAAGTTGGTCGGTATCAATGGTGCCAAATTGTTCGTTGAGGTTGCCGTGCATGAGGATGCCGAGGGCGTAAAAAGTAGAATCCATTTTGGGGGTAATTTTAATGGGGGTATTTTGGGCCGATAGTTGGCCGAGAGTAAGGCATATTGCTATGCCAAGAATAAAATGTTTCATTTGGTTGGGTTGTAACAATCGTTCAGGGATATAATAGTTCAGAGAGTGAGCGATGTTTTAAACTTACTTTGCATCCTGCGGCCGCGCCAAAGAATTAGTAGCTAGAAACTAGCTCTCGTTCTCTAGTTTTTAGCTCCTACCTAGCGAGCGATCTTTTGGATAAAGTACCCAATGCCGGCAAGCACCAGCAACAGCACACCAGTGAGGGAAAGGAAAAAAGGGGCCTCAGGGTTGAACGCGGCGATGGTTTCCGGCGGAAAAAGTACCAATTCGAAGTTTAGCGTTTGTAATGAAGCACCCGCTTCCTTGCCGTAAAACCCAAGGAACAGCCCCGCAATGAGTAACATGAAGCCCAGGGGCATACCCATCGCAAATACCTGCGTGATGGTATCCATCTTAGCAGATTTTAGCACAGACATAAGGATGGAAAAGTGGAAGTAAAGGGTAAGTAGACTGACCAGAACGAGGCCCAGCCGGAAGAGTGGGCTAGTCCAAAACCAGTAGTCCACTAACTCCGGACTGCGCCATGCCATTACGGCCAGTAGAAAAATACAGAAGGTGAGCCCGGGTCTTAGTAAGCGCGTCCATTCCGTATGGTAGATTGGCAAAAACAGGCGTAACCCTCCGAAGTAGATAAGTGAAGATACTGCGATCGTTGCGGTGAATAGCGGTGCAGAAAGGCTGCCATACAGGGCCGCAGTTCCCGTAAATATACCGAGGTAGAGTAGGGGAGTGACTAAAGAAGTTTCCTTCAGAGCGTTGCCGAAAAGTAACAGTAGCGTAACAACAAGTAGCAATAACGAAAGGAATCTCCCGGCATTAGAGCTATCCGCAATTTCAAGGGCCCGGAGGCGGAAGGGGTCCGAAGCTGTGCGTAGATCGGCCCGCGCTGTTCGCCAGTGACCGTAAGCGGAGGTGCCGCCCTCATCGAGGTAGGCATAGAAATTAAGGAGGGCTTCAGCATCGGGTTTGCCGGTCAGCACGGTATCCCCTTGTTCGGTAAAAAAGCGGCTGGTATTGAGCGTTGATCCATCTACAGTAGCCACGGGAGGCACCAAGTTTGGAATCTGGCTGTCTAGCCAAGTTCCGAGTGCGTAATTGAGCACATTGGCCAACAATACGCAGATGATTATGCCCACAAGGCGCTTAGGCACGTTGCCGGGCGGATTCAAAGAGGTACAGCAGGTCGCCGAGGCGGCCTTTGAGGTCGCTCCGGTCAATGATAAAGTCTAGGAAGCCGTGCTCGAGCAGAAATTCGGAAGTTTGGAAACCTTCCGGCAGCTCTTTCTTGATTGTTTCTTTCACTACCCGTGGACCGGCGAAGGCAATCAGTGCTTTGGGCTCGGCCAGGTTGATGTCGCCGAGCATGGCGTAGCTGGCGGTTACACCACCAGTAGTCGGGTCCGTCATCAGGCTGAAGTAAGGGACACCAGCCTTAGCGAGTTGGCTGAGTTTCACGCTCGTTTTAGCCATCTGCATCAGGCTGAAAGCTGCTTCCATCATGCGCGCACCTCCTGTTTTGGAGATGATAAGTAAGGGCGTTTTCGAAGTGCGGGCCTCGTCAATCGCTACGGCAATTTTTTCACCCACTACGCTGCCCATGGAGCCGCCGATGAAGTTGAAATCCATACAGGCGATTACGAGCGGGCGACGGTTGACCTTGCCGCGAGCAACGCGGATAGCGTCATTGAGTCCCGTTTTTTTCTTAGCGGATTTTAAGCGGTCTTCGTAGCTTTTTAGGTCGGAAAAATCCAGCATGTCTACCGCTATCATGTCTTCTTCGAACTCTTCGAAAGTACCGTCAAACAGGATACTAAAGTATTCGTGCGATCCGATCCGGTCGTGGTAATTACAACTTGGACATTTATACAGATTGGCCTCTAGGTCTTTGCGCAACACGGTTTCGTTGCACTTAGAGCACTTGTACCACACTCCTTCGGGAGCTTCTTTTTTATTCCTTGTATTCGTCTGAATGCCGCTAGTCAGACGTTTGAACCATCCCATAGATAATTTTTGTGGGCACTAAGGTACGAAATCGTAGGTAGTGTGGAAGCTATTTCGGCGCGGACGCTGGTACCGCGGATGTTAGACGAGTAGGGTTGAAGCGTCTAGCATCTGGTATTTAGTGTTTAAAACAACGCATCTTCTAACGGGACGTCTAGACGTCTAGACGTTAAGTGCTAAACGCTTTCTTTCGTAAATACCTAACTTTGGCATGTCCACTAAGGTTATCGCTACATGCTAAACGTCGTAAACACTCTCTTCCGCACTTACATCGGTCGTTATGGCCGTGAGTTGCAGATGCATTACGATGACCCTTGGGAATTACAGCGAGAAGTGCTTCAGCATATCCTACAGGCCAACCGCAGTACCGCCTTCGGCCGTGAGCACGACTTCTACGACCTGATCAAAGAGCCGGAGTGCTTCGCCGAACGTGTTCCCATCAGATCTTATGAAGAGCACCTGCCCTACCTGCAAAGAATTTTGGGAGGTGAAAAAAGGGTGCTATCCCGCGAGGAGGCTGAGTACATTTCTACCACCAGCGGAACGACCGGTGCCATCAAGTATCTCCCCGTTTCTCACAACGCCATTCGTGACATTCACCTGAAGGGAAGCTGGATGAGCCTGGCTTGCGTCTACAACAAAGACCCGGAGGTAAAGGTCTTCGGTAACAAAAACCTGCTAATTGGCGGATGCCTGAAGGGAATTCATCCTGTCTTGGGTTTACCGCAGGGGGATATCTCCGCCGTCATTATCAATTCTATTCCGCGCATCATGCGTAGCTTTTACATTCCTGATATTGAGCTGGCGACCGCAGTAAACTACGAAGAGAAGATTGAAAAGATCGCCCAACTTGCGGCAAAAGAACCGGGCATTACGGTACTCGGGGGCGTCCCGACCTGGAACCTGCCGCTTTATCGTCGAATTCTTGAGCTGCACGGTGGAGACAATATGCTCGACGTTTGGCCCGAGGCACGGGTATTCAAGCACGGTGGTGTCAATTTCGCACCCTACCGTGCTCAGTTCGAGCGGCTTTTCCCTAGCGAAAACTTCATCTTCCAGGAAATATATAACGCCACGGAAGGCTTCTTTGCCGTTCAGGACAAGGATGACCTGCGCACGATGCTGCTCCTACTGAATGCCGGCGTTTACTACGAATTTGTCCGTTGGCAGGATTATCAGCAGCAGGACTTCGGCGAAGCGGTGTCCATAAAAGGAGTCTCCACCGAGGAGACCTACGTGATGCTTATTACCACCGTCGCGGGCTTGTACCGCTACCCGATGGGCGACCTTATCGAATTTACCGAAATCGACCCCTACCGTATTAAAATCCTTGGTCGCACCCAGGAGTTTATCAATGCCTTCGGCGAAGACCTCCTTCGCTCCGAAGCGGAAGGCGCGCTGATGGCAGCCTGTGAACAAGCCGGCGCGATCGTTCGCGAGTTTACCGTTGCCCCGGTTTATATTGACCTTAAGGACAGCGGCCGCCACCACTGGGTGATTGAATTCGAACTGGTACCTGAGAACCTCGATTTTTTTGAACGGATACTTGATGAGGAGCTGATCAAAGCCAACTACGGCTACGCCGCTAAACGGAGTAATAACTTTGCTATCAGCCGGCAGAAAATCACCGTCGCCCCGGCAGGTTTTTTTCGTAGTTGGATGAAGGACAAAGGGAAGATGGGGGGGCAGCATAAAGTACCCCGGCTGGCCAACCACCGGCGGTACCTTGAGGATATTCTGGAACGGCTTCGTTAGTGATTGACGCTAATTAACCCATTACTAGGTCAGGGGCCCGTACCATTACCCATTCAAGAAGGTGCAATTCAATTAACGCTAAACGGACTTATTAGAGTTGGGAGTGTCGATTAATTGATGGTTGTCGTTGCCCTGACTTTCATCGGAGCGCAGTTTCTGCTTTTCTTGAATATACTGATCAATCTGACCTAAAAGCAGACCCGTTATACTATCGTCGGGCACACGAAGTGATTTTGTGCTCGCGAAGCGAGATCGGCCCCTCTCAAGCGAGCCCAGTAAGGGCGATCCCTCGCGGTCGCTCCTACTGGGCCACGCTTGCTACTACGTTTGCTACTACGTTCTCACCTCATGTGCCCGGCAATAGTAATAGGATACGTAATCACAGTAGGCTTCTCTCTTTTAAGAAAATGACCGTTATAACTTTGACACGTGGTCCTGTCTTTCATACCTATCTTCTAATGGTCTAACTTCTCGGAACAGCAGGTCGAACCTCCACCTTACTCGGCAACGTTCGCGCAGGCATCTTAAGCAAATCAACCACCATCTGACCGAGGTCTTCCGGCTGGATTTTCCAAGCATCCTTTTCGTTAGGCGTGTGGCCATTGAAGTGAGTCGCAACACTACCGGGCATAATGGTTGAAACCTTAACGCCCTGGCTTCGGACGTCCATCATCACCGCCTGGGTAAAGCCGACGAGGCCGAACTTGGAAGCGTTGTAGGCGGAGCCTGTGGCGAAGAAATTTGTACCCGCCAGGCTGGCAATCGTAAGGAGGTAGCCTTTGTGCTCAATGAGTTGATCAAGCCCAGCTTTGACGGAATTGAAGACGCCCGTCAGGTTAACGTCAATCGTCTCCTGCCATTCTTCAGCCGTTAATTCCTGGATGGAAGCAAAGTGCCCGACTCCGGCGTTAGCAACGATAACGTTGACTTTGCCGAACGCTTTTACACCGAGCGTAACGGCCTCTTGTTGGCTTTTCATGTCCCGTACATCAGCCTCAACGCCCAGGGCTTTTCCAAGTAGCCCTTTTTTGTTGAGTTGTTCAGCGGCCTCTTCGGCAGACTGCTGACTGCGGCTGGTAATGGTTACGTTGGCACCTTCGGCCATGAGAGATTCGGCAACCGCGTAGCCAATGCCTTTGGTTCCGCCGGTGATGTAAGCGGAGATATTTTGTAGGTTTTTCATACCGACTTAACGGCTTGGAACAGACTGAGGTTGGAAGAAGGTACCCTTTTTCGTATTATGGATGACTACGCGGTGAACAAACCCATGCGGTACGACTTTCTTACCTAAAGTAAGAACCCTGCGTAAAGCCTGAATTCTTAGACTTGTCAAAAAACGTTTTGATCGATTGTTAAGACTGTAATCTTTTTAAGCTTCTAGCCCAATACCAAAATGATGCTCTCGGTTAAACATAAAGTGCTTTCTGCGGAACGAGCTAAAAAGTCTATGTATTTAGGTGTTGTTTAGTACCGTTTTTTCCGCTTTTGGGGATGGTACGGTTTCTTATGTGCTTTTGCTTACCTTGCGTATGTACGAAGTCAAAAATAATCACCGTATAGAACTTGCGCCTCGGCCCTCCACTTGCCTTGGGCGTAGTCGAAGCGCTCTGGTTAAGCGGCAGCTACTTTCGTACGGGTGCTTTTAAAAAAAAATTAAGGGCAGTTAGCCCAAGAAAAAAGAACTAGCCGCGTTTACCTGTTGATTATTCCCTTAGAATTTAGTCCCTCAAAAGAACATAAACCGCCACACACCCCTCAGATGATTTTTGCAATAGTCCGTTCGGCCGGCCTCTTCTTCTTAGTTGCCACCTCGGTGTGCCTACCTTCAACAGGGCACGCTGAGTGCGTCACTCTTGAGCTTATTATGGTCAACTCTTGCATCGAGCACCCGGATCCAAACGGTGGCCAGGTAAGCGTTGAGTCAGAAATTAGCATCATGCGTACTGGCGTGCTTCCCATACCGGTAAATACCATTAGGTTAGACCTGCCTTTCAACGGTTTCGGACCGCAGAACGACGATCTCGGCTATGATCTAAACGGTATCCCGCTTGGCTATGATTATAAAGAGCCTACAATTCCTACGCTATCCGGTTGCTCTGGTGCTATCCCGGCAGGACCTGATGATGTTACCCCTGAGGTTTTCGTATGCCTACCTTTCCAGATCGGCTGTAGCCTGGTTCAGGGTACTTCGGGGCCGATGACAACTGATGGCACCGTCCAGCTCACCTTCAGTCAGGAAAATAAGCCTTACCAGCTTACATATTCGGGCGCGGACGCAGGTGCAATTGACGTTAACGGAGCATCGTTTGACCTTGCCGGCCTTCCCGCCGAAGATTACACCTTTTCCGCTTCCGATGCTAACGGATGCGCAAGTGAAAATTGCATCCTTACTGTTCCGCAGGCGAACCCTCTGATTATCAACTGCCGGACCAGGAACAACTCGAACGACG
>JAPKCQ010000198.1 GCA_026421165.1 Lewinella sp. | reverse complement strand
TTCATCAGCACCTTACCCACAAATTCAATATTGACAGACCACTAGATGAAAAAATAAGGCAACGACCGTAGGTATCTCCGCAACTCCCCGAATCAAAAAAGGCTGCTGTGGTAAATTTATTTTTTCATCCAGGCGTTCACTACGAGTCTATTTTTGGCCGTCTGAACACAGTCCTGACCTACAAACTGACTAAGTTTATTCGCCTTGTATTGCTTTGCAACTGTGAATACTCGTCCTGGGGGGGCTAGACCGGAAAAGAGCCGCCTCCGAGAAGAATGAGTACATTTCCCGGAAGCAGCCCTACGAATACCCTCAGGGTATTACTCTCAAAGGCTTTATACTGGAGGTTATGAAAACGTTCCGGCGGAGGTTGTTTTTCCTTTCGCCGGGTTCGCTATCTTTGCCGACCATCTAAAATTGAAGAAGCGATATGGCTAAGGCAAGACCCGTACCAAAGAAAGCAAGTAAGGCTAAACTCGGCTCCGGCCTCGACGCGCTCTTCGGCGGTAAGCGGTTGGACAGTAAAGAAGAGAAGAATCTGAACAAAGCCATACTGGAAGCTCCAGAGGAGACCATCGCCGCGTTAAGCAAAGACTTTGCCTTCCTATCGGTCACCAAGATTGCGGCCAACCCCGACCAACCGCGTAAAGAATTTGAAGAGGAAGCGCTAAAAGAGCTCTCAGCATCCATCAAAGTACACGGTATCATCCAGCCGATGACTGTGCGCCATATGGGCGATGGTACATATCAGATTATTAGCGGTGAGCGGCGTTTCCGGGCGAGCCAACTGGCCGGGCTTACCGAAGTCCCTGCCTTCATCCGCACACCCAACGATCAGGAGTTGCTGGAGATGGCACTGATCGAGAACATCCAGCGGGAAGACTTAAACCCGATGGAAGTCGCTTACTCCTACTACCGGCTGTCCGAAGACTTCAAACTTACGCAGGAAGACCTGGCAACGCGCGTTGGCAAAGGCCGGCCTACCGTTGCCAATTACCTTGGCATTTTGAAGACCTCACCGAAGGTACAACAGGCCATCCGGGAGAAGAAGATCAGCATCGGCGTAGCGAAGACCTTCTTCGGCATCAAGGACATTGCTCTGCAGGAGATGTTCCTTAAGGAAATCCTTACCAAAGGCGATAGCTGGAACGTTCGCAAGATCGAGGAAGAAGCTAAGAACTATAAAAAGAAAAAGACTTCCCGCCCCGTCCGCCAGCCAGAAAACGAAGATTTAAAGACCGTTAAGGTGGCTTTTCAGGACTTTTTCGGCACGAAGCAAGTGCAGGTTAAATTAGACGGCAAGATGGCCAAATCCGGTAGCATTACGCTTAAGTTTGCAAACCAGGAGGAGCTTGAAAGCTTCTACAAATACGTAGAATAAGGGGCAGCTTCGGATTCTTATTGGTAGCAAATGGGTGAGGAGTGGCGAAACCAAACGAATCCATCTGCTACCAACAAAAATCCGAAGCTAAAACACCCGTTATCAGACCGTTAAATTACCAGGCATCACTCACGATTACGGACGGTAACGTGTCCTTACTAACATGACCGACATTATCCTTACCCACTTCGTCTCCAGGCTCGCTAATGCGAGGACAGCGATGTCCTCCGGACTGCTCTTCATCCTTTTCCTTGCACCTGCGGCCGCGCCTGCTCAAGCTACTGGTCCGGTAAAAGTCGACACTGCCGCCGTGGTGGCCGTTGATACGCTGCCGACGCTGGATGAGCTACAAAAAACCCCACGTAAAGCTCTGCGGTGGGCTGCCATCCCCGGTGGTGGGCAGGTGTACAATAAGCGCTGGTGGAAGGTGCCACTGGTGTACAGTGGGCTGCTGGGCATGGTCGCCTACGCTGATTTCAACCAGACGAGCTACCGACGCTTTACTACCGCACTAGAAAATCGCTGCGTTGGCCAGGGAGACGACTGCGTAGCGATTGAAGATGCCTTTCCCGTTGATCAGGTTAGCAACGGTGCCCTGCTCAGCGCCCGCGCCAATGCGGACAAGGCCCGGCAGACGGCCTACATCGGTATTTTCGTGGTCTATTTACTGCAGGCCGTAGAAGCCTACACCGACGCGCATCTACAGGAGTTTGACATTTCAGATGACCTAAGTTTTAAGCTCGGCCCCATCGTTCAGCCCGACGGGATGATGGCTGCGGGGCTAACGGTTCCGCTGGGTAGTGGGCGGAAGTTGCGGCGGGAAGTTGGAGAGGTGCAACGGTTGCGAGCTGCTGTGCGTTAATTGGTAAATTTTCAGGCGCGTGCACTAGAGACACGGGTCAAAAGCTAAAACAGGGAGACCGAGCGCCCGGAGATTACGATCGACGAAATTGCTTCGCAATTCCTACGATCGCAACGCTCCGAGGTCCTTAAATTGTCCTCCGAGCGTCCGTACTTGGTCTTTTAGCGCTTGATTCGCGTTAAATATCTAGTATCAAGTGCTCCCCCCCAGCCACCAGCACCAAAACGTGGCCATCGTCCAACCGTACCAACTGCCGAACTTCCAGCCGGTTCCGCTCTCCACCCAAGTCGACAAACCCAACGGTGCCGTCAGGCCTAAGTAGTTGAAGTGCTGCTGCATCCTGACGACCGATTCTTGGCTGGACCTCCATTTTATTACCGCCCAACAAAATCCCCTGAGGTATCTCCAGGGCACAGTTAAGCGTCGTGATCTGGGCCGTCCGGGGCAGCGGTTCGGCCGTCCAATTACTACCGTTCCGGCGGGTAAGGCGAAGGTGTTCCAAGGTAGAAACGGTCTGGGGTGGGTTCTTCAGGTTCGGGAAGAGCTCGGTGAATGCTTTGGCTGCGTAGTCGGTATAGTTGAGTTGGTTGCGCTTGAGGGAAGGGATGGAGCTGGTGAGTTCGTCCTTATCGACGACGGTAATTTCGCGGCCCTGGCGAACGTAAGTGAGCAGCGTTTCCAGATTTCCGTTGCCGTCTACATCTTCGGAGTAGAGGCGGAGAGGTTCCTCTGGGCTTGGGGTACCGAGTACGGAGTTCAGACCCCAGTTACCGGCCAGAAGCGTAGTACCCGCCCCACCCTTTCCCTTGAGTTGACCGAGGCTTTGCCACATCCCCGTTTGTTCGGTAACGGCGTCTGTGGAACCGCCACTCATTTGCTGGAGGATGGTACTGAAAGTTCGGGCGTAGATGGTTTCCTGGTCTTGCGGCAGTAGCACCTTTAGCGGCATCCGGGAGGGGTCATTTTCCCGTTGGAGCTGGAGAAGAACGCTGGGTGAGAGTTCCTCGCCTTCTTGCAGTGACTGACCGTTCCAGCGGTAGGCCCTAAACTGGTTGCCGGCGGTGTTGGTAACAATGGCGTAGTCACCGTTTTCCAGAAATAGGAGCGGGTAATTTACCGGAGAGGGAGCGTAGGGCGCTAGTGGGTCACGGTCGAAGAGCTTGCCCATCTTCATTGTGTGGGTGATGCCGGTTGTTTGGACGGTAAAAAGCGGTGGGTCTTCGGCCGACGGCTTTGCGGAGAGCGATGGATAATCACCTTCGGACTGAGATTGGAACCCGCGCTGGGGGCTCCAGCGACCGGGCTTTACTGTAATTTCTAAGCGGGCTAGTTCTAGTTCTTCCTTCGTTAGATCGCCCAGGGTGAGGACAGTATTTTCGTAAATTTTAGCCGGAGCGTTAAGGTTATTGAGGACTAGGTCGAGGTCTCCGTCCTGGTCAAAGTCAGCGGTAGCGGCGCCGGTGGAGCTGCCGGTATAGTTGAGTCCCCATGCTTCGCCGGTTTCCTCGAAGGCCCATTCTCCGATCATGCGGAAGGCCTGGTTGGGTACGTGGCCGTCGGGCATATTGGCGATGACTTCGAGGTTGGAGGCGGAGCGGGCGAGACGGGAGCTGATGAACTTGAGGTAATCTAGCGAGTTTGGTCGTCGTTCGATGCCGTTGGCGATGAATACGTCTTGTTTGCCGTCGCGGTCGAAGTCTTCGACGAGGCAGCTCCAGCTCCAGTCGGTGGCGGCGAGGCCGGTCATTTCGGCGATTTCGGAGAAGTTTCCGCCGCCACGGTTCCACTGCAGGGCGTTGTGGGGTAGTTGGTGGTGGTAGCCTAGTTTTCGTTTTAGTTGGTAGACGTTCCAGGCGTCGGAGCTCATGGTTGCTTTTAGAATTTCTTCGTTGCCGGGTCGCATATCGAGGCTGAAGAGGTCGGGAAGTCCATCGGCGTCGAAGTCCGCTACGTCGGAGCCCATGCTGAAGTTGGTGGTGTGTCCGGTTAGGGAGTCGATGGCTTCGGTGAAGGTTCCGTCTTGGTTGTTGAGGTAGTAGTAGTCATTTTCGGAGAAGTCGTTGCAGACGTAGATGTCGGGGTAGCCGTCGGCGTCGAAATCGGCGATTGCTACTGATAGGGTGTAGGCTATTTTTGAGGATAGGATATTTGCTGACTTGGTTACTTCGGTGAAGGCCCTCTCCCCCGGCCCCTCTTTTAGGGAGAGGGAAGACGTGGTAGGTGTGGCAGAGATTACATCGTTTCGGAGGAGTTTATCTCCAGCGAGGGAGTCTGGAATGTAGCGTCCTTGGGCGGTTCCGTAGGTGGCATCGTTGTGAACGGAGTGGCGGGCGAGGTAGAGGTCGAGGTCGCCATCGAGGTCGTAGTCGAACCAGTAGGCTTGGGTGTTGAAGCCGGGGAAGTCGAGGCCGTAGGCGTTGGCAGCTTCGGTGAAGGTACCGTCTTGGTTTTGGAGGAATAGTTCGTTGCGTCCGGTTAGGCCTTTGTAGCCGGATACGTTGCATACGTATAGGTCCATCCGGCCGTCGTTGTTCACGTCCACGACACTGATCCCGGTAGACCAATCGCCTGCACCTGCGACCCCGCCCTGCTCCGTTGCATCGCGGAACTTGAAATTGCCTTCGTTGATATAGTATTTATTGGGGCCCTGGTTGTTGGTGAAGTAGAGATCGGGCAGTCCGTCGCCGCTGATGTCGGTGGCCGCCACGCCGCCGCCGTTGTAGTAATAGAGGTACTCTACTATGTTAAAACCCTCGGATTCCTGTAGCTGGTTGGTGCTGGTTATACCGGTGTCAATGCGCTCCTGGAATAGCGTTTTTTGGGCGCGGTCGCAGGTGCAGAGTAAGGGGATTAAGGCGCAAAGGAGGTAGCGGAGAAGTTGGTTCAATGCGTTAGAATTTGGGGTGAAGTTATGGATTTGGCGCTCAACTTATTTAAGCTTTGTTGAATCAACCAATATTGAGTTGCCTCGAAATAGTAGAGATGACGCCGGTCTGTCGTCGGCGATTACCTTCGGATACCATGTCGAATAAGTCGGCCTATCCGGCATAGTTGAAACTTAACCGTCAGGTGTTTACGCAGCTAAAAGGGCACGCCTCCTACAAAAAATAAAAGCCAACCGTACCAAATGAAACGACTGTAAATCCTACTCTCCCCATCCCACCTTATCTTCGCCTACAACGACGACGATGACTTTATGCCCATGGACCACACGAATACCAGCCCCACCACCGACACCATCGCCTACCTAGCCCTCGGAGACAGCTACACGATCGGCACCTCTGTAACCGCTGCCGAAAGCTGGCCAGCACTACTGGCCGACGCACTTGCGAAAACCGGCACCGACGGAAAATCCTACACCACCGAGCCCGACATCGTAGCCACCAAAGGCTGGACCACCCGCGACCTCATCAACGGCATCAGCGACCGCGCTGACCTGCGTGAGGAGTACGACCTGGTCTCTCTCCTCATCGGTGTCAACAACCAGTTCGATGGGCTTTCCCTAGTCGAATACCGCACCGATTTTGAGCAATTACTCAACCGCGCCATCACCTTTGCGGGTGACGACCGGAACAAGGTTTTTGTCGTTTCTACCCCAGATTACGCCTTCACTGGCTTCGGAGCAGGAAACCCGGACATCTCCGAAGAGATACGACGGTTCAACGCCGCCGCTCAAGAAATTACCGACGGTTACAGTATTCCATTCCTCAATATTACGCCTATTTCTCAGGAGGGAATCGATGATCCCGAGCTGGTGGCTCCGGATAATTTGCATCCTAGTGGAAAGCAGTATTTACGTTGGGTGGAGAAGGTTATTGAGGAGCGGGTGCGCCGGGTTATGGAGGAGTAATATTTTGACCTGCTCTTCGCCCCTTGCTCCTTGAGGGACGCCGTCACTACCTTTCATTCTAGAACTTGGTCTCCTGCAATTAATACTTCTCTGATCTTACTGTACTCAAGATCTTGAACCGCTTTGTTTTCTTCAATTACTAAGCTGGCAATAGCGCCTGAACTTTGGCCTAAAACCATGAATACAGGTTCCATACGGATCGATCCAAATGCGATATGTGTTGCGCTCAGACAGATAGGAACAATTAAATTAGAGCATTCTTCTTTTTTTGGTACAATTGAACGGTAACTAATTGGGAAAGGAGCTTTAACGTATGCTTCTACATTGCCCTCATTAGATACGTATCCTTTAGAATTTACATAACGTTTAATATGATGAGAATCCATACCGTATGCAGCCATTCCAATTGGATCGTCGACGGTTACGATTCCCTCACAGTTTTTCTGACTCATCACATAACCACTAATCATACGGCGTGCTTCTCTTACGTATAGTTGTTGTTGCCATCCATCTTCACGTTCATATTCATCTTTGCATGTCCCCCATTGCGACACCTTGTTTCTTACCTTTTCCGGAATACGCGGATGATATGCTAATGTCCACATTAATCCTTGCTGGTACCCGCGATGACGTTCTATAATCTTTTCGCGTTCTTCATAGGAAGCTTCAGGATACTCCCAATTTTGTCCGATGAAATCGGTTGAAAATCCTTTTTGATTGTTCGTGTCAGTTTTTCGGTTGGGCATTGCTGCGTTGATCCAAGGGACTAGAGAATCCCCGTAGGAGTACATTTCTTCTATCGGCCCCTTTGCTGCTTCATAATTACGGAACAGGAGTTCATAATCCAATTCATTATAATTTTCTGGTTTCTTAAATAGTATTTTATTCTCGGGATGATTGGTCAAAGTCATTCTGAAGCAATATGCCTGTACCCCCTTATCACCCTGTCCCTCAGTTCCAGAATCACCTTCAGCAATAAAAGGTAGTAACCCACTTGAGGAATCACCTTTTACAATGTACGGATCAACACTTTCGATAAAGTTATGGTATGTACTATTATTAGAAACTGTCTCTTGTAGTGTTGTACCAAAATCGTTGAGTTGAACACCGTTTAATGATTCTCCATATTGGGAATTAGATTCTCTTCCAACTGTATAAGAAATTCCCGCAGCCGCCATGAGATCGCCCTCATAAGTTGCGTCAATAAAGACTTTTCCAAAGTAGGTGTCGCCTGACTCCATTGAAATTGACTTAATGGTGTTAGAGGTTTTCGAGACACCTGTTGTTCTATTAAGCCGTTTATTATAGACTATTCTAATGTTAAGATTACTGAGCATATCGTGATAAACATTTAAAGCAGCCGAGGGCTCGAATGACCACATCGTATCTTCGTTTTTACCTGAACGCGTCTGGCCTCCGTCCTTATACTCGGACTTGAGTTGCCATACCCAATTTGTAGAATCATTATAATACAGATTGATATTCCTGTAAAACTCACGTGAAATTCCTCCAATAGCCTGCTTATTGCCAATATCCGTCTGCCCAAGTCCACCCGTTGTTAGTCCTCCCAAACGTCTGGTTGGCTCGATAATTAGTACGGATTTTTCAAGTCTTGCGGCCTGAATGGCAGCGCTTATACCCGCCGAAGTACCTCCATAAATGACTACATCTGCAGAATTTAGATCTTCTGTCCCTTTACAGTTATGCAACAAACAGGATACAACTGCAACAGTTATTATCGCTAGTAAGCCTTTTTTTATTTCCATGGTAATGAATAATTATTTGCTACAATAAATGTAGTTACGCAACGCGGCAACTTAAGTTAAGCCCTAATGCAGTTCATATTCGCGTTTTTTTCACGTAACGTGCGAAGGCAGCCTTCCAAAAACGATGATACGAAAAAGTCAACTATAAACCACCCGAAGACACTCACCCGGAGATAAAAACATGGCCGGGCGGCTTGATGTAGCTCGTACAGTGCTGAACTCAGGGGCGCCGTATTCTCCCGCTCAGGTTCAGACGGATACGCCACTACGGTATCCCATCCAACTTCCACGAAGCCGAGTCCTTAGCTGCATCCCGCGCCAGCCTACATGGCTGGATCGTGGAGTGGTGGCTTCATCCGACACAAGATCACCGGTAGTCCTCATTACGTTCGGGCGGGCTTTGACCCTTGATGCTAACTGCATTTTATTTCAGCCACTCAGAGTAATTATCTGAATTCACAACTTCAAATTTTGCATCCGGATAAGCTCTGGTCCATCCCCCTGGAGCTTTAGCTTTTTTCCTTGGGTTCCA
>JAPKCQ010000197.1 GCA_026421165.1 Lewinella sp. | reverse complement strand
ACGTAGTGGCAAACGTGGCTCAGTACGGGCGACCGCGAGGGATCGCCCCTACTGGTCGCGCCCGCTTCGCGAGCACAAAATCACCTTGTGCGCCCGACGATAGTACAGTACAGTGTAAAATTAATTGCCGGGCCTCATTTCCTATTTCTTCAAAAGGGACTACGTTACGTTTTGAGACAGCAGGGAAGAATAAAAAAAATGGATATTTTTATTCCCTACACCAACAGCGTATCCACTCCAGCATAAATCCCACGCATGTCCTCAAGCACGCCAAAAAGCGTCTCCTGCTCGTACTCAGAAACCAGGGTTTTACGGTATTCCTTCACGCCGGGCAGGCCACGGAAGTAGTTGGTGTAGTGGCGGCGCATTTCCAAAATTCCGAGTTTTGGACCCTTCCAGTCGATGCTGCGGCGGAGGTGATCGCGGGCGGCGTCGACGCGCTCGTCGATGTTAGGCGGTGGTAGGATTTCGCCGGTGGCGAAGTAGTGCTTGATCTCGCGGAAGATCCAGGGGTTACCGATGGCGGCGCGGCCGATCATGATGCCATCCACACCGTAGCGGTTGCGGTAAGCTTCGGCTTTTTGCGGAGAGTCAATATCTCCGTTGCCAAAGATCGGGATATTGATGCGCGGGTTGTTTTTGATGGCGCCGATCAGCGTCCAATCAGCCTCACCTTTGTACATCTGTTGCCGGGTACGGCCGTGGATGGAGAGGGCTTTGATGCCGATGTCTTGCAGGCGTTCAGCGACTTCCTCGATGTACTTGGTGTTGTTGTCCCAGCCGAGGCGGGTTTTGACGGTTACCGGCAAGTTGGTGCGGTCAACGATGGCCTTGGTGAGTTCGACCATCTTCGGGATATCCTGAAGAATGCCAGCACCGGCACCTTTGCAGGTGACTTTCTTTACGGGGCAGCCGAAGTTGATGTCGAGTAGTTCGGGTTGCGCGCGCTCGACGATGTCGGCGGCTTTGACCATACTTTCGATGTTGGCACCGAAGATTTGAATACCGATGGGGCGTTCGTAATCGTAGATGTCAAGCTTTTCGACGCTTTTTGACGCGTCCCGGATAAGGCCCTCGACGCTGATGAACTCGGTGTACATCATGTCGCAGCCCTGCTCCTTACAGAGGGCGCGGAAGGGGGGATCGCTCACGTCCTCCATTGGGGCGAGCAGGAGGGGGAATTCCCCGAGTTCGATGTCGGCTATTTTTACCATAGGTTTATTGAGTGCAAAGGTAATAACCAATGTAATGGGGTAGAGGTTGCAGGTATTTCTGGGTGAGGCCGCAGGTGCAGTGAACGGTCATTACCGTGGTTGGGACAATGGTTTCTTTGCTTTTCAAAAGCCTCCCTTTGCACCGGCGTTCGCGCCTTTAAACCAAACCTTCTCGAATAAGGTCATGTAAATGCACAAATCCTAGGTATTCTCCCACCCGCCCGGTCACCACCAGCTGGCTGATGTTGTTGGCCCGCAGTATTTCGAGGGCCTTGATGGCTAGGGTTCCGTGATCGACTGTTTTAGGATCTGTGGACATTATTTCGGCAGCTGTAAGCAGCTCTAAGTCAGGGTTGCCGTTGAGCATCCGACGGAGGTCCCCGTCGGTAATGATACCGGCAAGTAGGCGGGAGCCGGGGAAAAGAACAGCCGTAGCCCCGAGGCGCTTACTCGTCATTTCTAACAGAATCTCGCGCAGCGGGCTGGTGGTATTCACTGCCGGTGTCTGATTATTGACGTAGAGGTCAGAGACTTTAAGGTAAAGTTGCTTGCCCAGCGAACCACCGGGATGGAAACGGGCAAAATCTTCTGGCTCAAAACCGCGGAGGGCCAGTAAAGCCGTGGCCAGGGCATCTCCCATCGCCATCTGGGCGGTGGTGCTGGCCGTTGGGGCGAGGTCGTTGGGGTCCGCTTCGCGGGCAACTGGGGTGAGCAAAATATGATCGGCATGTTGCGCCAGACTGCAGTCTTTCCTGCTGACCATAGCGATCAGCGGATTTCCGGACTGACGAACGAGGAGTGCCAGCATTTTTAACTCGGTCGTCTCGCCGCTTTTGCTGATACAAAGAACGATGTCTTCGGGCCTGACCATCCCGATATCGCCGTGGATTGCATCGGCGGCGTGTAAAAAAAGAGCCGGTGTGCCGGTAGAGTTCAGCGTCGCCACAATCTTTTTAGCTACGATTGCCGTTTTTCCGATCCCGCTTACCACTAGCCTTCCGTGGCCTTCGTTTATTACATTAACGCAGGTTACGAAATCTTTTCCAATGGTATCGACCAGTGAAAGCAATGTTTGCGCCTCAATTTGTAGCGTATTGCGGGCAACACGGATAATTTGACTTGTATTTTTCACGTAAAAGTGTATTTTTGAGTGCCGTTAGCAAAGCCCTCTGTTTTGCGGGTAAGGACTTCGGAAAATTTTCGTGGTCCAAAGTAGAAGAATTCTCACTTTAAACCCCTATTTTAACAACTGGATTAGCTCTAGGGCTGTTTCTAATCGCCTATACTTCGCCCATTTAGTATTTTAACAAA
This sequence comes from Lewinella sp., assembly GCA_026421165.1. Taxonomy (GTDB): domain Bacteria; phylum Bacteroidota; class Bacteroidia; order Chitinophagales; family Saprospiraceae; genus Neolewinella. The sequence continues at coordinate 5,868 of JAPKCQ010000197.1, read as the reverse complement.
TCTTTCATCCGGCGGTACCACAAAGGTATCGTCCTGAGTTTAAAACAATCCGATGCCGATTTCCTGGAGCCAGATGGCTTTCGAGAAGTTTATTCGGCAACTTCAGTACAAACAATACTCGGAGCAAAGCGAAGATAAAATGACCGCAAAACCAGTAGCCAGTCAAATAGATCAGGCATTAATTGACCATTTTGGTTTTAATACCTTCAAGGGTAACCAGAAAGCCATCATAGAAGCGCTGTTCGAAGGACGCGATACTTTTGTCATTATGCCCACCGGCGGAGGCAAAAGTATGTGTTATCAACTTCCGGGGCTAATGATGGACGGTTGCGCCCTGGTGATCTCTCCCCTCATTGCCCTGATGAAGAACCAAGTGGACAGCATCCGCTCTTACGGAGAAAAAGACTCCGTGGCTCACTTCCTCAATTCCTCCCTATCTAAAACACAGATGCGGCAGGTAAAGGAAGACATCACGAGCGGAGATACTAAGCTGCTGTTCGTCGCGCCAGAGACACTAACCAAGGAGGAGAACATCGAGTTCTTTCGCGAGTCCAACATCTCTTTCGTCGCTATTGATGAAGCGCACTGTATTTCAGAGTGGGGCCACGATTTCCGCCCGGAATACCGCCGTATTCGGGAAATGCTCGATGAGATAGGTCACCAGATTCCTATCATCGCCCTTACCGCGACGGCGACGCCCAAGGTGCAGTCCGATATCGTGAAGAACTTACGGATGGGAGACAACCACGCCACCTTCGTTTCTAGCTTCAACCGGGACAACCTCTACTACGAAGTACGGCCCAAGGGCAACAAAGAATATACCTTTAAGCAGATCATTCAGGTGGTACAGACGATGCCCGGCGAGAGCGGTATCATCTATGTTCAGAGCCGAAAATCTGCTGAAGAGATTGCCGAGACCCTGCGCGTGAACGGCGTTAAAGCCTTGCCCTATCACGCTGGTCTGGATCCTAAGACACGTTCCCGCACCCAGGATCAGTTCCTCATGGAAGATACGGACGTGATCTGCGCTACCATTGCCTTTGGTATGGGCATAGATAAGCCTAACGTCCGTTTCGTGATTCATTACGACATTCCAAAGTCGATCGAGAACTACTATCAGGAAACCGGCCGCGCTGGCCGTGATGGTCTTGGGGGGAATTGTATCGCATTCTATGCCTACAAAGACATCCTGAAGCTGGAAAAATTCCTCCGCGATAAGCCTCTGATGGAACGCGAAATGGGTGCCCAGCTCATGCAAGAAGTGATGGCCTATTCGGAAACCACTGCCTGCCGCCGTCGTTTTCTTCTTCATTATTTCGGTGAGGATTATGAGGACAAGAACTGCGGTAAGCGGTGCGACAGCTGCCGCTACCCGAAGGAGCGCTTTGAAGTAAAAGACAAAATGGTCGCCGCTCTCAAGTCCGTGATTGAGCTGGACGAAAACTATCCGCTTAAAACCTTGATCGAATTCGTACTCGGTAAGGAAACGAAACAAATGAATGATTACCGCTTCACCACCCGCACCGGTTTCGGTTTCGGAAAGGGTGAAGATGAGGTGATGTGGAGTTCTGTTTTCCGGCAGGCACTGCTCAATAATATGGTCCGCAAAGACATCGAGAGTTACGGTACGATCAAAATGACGGAGCGGGGGCATGCTTTCTTAAAAAACCCGACGAGCTTTGAAATTCCCGTCGATCATAACTTCGAGCAAGAGCTTGCTGCGGATATGAAAGGCGCCGCCGACGACGCCCGCGCCGTGGTGTTAGATGAAGCCTTGCTGCTGGCTCTCAAAGATCTGCGCAAGAAAGAATCCAAGCGCCTCGATCTGCCACCCTTCGTGATCTTTCAGGATCCGTCTTTGCACGAGATGGCTACCCGTTATCCGGTCACGTTGGAGGAGATGAAGAACATCAACGGCGTTTCTATCGGAAAGGCCAAGCGTTACGCAACACCCTTCCTGATGCTGATTGAGAATTACGTGGAGGACAACGATATCGACCGTCCGAGCGACTTCGTAGTAAAGCAGGTGGCCAATAAATCGAAGAAGAAGGTTAACATCATCCAGGCGGTGGACCGCAAGATCCCGCTGGAAGACATTGCCTCCGGTAACCAACTCACTATGGATGAATTACTGGAAGAAATGGTCTCCATCGTCCTCTCCGGTACTAAACTCAACATCGACTATTATATCGAGGACGAAGTGGATGAGTACAGTCTCGAAGAAACCTTTGAGTACTTCATGGGCGCTGATACGGATGATCCTGATATTGCTTTTCAGATCCTTAAAGAGGAGGACGTTACTATTGAGGAGATTAAGCTTATTCGGATTAAGTTTTTGTCCGAAGTCGCTAATTAAATCGACGTTCCTTAACGGCGTACATTTTGAACAGCGGATTTCGCAGATTTGCATGACCGCAATTCGCGCAGATAGGTGAAATCCGCTAAATCACGAGGTAGGCGCTTAGCGAATCCACGATTCTCTTTTTTAGCGATAACGCAGGTGCAATATCCATATCGATAAGTAGCAGGGCGAAACAGCGCTCTTCCTCTATCTTTGCTTCCATGACCTTACTTTGCACCCGCGGCCTCGCCCTAATCTTCTTATTCTCCTTTTGCTTCTCCTGTGACTCTGGTCGCGACGTTCGCGACTTTTATTTCCCCGCCCGCGAACTGGCCGAAACCGGTTTGGTCTACGTCTACGAAAATACAGGCTCCCTGCCCGGCCCCAGCGAGGAGTTCGCCTATTATCTCGGCGTGGCACAGGACACTGCGCTGTACCTGAGCGTAACCCAGTACGACGGCACATTCAGTCCCCGCCAACAAACCCGCCAGGAGATTAAAAACGACGGTGCGTACATACGTGACCTGATGTTGCTGCAAACGGACAGCTCGGGCATGGCCATTCCCATTGCTACGGAATTATTATACGACCGGGCCTTTCCTTTCTACTTAAATGATGTGACCAACGAGGTGGCCAATGGCTACAGGCTCCGTTTTACCAACCCCGCTAACGAAGCCAGACAAACTTTCGTCTCTCTGAATCGCGCCTTTCGAGGAGATACCTCCATTAATGTGCTGGGAGAAAACTACTCAGCAATCGTCTTCGACCTTGCCGGCGAGGTGAGTGAGCGCGACAATGAACTGGGTGACATCAGCCCTCAGTTTACCGGCTTCGAAATTTATGCCAAAGGCATCGGCCTGGTGGAGTACCAGCGCGTGCTGAGTGTCGGTGCTACCCTGGGCGGGCGGCTGACGGAGCGGATTGGGATGGACGCCTTTCTCGAACGTGTTGAAAAAGAAAAGGCATTTCCCGCTCCGCCCGCTTTCGCTCCCGGCGCTCGCAATGGAGAACGTTAATTTATTCCCGAAACAGCTTAACATCCGCCCAAAAGGTCCCAAAAGGAACAATGGAGGCCAGTAGCCCCAGTACGAGTTTCTTCCAACCCCACTCTCGGCTGATACCGACAGCGAGCACCAGAAGACAATAGCTGATGAACAGCAGACCATGAACCATACCGATGGCTTTATTTGGCTCTGGCATATCGAAAAAATACTTCAGTGGCATAGTGACAAAGAGGATTAGTAAGAAGGAAACGCCCTCGATGAAGGCGAGAACGCGGAGGAGGCCGAGTTGGCGGCTTAGTAGTTGTTGCATTCCGCAAAGGTCCGCTATTGGAGTGGTATCTATGGTCAGGAGGGCGTAAGAATATGAAGCCTTCACTCCGGTATAATAGTAAATAAAGCGAATTTTCGCTAACTTCGCCATAAAGCTAAAGATCATGAATTTTACCCTAAGCGAGGAACAACTAGCGGTACAGGAAGCTGCCCGTAATTTCGCTCAGCGCGTCCTCAAACCCGGCGTCATTGAACGCGATAAGCACATGACTTACCCCGCCGATGAGATACGGCAAATGGCTGAACTCGGTTTTATGGGTATGATGGTTAGCCCGGACTACGGCGGCGGGGGAATGGACGCCATGAGCTACGTGATTGCCATTGAGGAGATCTCTAAGGTAGACAACAGCTGCTCCGTCATCATGTCCGTCAACAACAGCCTAATTTGTTACGGGCTGGAGGCGTACGGTACGGCCGCGCAAAAAGACAAGTATCTTCGTAAATTGGCAACGGGCGAATGGATTGGTGCCTTCTGCCTCAGCGAGCCTGAAGCTGGCTCCGACGCGACCAGCCAGCGTACCACCGCCGTTGATATGGGCGACTACTACCTTCTCAACGGCACCAAAAACTGGATTACCAACGGTGGTACTAGTAGCGTTCACATGGTTGTGGCGCAGACCAATGTTGAAAAAGGCCACCACGGCATTAACTGCCTCATCGTCGAAGCGGACTCGGAAGGCGTCACTGTGGGAGCGAAAGAAGACAAACTAGGCATCCGTAGTTCGGATACCCACACCATCATGTACACCGACGTGAAGGTGCCGAAAGAGAATAGGATCGGGGACGATGGCTTCGGCTTCAAGTTCGCGATGAAGACCCTGGCGGGTGGCCGCATCGGCATCGCGGCCCAGGCCCTCGGCATTGCCGGCGGAGCTTACGAACTGGCGACTGCCTACAGCAAGGAACGCGAGGCCTTTGGTAAAGCCATCAGCCGCCACCAGGCCATCGCATTCAAGTTGGCTGATATGGCTACCGACATCGAAGCAGCCAAAATGCTCGTCTACCGCGCCGCATGGCTCAAGGACGCTGGCAAAGATTACAACCAGGCCGGTGCGATGGCCAAACTCTTCGCGAGCTCCGTTGCGATGAAGCATAGTGTCGAGGCCGTTCAGGTACACGGCGGCTACGGCTTCGTGAAGGAATACCACGTGGAGCGCCTGATGCGGGATGCCAAGATCACTCAGATTTATGAAGGGACCAGCGAGGTGCAGAAAATTGTGATCAGCCGCGGGTTGTTAAAGGGTGATCTTTACGTACCGATGGAGTAGAACGCAGCAGTCAGGACGTGTTGATTTCTGTTTGCTGAGCTCTTATTTCTGAACGCTGTTCTTACCTTCGTTTGGATGTCTGAACCCTCTCTAAAGAAAATAATCGCGCCCTTATCCAGTAGCCACAGGCTCATTATTACGGTGGCGACGTTGGCTTACACCTGGTTCTACTACCAGGAAATGCTGGCCGGCCCTCTGAGGCTCAACGACGATGTGGTCCAGCACTATCTCTGGCTTTTCGTTGATTATTTTGAGCTAGATTGGAAAGACACCTTTTATGCTGACGCTTCGGCGGCCATCCAGCCCCGTGGCTTTTACTGGCTTTTATGGTCGTTTGGCCGGGTGTTTGAGCCGCTTACTATTTCGCGTGGCGGGCCGTTCTTTATCTCGCTACTCACGGTGGGTTTTGGCGTTGCTTTGTTGCGGCGTCACACGCATATATTCATCGCCGTAGCGGGTAGTTTGCTGGCGGTTCACCTTAGCCTGCATTCTACCGCTGGGTTTCTAGCGAGGTCGTTCATGATTCCCCTTTTGCTGGCCTTTGGGTACTATTTATTGCGGGGAGACCGGCCCTGGGGTGTGGCGGCGGTTGCGGTGGCTTCTGCGCTGTTCTATCCGCCGGCCTTACTGATTAACGGCGGAATTTTTGGGCTTTGGAAACTGGGCGAACTTTATTTTTGGGGGCGAGGCCGCAGGATGCAAGGAGAGGATGAAGGCAGCGTTCGGCCTGCATCGCCCCTCCGGAACTGGCACGTTTACTTACTTGGGTTTGGGATTGCGCTGGTAGTCGTTTTAGCTCACGCTCATCGGGTGGAGGTACACCCGACGCTGGGCGGCTATTTGCCAAATACGGAATTACTGAGTCGGCCTGAATTTGGATCGGACGGACGGGTAAACGTCCGCAACGCACTCCAAACATCTCCCC
>JAPKCQ010000020.1 GCA_026421165.1 Lewinella sp. | reverse complement strand
TTCAAGACCCGCTGACTGAAAAGTCCGTCAGTCCTTAAGTCCGCCTTGCATATTTCAAGACCCGCTGACTGAAAAGTCCGTCAGTCCTTAAGTCAGCCTCGCATATTTCAAGACCCGCTGACTGAAAAGTCCGTCAGTCCGTCAAGCAATCACCACGGGCAAGAATTCGACTGGCGAGTTGAACTTCCTTGGCCTAAAACCTACTATTTTCAACAAATAGAACAGCACTACCGATGCCAAGCAAACGCCCAGTAGTAGAACCGCCGCCGCCACCAGTAATAATAATGACTTCAACACTTACTGGAATAACTTTCTCCTTCCTCTTACAATGGAGAATATCAATTTAGCCATAGCGTCCGGCCTGAGGGTATGGCTTTCCGATTCACCAGATATCATGACTTTGCAAAACCATGTGATTTACAATCAACATAGTCTCAAGTATACTGTTTTAGCACGCAGACGAGCCTTATTTAAAGCCCGCGAAACGCTGAAACTAGTAACCGATGAACTGGAATAAAACGACCCTTCTCTCCCTGCTCTTATTAATCCTCCCTTGCACCGGCGTCAGCGCCCAAAACTACGTCAGCTACTTCACGGGCAACGCGGAAGACGTGCGAACCAGTCCCACCGGCGGCACCTGCCTGATGGGAGGCTCGCGCGAAGACGATAACGCCATGCGCTGGTTCCTGCAACGGGCCGACGGCGGCGACGTACTGGTCCTCAGAACTAGTGGCTCCGATGGCTACAACGACTATTTATACGGCGAACTCGGCGTGATGGTAAATTCCGTAGAAACCATTGTTTTCGAAAACGGAAATGCGGCGAATGAAGCCCATGTGCACGAAGCCATCCAGCAGGCCGAAGCCATCTGGTTCGCCGGTGGTAACCAGGCAACCTACGTCAATTACTGGCGTGGTACGGCAGTGGATAGCCTGATTCGCGAGGCCGTCAGCAATCGAAAAATTGTCATTGGCGGCACCAGTGCGGGCATGGCCATTCTTGGCGGTCATTATTTCGCGGCTACCAACGGAACCATCCGCTCCGCCGCAGCTCTGGCCAACCCTTTCGATGAGCGCGTGACCATCGAATCCGACAGGTTTCTTGACCTGCCTTTTCTCGAAGATGTGGTGACCGACACCCACTACGACGACCCCGACCGGCGGGGCCGCCACCTCGTTTTTCTGGCCCGGATGCGTGGCGCCGGCCTCACTGATCCGCGTGGTATTGCCTGTGAGGAAAGGACGGCCGTTTGCGTTGACCCTTCCGGTCTGGCTATGGTATTTGGAGAGGTGAGTGAGGATGATTTTGCCTACTTCATCCGCCCTTCCTGTTCGGGCAATGAACCCGAAATTCTGGATGACGGTGTTCCGCTGACCTGGAGCAACGATGAAAAAGCCTTGCTCACCTGTCGTGTAAAAGGTACACCCGACGGTACCAACACTTTTCTGCTTACCGACTGGCAAACGACCTCCGGCGGAGAATGGCAGGAGTGGTACGCAGATTCGGGCGTGTTTAACAGCCGCGCTAATACCGAGTCGATCGATTGTATCCCCAGCCGTGTGCGCAATAACATCCGCCCGGACGACATCGTGGTGCGCCCAAATCCCGCCCACGATTTCCTGACGGTGACTACACCCTGGTTGGTGACGACCACCACCATCGTCGATGCTTCCGGCGTGGAAATTCGGCCGCGCACGTCCGCTTCGGGAAACGAACTGACGGTCAACGTCGAAGGGCTGGTTTCCGGCACTTATTTTCTGCTTTTGGTGGGAGAGGGTGGCTGGGCGCGTTCGCGCTTTGTTGTGCCGTGAGGTTAGTCTTTTAGGCATACGCTGCAACACTACTCCCGATTATCTGGCGCGGACGCGGGATACAGGAAGTGTTGAAGTAATGCGTTCTATCGAATATTTTGTCGTCTTTTCTCTCCCGAGGAGAGGGGCTGGAGGAGAGGAAAACGAAAACCAAAACCTCAAACCCACCATTTACCACTTATGCTGAAATACCTGACCCTGCTGCTAATGCTGTCGTTTCTCTTCACTTGCGAAGGCAACACCGCGGCTCGTAAGGTCGCCCGTGGCGAAAACTTCGTCTCCGACCCCGACCACCTCTACTTCAAAAACACGCGAGCCCGTCACTACGCTGCCGAAGAAATTGTCCAGCGTGCGACCATCTACCGCCACGACGGCCTCTTCGATTCGGAGGCAAATCTCCGCCCAACTCTGATCGATAACTGGCTTCAGGACCGGGCTATCATCCGCTTCGACTATCCCACCGATACGACCAACTGGGAGTTGCAGGCTTTTACGGATGAAGCATGGAGCGAGGTTGAGTTATCCGTCCCACCAACTAACGAAGAACTCGATGTGCTGAACAACTTACTATTGGGCAAAGAGGAACTTCGCCTAAGCTCCCCGACGGGTATTTTGCCTGCCTTTCCTGCTGCATCCGGTCGGACCGAAGCCCGGGCGATTCTGAACGATTATTTACGGTTGGTCGGATTTGCTGGCTAATGAGGGCTATTTTTCTTGCGTGAACGAGTTAATTTGCTGCGGAGTACTTCATGTTCTCCTCCGGGGGCCTCATTGAAAAACCGTAGCTTAGCGAAGGTTTTCTAAATGTTCCTCAGAGGCGTAATTGACGTGAGGTGAAGAATTCTGTACAACCGACCTCCAGGTGTAATTGACGGCGTTGTTTTTCTCCCTACATTTAGCCTACAAATAAAAACAATCCCATGCCCTCAGCAGCTTCCTCCGCCTTCTCACCTGCCCCCAATCACTGGATCGCTGGCCTGGAACCCGATCAGCACGACGCCAACCTCGCCTCCGGCATCCGGATGGTACTGGGCGACCAGACCGGCGAAAGAGAAGAAGCCCGTACTACTAGCTGGGACTTCGGTGCCTACGTAGCCACCGGCGAAAACGATGAAGTGAACGCCTACGCCCGCGAGGAAGTCGAGGCCGGAGCCGAAGCCCTCCTCTTCCGCCTCTACCAACAACCAGATACGGAAGACATTCGTCAGCTTCTCGACGGTATTGACCTAAAAGCAATCTCGCTACACTGCACCCTGCGTTACCCCGGCCAGGATCCGGCCGAGCTCTTCCGTGACCTCATCCGCTACCTTCGGCAGGAGGGGCTTGACCTGTCATCTATCTCCGGATCGGTAGATTTTGACCCGCTGCTCGACTGGTCCGAGCCACCTTTTCCGCCACTCATCCGCCTGCTGTTCTTTGTCTCCCGCTGGATGCCGGAGTTCTCCGTGCTACAGGTTAACGCCGCTGGTTTTAACAACGGTATCGCTGAAGCGGATACCGAGCTGGCCCTCGCCCTCGCCAAAGGAGCCGAGTACCTGGTGCAGATCAAGGCACGGAACTATCCCGTTGCCCTGGCCAATAAGCACCTTAAGTTCGCCTTCACGGTGGGCACATCTTTCTACGGCGACGTAGCTAAATTGCGTGCTTTTCGTGCATTGTGGTCTAAGGTACTCGAAGAACTCGGCCTCGAAAATCCACCCCTCGCACAAATCGCCGCCCACACCGATATCACCACCATGACTGGTGATGCGGAGCAGAACAACCTCTCTCTTCACCTTCAAGCCCTCGCGGCCGATCTCGGCGGTGCAGACATTATCTTCCCCGCACCTGCCGAGGGCCCGCGCAGCGAAGCCACCTCCGAAGGCCGCGCCCAGACTCGCGCCATTCCTCAAGCCTTCGATCCTGGAGACAGCCTCACCGATGTCGCTCACATAGATCACGTCTTCCTCGACGACCTGACCATCGCGCTGGTACAATCCGCTTGGGCCCGGTATAAGGGTATTCAGGAGCAGGGTGGGTTTGCTGAGGCTGATGATTTTTAGTAGGCGACGGAAAAAGATCAATTTTCAGCGTCGATGTTCTTTTTAAGGAGAATACCCGCTACCGAAGACACCATATCCTACGGAATCAGCGAAGGGAAATGGTGGGCCAAGCTTCAGGTTCTTATCGAGCGTCCGCTTGCATGGCACGTGGTTCAAGAATTGGGTTGTGTGCTGAATTATCTGCCACTAAACGAACGATTGGAAACAGCCCTTTATCCAGTTTCTCTTCCCACCCTCTTAATCTGAACGGTGGACCACCAGCATACCTATCATAGATTATTGAAAATACCCAGGGTCACTTCACGGCCGATTTCACGAAACTATGGCTTGAGAGTAGATTGCCCAGTCCGGCAGATGACGAGGCTGCATGGAGATTGGAATAGAGCCTTTTCATTCTGAGCGTAAAGTCAAATTATTTTTCCGCCAATTATCCTGCGGGTAGCTCTGCGTACAACTTCACGGAACTCCGTGAGATAAATCACATCGCGAAGGGATTAAGTAACGCGCGGTAGACCAAAAGATTTCTAGCTCTTACTTTAGCCCCACCAAGCAATTAATATGTCTGAAACATCAACAAAACCCTGGGGCAAAACCCCTCAAGGCGAAGCCCAACAATTTATCCTAACCAACACTCATGGTAACACCGCAACTCTATCTAACTACGGCGCAACCATAACCTCCTTAAAAATAAATGGCAAGGAAATGGTACTAGGCTTCAATAATCTAACCGGCTATCTTAGCAACCAACCTTACTACGGCGCCACCATCGGCCGCTACGGCAACCGGATCGCTAAGGGAGAATTTTCACTGGACGGTAAGACTTATCAATTACCCATCAATAACGGGCCTAACTGCCTCCACGGCGGCGTCGAAACTTTCGATAAGAAGTTATGGCGAAGCAGTCATTCTAACGATGATAATGGAGCGGAAGTCACTTTCTCCCTGGAGAGTGAAGACGGCGACCAGGGCTTCCCCGGCAAACTGAGCGTGGACGTCACCTTTAGTTGGACGAGTGACAACGAGCTAAAAATCCAATACCGGGCAACGACGACCGAGCCAACGGTCGTCAACCTAACCAATCACGCTTATTTCAACATCAGCGACGCGCCTACGGTAGAAGGGCTGTTGCTGGAGCTTAAGGCGTCTCATTATATTCCGGTAGACGAAACTTCCATTCCTCTAGGCTATCTGGAAACTGTTGCCGGTACCCCCTTCGACTTTACCGCAGCCAAACCGGTGGGCCAGGACGTACGTGCAAACCACCCGCAGATCAAAACTGCTAACGGCTACGACCATACCTGGGTAATCGACGGGGAAGTGGGAGACCTCCGGGAATTTGCCATACTGACCGACCCGGTGAGCGGACGTAAGCTGCGGGCGTTTACTACGGAGCCGGGCGTTCAGGTATTCACCGCTAACTTTGTGGAAGGACAATTTACCGAGCGGGACGGAAAGCCGGTACTTCCTTACGGTGCCATCTGCCTAGAGACTCAGCACTTTCCCGATTCGCCGAACCAGCCGAACTTCCCGTCTACCGAACTGCGACCGGGGGAGGTGTATGAAAGCACTACAATTTATCGCTTTGAATAGCTGGTGCTCCATTATCATCCCGACGCTAAATGAGGCGGAACACTTGCCAATTACGCTAGGTGCATTGCCGATAAAGGGTTTTGAAATTATCGTAGTGGACGGCGGTAGTACCGACGGAACTCCGGCGATCGCTCGCTCCTTCGGCGCCAAAGTTGTTACCTCCCCGGCGGGGCGAGCGCGGCAACTCAATGCTGGAGCACGAGCGGCGACCGGAGATTGGTTTTACTTCCTTCACGCTGATACCCAGCCCCCCCCAAACCTTTCTTTGCACCTGCGCACCGCCGCCCATAATGGCTTTCCGTGCTGCTTTTCCATCCGCTTTGATCGGGAAAATGAAAGCCGGTGGCTACGGCTGTACGGCCGCATGAGTAAGCTTAGTATTAGCACCTTTCGCTTCGGGGACCAGTCGTTATTCGTAAGCCGTAAACACTTTCTCGACTGCGGTGGCTACCGTGAAAATTACCTGCTTATGGAAGGGCATGAGCTCGCGCGACGCATAAGGAAAACTGCCGGAGGGTTTCGGGTACTCGACGATAGTGTGACGACTTCTTCCCGCCGCTACCTGCAACATGGTGTGGTGTTTACCCAGCTTGTTTTTGTCCTTATCGTTATGCTTTATTATGCGGGCGTGCCTCAACAAAAATTGGTGCAGATATATGTGCGTTCGTTCTCAGATTAACTGTTTTACGGAATCTCTTGTCTCGCATTTTGTTAAATGTTGTTTTACCTCCGTTCAACTCTTGTGAGATGAACTTATCGTGACCACCGAAGGGAATTAAGGGACGCCGTATAAATAACCCATGGATTACAAAGTTTGGGGCACATAGTAGGGGATCACCCGAAACCCACCTTCCTTTGGCCACTCCAGCATCAGGTAGCCGGGTGGTAGCATTTCCTGTTCGAAGGTTTTGTTGTCGGGGTTGATGAAAAAGCTAGTAGGCGGGCAGAGGTGCACTTCCAGGTTTTTCCAGTTTACCGTACGGCTGGAGTGGAAATGACCGCAAAAAATTCTACGGGGGTGGTTGTCGGCGGTTAGCGCAGCGAGTAATCCTTCTGGTTGCCGCAGCGGGTACCTGCTGTCCATAAAGGCTACGCCGAGCGGCACCGGCGGGTGGTGCATGACTATGGTGGCGTCCGGGTAGGTAACCAGGGCACGACTCAGCCATTTCACCTGATCTCCATCTACCATACCGGGGGAGGAATCGAGGAATAGGAAATTATGGCCTTTCACCCGTATGAGGCCGCGGATCGGTTCGTAGTTGTGGCCATCGAGGTAAAAAGCATTGCGGAGCATCTCCCGGTCGTCGTGGTTACCGGGGGTCAGGTAGTAAGGTATGTGGAGCAGGTCGAGCCGGGCACGAAGTTGGTGGAACATTTCCTGATCGGGCTCGATAGCGCAGAAATCGCCGGTCAGGAAAATAGCATCGGGTTCGCGGGCCAGGGCGTGGGCGAGCACGCTGTCCAATCGGGCGTTCACATCCAGACCCATCAGCAGTTCGCCGGGGGGTAACAGGTGGAGATCAGTAATTTGGGCTATTCTTACGGGCACGATCGATTAGGGATAACAAATGCTAAAGGTAGGGGTTAGAATGCTATATCCAAATTGCTATTGAGTTGGAATATTATTTTAAGGCGCAGACCTCGAGACAAGCGTCGGGGTCATTTCTATTTCTTAATAAGGCGATGGCGCGGGATGCAAAGCGAAGGGCAAAAGAGCAAGGCCGGGCAGGGCGCTCAACACCTGCCCCCTTAATGCCGTTAAGTTAACTGACATTATACTAATTGCATGCCATTACTTCCCGCTACTACGGACTTACCTAAAGGCGATACTACTGCCCACGAATTTGACCTTCCTGAACTGGAAGGCCGCACCGCTCTTCCCGAAGCGAAGAATCTGCGCGGAAACATTGAAAACTACATCGGCATGGCCCGCGTGCCCGTCGGACTTGCCGGTCCGCTGTTCATCCGTGGTGAGGACATGGATGGGGAAGTGATGGTTCCCTTGGCCACTACCGAAGGTGCCCTAGTAGCCTCCTATTCTAGGGGGATGAAGGCCATCACGGAAAGCGGCGGCGCCACGGCACGCGTAGTTGATACTGGCGTACAACGGGCACCTTACTTCAAGCTGGAAGGCCTGCCCGCTGCCGGACGCTTCGTTGCTTGGACGCTGGCCCATCTGGAGGATTTCGCCGCCATCACGGGTAAAACTTCCCGCTATGCACAGTTCAAACAAGTAAAACCCATCCTGGAGGGCAATAGCGTCACTCTCGTCTTCGAATTCTTTACCGGCGACGCGGCGGGACAGAACATGGTTACGATATGTACCAATCAAATTTGCCGCTTCATCCTGGCAGAATGTGGTGAAACCATCAACGAATTCTACATCGAATCCAACGCTTCGGGTGATAAGAAGGCCAACTACCAGAGCTTTCAGCATGTCCGTGGCCGTAAGGTTTCCATTGAGGTGACGCTGCCCCGGGCAGTCGTGTGTGCGGTGCTCAAGTCCACTCCAGAGAATATGGAGCGCTTCGGTCGGGCGGCGGCCTATGGCTCGCTGAAAACCGGCACACTGGGCGTTCAGGCACACTGCGCGAACGGATTAGCCGCCCTTTTCATCGCCTGCGGGCAAGATGCGGCCTGCGTCGCCGAAGCTGCGGTCGGTATCGTCCGGTTGGAGGTGAACGCAGACGGAGATCTCTACGCCGCCGGCACTTTCCCCAACCTGATCGTTGGCTCCGTAGGCGGCGGTACCCGTCTCGGTACCCAGCGCGAGTGCCTGGAGATTATGGGCTGCTTCGGCCCAGGTAAGGCCAACCGTTTGGCAGAAATCACGGCCGGGGTTTGTTTGGCGGGGGAGCTGTCCATCCTAGCTGCTTTGGCCGAGGGCCACTTTGTGCAGGCGCATGCTTCGCTCGGGAGACAGAAGGAGTAGGCTTAATTTTGTCCAATGACTAGGGGGAGTGTACCGCCTACGTTCAGCAATTACTTACTGAAGTTCACCCCAGGGTGAACAACCACGTAGGAGCCCTGAAGAGCGTCAGCTACTACGTTACACCTTGATCGACAAGCAATTTCTACAGTTTGCGCAACTCCTTCTTAAGAATCTTACCGGTAGCACTCTGCGGCAATGCGTCCATAAACTCAATGACCCGGGGGTATTTGTAAGCTGCAATGCGCTCCTTTGTCCATTGGATCAGTTCTTCCGCTGAGACTTTGTGGCCTTCTTTCAGTACGACACAGGCTTTGATTTCCTCGCCGTACTGGTCGTCCGGAATGCCGATGACGGCCACTAGCGAAACGGTATCGTGCTTCATCATCACGTCTTCAACTTCGCGGGGGTAAACGTTGAGCCCGCCGCGGATGATCATATCTTTGGTACGGTCCACTACGTAGAAGAATCCGTCTTCATCTTTTGTGCCAACGTCTCCGGAATGGAGCCATCCATTTTTGATTGTCTTGGCGTTCGCTTCCGGCTTGTTGTAATAGCCTTTCGTTACGTTGTGGCCCCGGTAGACGATCTCACCTTTTTCTCCGGTGGGGACTTCCCTGCCATCTTCGTCCACAATCTTTACTTCAACACCCCAGACGGGCGTGCCGATGGAGCCTGGTTTTCGGCCGGGCCCCACCTGGTTGAAGGTGACCACCGGAGAGCCTTCAGACATGCCGTAGCCTTCGAGGATCTCGACCTTAAAGCGTGCCTCAAAGTCTTCCAGCACCTTCACCGGCAAGGATGCTCCTCCAGAGAGGCATTTTTTGAGGTTGCTGGAAATACCTTCAAGATCGAATTTGTCTCCCCGGTAGTTCAATAAGCCCCAATACATGGTCGGTACGCCGGCGAAGAAGGTGACTTTATGTTTTTCCATTAGCCCCAGTACCGCCTCTGCATCGAAGCGGGGGAGGAGGACATTGGTCGTCCCCCGGTAAATGCCGGCGTTCATCATCACCGTCATGGCGAAGATGTGGAACAATGGCAGCACAATGAGTAGTGTGTCTTCACTTGTCGGTTCATAGAGCCCGGCGGAAAGGATGGCGTTTAGGGTAAGGTTACTGTGGGTAAGTTCGGCCCCTTTTGGCTGGCCGGTAGTCCCCGAAGTATAGATGATTACAGCGGTGTCTTCGGCTAAGGTAGCCACCGTCTCCGCTGCGGGGGATTGCCCGTGCATCAACATTCCCATTGTCTTTAGACCATCGATGGGAGAAGCATCGGTTGGCTTTGCCGTGATGACGTATAGGTTTTTACAAGCCTCCGTATTGAGGAAGCCAGCATGGCCTTCCTCCAGCATCGGGAGCCCCGGCGCGCCGAGGAAACAGAAATAGGCTTTTGCGTCAGAATCTTTTAGGTGGTACTCGACCTCGTCTCGCTTCAGTAATACACTGAGGGGGACGACTACGGCGCCAGCCTTCAAAATACCAAAGTACACCATGGGGAAGTACGGTACGTTGAGGCAGCTCAGGGCGACTTTATCTCCCGGACGGATGCCAGCAGCTACGAGGCCGTTAGCAATCTGATTAGCGGCGCCGTTTACCTGGGCGTACGTCAGGTGGACATCCATAAAAACGAAGGCGTCTTTAGTCGGATATCTTCTGGCACTGTCCTCTAGGAATACGGAAAGGTTTAGCATGGTTTTATTTTGTAGATATTCAGCTAAGTACAGTGTAATTTAAGTTTGATGCACTGAGTACGGCTGAATATCTCTAAACCTCCGCTCCTAGCCAAACCTCGCACCCTTCCGTACAATTCTGACAAATATCAATCTCTGAGCGGCCTTTGAGTAGCTTGACCCGGAAGTCGTCGTAGGCGTCGCCTTCCCAGACTTCGTTTAGGTTCTGGGTCTTCACGTCGCCGAGGCGGTGGGTCACATCCTTGTCGAAGCAACAGGGCGCGACGAGGCCGTCCCAGGTGATGACACAGGAGTGCCAGAGTTTCCAGCAGTGGTTCTGCATTTTGTTTTTCTGCCCGTAGGTACCGTCCTCTTTTTTGTAGTAGCGGGCGTACTTTTCGTTGGTGGGCATCAGTGGGTTTCCATTCTCGTAGTCGTAGAGTTGAGCGGTTTTGAACTTCACTTCGTCGATGCCGATTTCGTCGGCCAGAATGACGACATCGTCCATCTGGTGTTCGTTGGGCTTCACGACCAGGAACTGGAAGATGAGGTGGGGCGTAGTAGAGTTAAGCTCTTTTTTCCACTTCACCAGGTTGCGGGCACCCTGTAGAACGGACTCTAGCTTACCCTCCTTACGGTACTGTTCGTACACCTCCTGGGTGGTGCCGTCTACGGAGATGATGAGCCGGTCTAGCCCACTTTCGATGGTGCGTTTGGCGTTTTTGTCGTTCAGGAAGTGGCCGTTGGTGGACGTGATGGTGTACACACCGCGCTCGGAAGCATGTTTCACCATGTCCAAGAAATTGGGATTGATGTACGGCTCGCCCTGGAAATAAAAAATGAGGTAGAGCAACCGGTCGGCGATTTCGTCCATCGTGCGGATGAAAAAATCGGCCTTCAGGTTTCCAGTGGGGCGGGTGAATTCGCGTAGCCCGCTGGGGCACTCCGGGCAGCGGAGGTTACAAGCGGTGGTAGGCTCGAAGGAAACAGTAAAAGGCTTACCCCATACCTGGGGCTTTTGCAGCCAACGCGTTGCATAGTAGCTTGCCACTACCTTCAGCGCGTTAACTACGCGGCGGGGCGTTTGCTTGCTCAAAAAATTGAGGAGGTCTATTGGATAAATCTTTGCCATTTGACAAAGATAGCGATGATGGAAAGGAGTAAAGGGGTACAAGGGGGGGAGATTCTCGACTTGTGTCATTTTAACGCCTAAATCAAGTTCGGCCCCGCTTCCCTTCTTTATGGGGTGGGTGGCGCGGCCGCAGGATGCAGAGAATGTTTTGAGGCAAAGTGAGGTGTCCTGTACTTGCTGTTCTGTAAAGATGCTTCTGTCCGAGCACTTATTGCGTTACTAACAAACTAAAAGTCGAACAGACTACCCTTCATGCGGAGGTAAAGCCGGCCCATTATTCCGGCGGGTATGAATCTCTACCCCTTCCGAAGTAACCTTACGGAAAGGAACCACGTGCTCGCTTTCGTCACTACGGAGAATGATGTTATCATTGTTGATCGTGACTACCTCTCCGCGTTTTCCGTCGATGGTGATTTCATCTCCGACATGGAACTTGTCACGGCTGTAAAACCCGGCCAGCAGGCTGGTCATGATGTCTTTACTCGCTAGGCCGTAACCGATGGCGAAAGCGGCGGCTATTCCCGCAAGAATAATGGATATATTGTCCTCCATGAACTCTGTCTGTAGCTTCGCCTGCCGCAGGGAAATCAGGACAATGTTGAGCATGATGAAGTAGAAAATAATGTTGGCAATCAGGTTGCCCGAGGTGATGCCTAACGAGCGGCAGGTCGCTTGGATCAGCTTTTTTACGGCATCGGCTATGAAAATTCCGATCACTAGTACAAGGAAGGCGGTAACACCGTTTGGGATATACTCAATCAGGTTCTTGAGTAGGTCGGAAATGATCTTCAATCCCATTGCCTCTACTGCGGCCATGGAAAAAATAAGGAGAATGAAGTAGTACGCCGTGGAAGCAATGATGGCACTCGGAACAAGATTAATCTTTGACTTCTCGAACATCTCAATACTCATCAGCCGGTCGGCCAGGTTATCAACACCAATAGCTGCCAAGACCCGGCGAATTAACTTGCGGAGCAACTTTGCTAGGATAATGCCTATGAAGATAATAACGATTCCCTTCATCAACGCAGGGATGACATCAAGTAGCTGAAGCAACTGCTCGTACAGGGCCTCAAAAATACTTTTATTATACTCTGTTTCTGGTAGCGGCATGGTTTCTTTTAACGAATAAGATTATTCCCCCTCAGGAGCTTCAGGAGTGGGGCGGGCAGTTTCGTCCTTATCATCCGTAAGGTAGGCATCTTCTGGATTAATAGTATTGCCGCCAGCCATTACAGTTAAGGTGTCGGAAAGCATAGGAAAGAAATGCTCAAGTATATCACTGATCAAATAAACCGTCTTTAAACGTGACTCTACGGCATCGCGAACATCTTCTTCGCAATTTTTTACGAAAAACTGCTGTTCCTGCTCTTGGAGTAGTAAAAAGCTATTCATCATTCATCATTCATCTTTTTCGCTTCCGAAAAGCTCTTCGTGTTTACGCTTCGCTTTTTCTTTAGCTCTTTTGAGTTGCATTTTTATTGCCGATTCATTCTTGTCGTACATCTTGGCGATTTCTTTTATCTTGATACCGTCTTTATACTTCAAAAGTAATAGCCTTCGGTCTGTTTCGCTTATGTTACGCAAAACCTGCCGAAGTTCATTTACTTTTATATTCATAAGCGCAGTATCCGGCACTTCTTCAGCTTCGATATCAGGAGGGTTTTCAACCTCATCGGCGAAAATATCCCGGCTTCGTTTTTCTTTTCGGATCAAGTCTATGCAATAATTGTAAGTTACTGAATAGACCCAGGTAGAAAACTTAGACTGGCCATGGAACTTACCTAGGCTGAGGAAAATTTTTGTGAATATCTCCTGAGTTGCATCCTTGGCCGATGCTTCTTTCTTTAGCATGGTGAGTGCTTTGCCGTATATCTTAGCAGCATAGCGGTCGTATAATAAACGAAAACAGGTGGCGTCACGGCGTTCTTTATAAGCACTAATTATTGCCAAGTCTTCCATTTCTGGACGGCAAAATTTGTGGGCTTTAACGCTATATATTCGGTTCAAAATTTAAGGGGTTATCAACCAACAGCGAATTAATAAGCATTATGGAGACGTTAAGAAAGGTATTTAGTCACACAATATAGAGCCCAAATCCCGGGCAAACCGGGGCTTGCAAGCCGAAGAGCTAATTTTGGCGTATATGAGATATAAAAAATCTTGTCAGGCGTCATAAAAAAACGAAAATTTGAATTTACTATTCCACGGTTCGTTCCGCGCGGGCGGATGCCCCAACGTTAAAGAACCCGAGGATGGGCTCCTGGGTCTCCAGCTCAAAGATGTTACCGGGAGTATTGGCTACGGGCAGGTCAAATAAGCCGCTGCCTCCGTTATTAATCTGCTCCTGGACGATACGGAGGAAGAGATAGGCTTCGTCACTTAAGGAGATTATCTCGACCGCAAGATGGTCTTCGGATTCTAAGGGGACGAAGCCACCGTCTTCATTCTGCTTATTGATACTAAAACGGATGGGCGCGATGAAGGCGATACCGTCCGTTTCCGTTCCGGGGCTGAAGGTGGCGTCGTAGGCTAGGTTTAGCTCACTGGGGTTGAGCAGCAGCGTGTCGTTGAAGGTTGTCCGGATGAGGTAGGCATCGCCCGTCCCCACGGGGTCGCGGGCGTAAAGCTGGGCATAGAGACCTGCGTCAAGACCAAAAGATTCTTCCTCTAACTGGAAGCTGATGGAGTCGATCGTCGCCGTCCGCTTCATCATTGTGATGGAGGCGTACTGTTTTTCTCCCCGCTGGATGCCGAGGCCAAACTCCATATCAACTTCGCCGAGCGCTTGGCCCGCAGTGGCAGGTTCCCAGACGTACTGGCCTTCACCCTGGTGGTCAAAAATGAAGCAGTTGGCGGTTGGTTGCCGGTTTACCGTCTGACAAACAATTACCTGTGCGTCGGTTACTGGAGTTGGTAGGCGGTTGGCGTAGTAGTCCTGGGTTTCGGTGAGCAGGATGGTCTGTGGCTCAGAGATATTGGTGAGCCAGGCTTCTACTACTAGCTCGGGCCCCTCGAAGCGGGATTCGAGCGTTACCGGGTCCTCACAGTTGTAAAGGGCAAGGGTGAGAAAGGAGAATAGGAGAAGACGAGGGATGGACTTGATCATGGTTGCTAACTTTCAGGGCTTAATTAAGAGGTCTTACGGGTGTAAATGAGGTTGACGAAACCGCTGGGAGGGGAAGGTTTACTTAAACTTGAAGTTGTAACTGATGCTGGGGATGATGCTGCCCACCACGCTAAGCTGGTTAGATTCGGTCATGATTGGCTGGCCCAGAATGGCACGCCCATCACTCTGCGTACCCGAAACCGTGAAGGCGTTGCGGCGGCCGTAAAGATTGTAGACCCCGAAAACCCACTGCCCCTGCCAGCGGCGGTTGGCTTTTTCTTTCTTCGGGTTGAGCGTAACCGATACATCTAGGCGGTGGTAATCTGGGATGCGGAAGTTGTTGCGGCCACCATCCTCGTTGTGCGGAATGAAGTAACCCAACTGGTAGTAGCCCGCGCTAGCCAGCGTGACCGGAGCCCCCGTATTGTACACGAAAACCGCGCTCAGTGTAGCCCGTTCAGACAAGTCGTAGAAGCCGGTGAGGTTGAAATTATGCGTCTGGTCAAAGCGGTTGTCGTAGTATTCATTGTTGTTCACGCCGGTGGTGAGGCGCTCGCTTTTCGCCAGGGTGTAGCTGATCCAGCCGTTGAAGCGGC
The DNA here is from genome assembly GCA_026421165.1 of Lewinella sp. Lineage (GTDB taxonomy): Bacteria > Bacteroidota > Bacteroidia > Chitinophagales > Saprospiraceae > Neolewinella. Next base: position 10,725 of record JAPKCQ010000020.1, on the reverse strand, counting down.
CCTTTACCTTTTTGAGCTGAAATTCAGCACCGTAAGCGCGGCCCTCGCCCGCAAGCGTCTGACCCTCCACGAATTCGTTCAGGATTAGATCCGCTCCGTCGACGTAATCGACCAGATTCTTAAAGTCCTTATAGTACAGCTCCAGGCTCGCCTCGTACATGTTGTCCTTGAAGTTACGGAAGTAGCCGACGGCGAACTGGTCCGCCAGGGAGGGCTCGATGTTATTGGTGCTCGGCGTCCAGATGTCGAGCGGAATGGAGGCCGTCGTGTTGCTGAGTAAGTGGATGTACTGGGCCGTACGCTGGTAGCTAGCTTTCAGGGAGCTACTGGGATCGAGTTGATACTGCACGGCCACGCGGGGTTCAAAATTGAACCAGTCTTTGATGGTTTCTCCCTTTTCCGTCTGCGTTACGTTGGTAAGCGGCCGGGCAAACCCCTCACGCGGCGCCTCTCCGAATTCGTAGACTGGCCGACCGCCCAGGTAGGCGAAGTGGCTCAGGCGAACGCCGTAGTTCAGTTTAACCTTGTTCTTGAACAGGCTAACTTCGTTCTCTACGAAGACTGCGCTCTCCACCGCCCACTGGTTGTTGATGCTGATGTCGATCTCCGTACCGTCGCTCACGGCGATGGCATTAGCCGGCTCAAAGCGGTAATAGATACCCTGGCCGCCGAAACGGATGACGTTATCTGGGCTGATGAAGTATGAAAACTCCGGCTTAGCGCTAAAGTTAACGATGCTCGCGTCCCAGTCAAAGGCATCCTCCTCGGGGTCGTCACCGAAGTTGATGGCGTAGTCGTAGTCGGAATAGTAAAGCGTCAGGTTGCTAAATAGGCGGTCGTTGAACAGGTGGTTCCAACGCACCGTCCCCGTGGTGTTTCCCCAACTGAAGCCAGCCTGGTCGCCCGGGGCGAAGACGTCGCGGCCAAGGTAACCAGAGAGAAACACCTGGTCTTTGTCGCTAAATTTATAGTTCGTCTTCAGCGTAAGGTCGTAAAAGTTGAGCTTCGTACCCTGGATGGATTCACCAAGGAACGGTGCGGCGAGTACGTCGATGTAAGAACGCCGACCAGCCAGAAGAAAAGAAGACTTGTTCTTCACAATTGGTGCTTCCACGCTAAGCCGGCTGAAGATGGTGCCGATACCGCCCTTCATTTCGAACTGCTTGTTGTTGCCCTCCCTCATTCGCACGTCGAGGATGGAACTAAGCCGACCACCGTAGCGCGCGGGGATACCACCTTTATAGAGCTTCACACCCTTCACCGCATCCGGGTTGAAGACGGAGAAAAAACCGAACAGGTGGCTGGAGTTGAATACCGGTGCCTCATCTAGGATTACCAGGTTTTGATCAATGGAGCCACCACGAACGTTGAAGCCCGCCGCACCCTCACCTACGGAGGAAACCCCGGGTAATAACTGAATACTGCGCAGAACGTCTACTTCGCCAAGCAATGCGGGCAAACGCTCGATGGTGCTCATCTGTAGGTTTTCTACCGACATCTGGACTGCGCTCACGTTATTGTCTTCCTCTTTAGCCGTAACTACAATTTCGGCAAGTGCCGTTCCCGATTCGGACAGCTCGAAGTCTTCAGTAAAATTACCGATCAGCTTTACTTCCCGGCGCAGGTCTTCGTAACCGAGGTAGCTGGCGATGAGGGTGTAATTGTCGGGGTCTACGGTTAGGGAATAAAAGCCGTACTCGTTGGTGGTGGTACCCAAAGTGGTACCGCTGAGCATAACGGTAGCGCCAATCAAGGTTTCACCATTATCAGCATCTTTGACGTAGCCCTTTACGGTTACGCGGTCCTGGGCGGCGGCGGTAGTGACCAGGGCAAATAGTAAAAAGGCTAAAGCGTAAAATCGTTTCATTCGGTTGGTATTTGCGGGCTGAGGTGTAACGGGATGAGCGCTTGTAGCGCGATTACTTGAATTGAAAATTAGTTGGACCTTCGGCATGACGTGAAGACGTACTGAGCAGCAGAATGGATCAACTAGAAACCGTTAAATATTTTGAAAGACTGGTTTGATTGCCTTGCTCCTGATTTTCGCTTCGCGAACCTAGTGGTCTGCCAATATTAAATATTGGGGTAATCTGCGATGCCTTTTGGTGCTGAATGAGGCGAAGAACTCCTTGCGTAGCTACGCAAGGAGTTCTTCGCCTCATTCAATACGAAAACTCATCAGCACCTTACCCACAAAATCAATGTTGGCAGACCACTAGAGTGTTTCCGCTTCGCGGATTTATTTATCTCACAGAGTTTAACAGAGGTCAAAGAGAGTTCCTGTACGAGACAGCTCTAAGAACAGAAATAGTCGAAAACTTCTCGCTTACAGAATGAACATAACAATGAGGTTCTAACCAACAGACTAACTCGCTGCCACCCCAGTCTCCTGCCGCAACATCTCCACCACCGCCTTAACCCAGCGTGGATCATCGTTGAGGGACGGTACGAGCTGAATGTGTTCACCGCCCCATTCGATGAATTCCTCTTGGTACTCCACGCTTATTTCGATGGTGGTTTCTAGGCAGTCAGAGACAAAGGCCGGGCTGAAGCAAAGCATTCGCTTTACCCCTTTGTTCTTCGCCAGGTCTTCGAGTGTTTCGATGGTGTAGGGCTTGGCCCACTCGTCAAAGCCGAGCCGGCTCTGGAAAGAAGTGGAATAGGTCCCTTCTTTGAGGCCCAGCTTGGCCACAAGTGCACGAGTAGTAGCATGACACTGCGCACTGTAACAGAATTGATTGACCTTTTGGATGCTGCTACAGCAGCTATTGGTTCCATCGGCGTAGCAATGACAGCCGCTGCGGTCTCCTTTTTTGAGGTGACGCTGGGGCAAACCGTGGTAGCTGAACAGAATGTGATCCCATTGATCCAAATCGCCGAGGTCGCGGGCGTTGTCCGCAAAGACTTTGATTAGTTGGGGATGGTCGTAGAAACTATTGATCAGGTTCAGGTTCGGGATCACCTGTTCTTTACTGACCAGGCGCATCACTTCTTCGTGAACACTGCCCGTGGAAGCACTGGCGTAGTGCGGGAAGAGTGGTAAAACCGTAATGGAACTCACTTCTTCGGCCAATAATTCTTCGACGGCTACCGCGATGCTGGGGTTTTGATAGCGCATGGCCAGGCGGACAATATAATCGTCTCCCATTTGTTCCGCAACGGCCTTGGCCAATAATTCGCCATAATGCTTGAGTGGGCTTCCGTTTTCGGTCCACAGTTCCTGGTAAAGCTTAGTGGAGCCACCGGGTTTAAAGGGGTTAACGATGCCAGAACGAATAGGAGCAATAATACCACGTACGAGTACCTGCTGGCTGATGCCAGGGAGGTTATCTATCACTCTGGGATCTGTCAGGAACTGTCCGAGGTAGCGGTTTACCGCCTTGGGCGTTGGTGCATCGGGGGTGCCTAGGTTGACGAGAAGGATACCTTGTTTTCCGAAGTGCTTTTGTACGTGCATAATGGTAGTAACGGTCTTTAGAGGCGTTGGTTTAAGGGTTAGGAGCTTAGGATTAAGAAAAATTAGCAGGATCGGTGACTAAATTTAGCCTCGACCTTGCTAATTTTTCTTAAATATTAATTATCTTGACCCCCTTTTGTGTGAGGTGTGGCAATACCTAGATTCGGATAATCTTCTCAAATCTTACCGCGTAGCAGCCACGTAGTGCATAGTCCTAATCCTCCTTAGTGAGTGAAGAGAGTTGCCGAACATCAACAAGCCCAACCAAAACAGCAAGAATAATACCGAAGGTGCCCAGCAGCAAGCATTCAATAAGCCAGTTCAGCGGATGGAAGTAAATAAGGGCGAGGCCGCAGGATGCAAAGAAAGTTGAAAAGAGCAATATCCGAAACCACGGTACCGTCGTTCCGGGAAGCTTGTGCCAGCGGTGCGCCAGGATCGCCTGCGTGATGGCTACGAAACCTTGCGTAATGAGGGTGACCGCCGCGGCGCCCGCCGCGCCGTAGCGTGGAAGTGCCAATAAATTACCGCCGAGGTTGAGGAGAATACCCAGCGCGTAAATCTTATTCATTCGCCCGATGAAGCCCGTAGCACTCAGCAGCGCCCCGTAAGCATAGTTGAGGCTCTGTGCAATGAAGCTAAAGGCTAGAAAAAATAGGATGTGACCGGTACGCGGCTCCACGAAAGCCGGATAAAGGAGCTCGGTGATCTCCTGACTGTAAAAAGCCAGCGGGATCGCCGCGCAGACCGATCCGGCCAGCAACAATTGGACGCTGAAACGGAGCAGGGGCAGCAAACTCTCTTTATGCTTATGCAGCCGGGCGTACATCGGAATCAGCAAACCAGCCAGCAGCCAGCCGATCATGTTCAAGGCATCGAGTAAGCGGTAGCCGGCGGCGTAGTGGTCGGCAGCAGCGGCACCATCGGCCAGTAGCCTTTCGATCATCACGGCGTCGGTGCGGGTGTAGGCGGTGGCCAGGAAGACGGCAAGGGCGTAAGGCGCACCTCCCCGCAGCAAGAGCCCGAAGGTAGCCTTCTTAAACTTTGGAAGTTTGCGCGGCAACCGGTCTTTGATCACCACCACTAGTGCCGTAGCCGTTAGCGCCCAGCTGGCCAACTGTAAACCCGCAAACCGCATAATCGTAAGCCCTTCCGGCGCAAATAAGAGAATGCTGCCGACGGAGAGAATCATCAGGCTCTTGTCCAGGATCGAAAAAAAGCCGTCCGTAGCGTACTTGCCCAGCCCCGAAAGGTTAGACCGCAGGTAAAGGACAATACTGTTGAAAAACTGAATGCCACCAGCCAGTAACAACAGGTAAATCTCTTCTCCCCGATAGCCCAGTAAAATCCCCACCGCCAGCAAAATGACGATGAACAGAGAACCCAGCAGCAGCTTTAACCCCACGAAATAAGGGAAATACTTAGCCAGTAAGTGCCGGTGCCCCGCCAGTACCCGACTGTTGAACAGCTGTAGGCCAAAATCGGCGATTACCTGAAAGAGCATTCCTAACCCAAGTAGGGCAAAGTAAAGACCGTAGTCGCCTTCGGGCAGCAAGTTCTGCACCGTCCGCTCTACGGCGAAGAGATAGATGCCCTTCACCGCCAGGTTCAGAGAGACTTGCAGGATGGCGTTGCGGAAGAATTGGGCTATCACTAGTAATGTAGTAATGTGGTGGGGGAGCAGTGTCGCCACCGAATGGGATTGGGTTGAGCGCTTCTGTAAAAATAAACCGCGCTAGAGGCGCTCAACTTACTCAAAAGTGCAATGTGTTGCACACGAATTTGCTACGGCAAAGCTACGTTATAAGGCTGGGGACTAACTTTGTGATTTGACGTCCGCTACTCCTGCCTCGTGCGGTAGCAATATAGCACCCATCGCTCCTGCCTCATGCGGTAGCAACTACACTACTACATTACTATGCTGAGAGTAATAATCATAAACGGCCCCAACCTAAACCTCCTAGGTCGCCGCGAACCAGAAATCTACGGCGAAGACTCCTTTGAGGACTTCATGATCTACCTGAAGGGCAAGTTCGTCGACTCGGACGTGGAACTAACCTATTTCCAAAGCAATCATGAAGGTGAACTGCTGGATAAGCTCCACGAAGTAGGCTTCGATTACGATGGTATCGTCCTGAACGCCGGCGCTTATACCCACACCAGTATCGCCATCGCGGATGCTATCTCCGGCATCGAGACGCCGGTCATCGAGGTCCATATCTCTAATGTACACAAGCGAGAAACCTTCCGGCACCACAGTTACGTCTCGCCCGTTGCGGAGGGGGTTATTGTTGGGTTTGGGCTGCGGGGGTATGAGTTGGCCGTGGAATACTTTCTATAGTTGGTAGGATGTAGTGGGCAGTGCTGCCGCAAGTCGTAGGCGGTAAGGTGTTACATTTATGCACCGTGACACTACTTTTTTAGGCAGCTTCACGGGCTCTCTGGTTTGAACCACGGCTCTACTTCCAACGCCTGCCTCGTACGGCAGCAATATGACGTCTATCACGCCTGTCTCATGCGGCAGCACTACCCACTACATTCTACCTACTATGTACTTTATAACCGGAATACACACCGACGCAGGCAAAACAGTAACCTCCGCCTTTCTACAACGAGCCCTCGACGCAGACTACTGGAAACCCATTCAAGCCGGTGACCTAGATTTCGGCGATACCGACCGGGTGAAAGCATGGACCGGCACCGATCACGAACGGTTCCACCCCGTACGCCACGCCCTTAACACCCCGGCCAGCCCGCACTATGCGGCCATGCTCGATGGGGTAAACATCAAACTTGAAGACTTCGCCTTGCCGGAAACCAAGGGCCGCAACCTGATCGTGGAGGGCGCCGGAGGGCTGCTCGTCCCGATCAATGATCGGGAGACGGTAGCGGACTTGATGGTGCACCTTGGCTTACCGGTAATCCTGGTGTCACGGCATTACCTGGGCAGCATCAACCATACACTGCTGAGCATTGATTACCTCCAACGACGCGGTATCCCATTGGCCGGCATCATCTATTCCGGAGGGGACAGCCCGGAGACCGTCCGCATCATCACCGCGCAGACAGGTGTGAAGCCGCTGGTGGAATTGCCGGAACTGGATACGGTGGACCTGGCTGGTATTGACCTGCTTGTTGAGCGGTTTGGGCCAGCGCTTCGTGCAGCTTTGGGGGGCGAGCAGATTTAGCATAAAGCCTTTAGGCTAGTGCATACTGTACTTTTTTGCCCCAAAGGTGGTTTTAGGCAGCAATAAACTTTTGTCGTGCACATCACCGCAAGTATTATAATGTTAGGGCGCAGAACATCCGGGAATATTTCCCGTGGCGCAGTTAAAAAGGTACAACCTAAAGGGGTGAAATGTAATACAATTGAATTGCCCCGTAGGTGCCGATATCATACGGTGTTATTGTACCATCACGCTTACTTGTCCCACGTTGACATCTGGTGAAATAATTCGCCGTGTGTAAACAGGCTGCACATTTTGATTGGGTGGAGCACTTGTAGCGGGATTACTCGTCGTTACAAGTGCTTCATTCAGTATAATTTGTTGCGCCTACTGTACTGCTATCGGCTACTTGAGGTGAAAATGTGTTTGTGCCAGCGAATACGGCCTTCCCTCCGGTTGCCTGTAGGGGCGATCCCTCGCTTGTACTGGTAAGCGTTTTCACTTCGTGTTCCCAACGGTAACATAACCCGCCCGAAGAATTGGACCTCTCTCCAAATTACGTACCTTCCACCCCGGCCTACTTTAACAAAGGTTTTTCCACAGTTTAAGAATGAAGTCGTCATCGGAGAGCGTTCTATGTAAACCTCTTCCTTGCATCCTGCGGCCGCGCCTTATTATTATTGCCAGATAGCTTTATCTCAGTCTTTCCTCATTTATGAACACTTTTTCGCGTTTCCTCATCCTTATTCTGCTTGTTGCGTCTTCTAGCCTTACGGCACAGCGAGCTTATAAAGGTGATCTCTCCACTCGCACGATGGACGAGAACCGCTGGGTCGATTCCGTCTTCGCTACGATGGACCTCGACCACCAGCTGGGCCAGCTCATCATGCTGCGCGCCCACTCTGACCTGGGGCCTGACCACATCGGACACGTGAAGGCTGAGATTAAGAAGTATCATGTCGGCGGCCTGTGCTTCTTTCAGGGTACCCCGGAAAAACAACTGGCCCTCACCAACGAATACCAGGCGCTGAGCAGCCTGCCCATGATGATCAGTATGGACGCCGAATGGGGCCTCGGTATGCGCCTGCCCGGGCAGACGATCAGCTTCCCCAAACAGATCGCTCTCGGCGCCATCCGCAACAACGAACTGGTCTACGATATGGGCACTGAAATCGCCCGCCAAATGCACCGAATGGGCGTCAACGTGAGCTTTAGTCCGGTACTTGACGTGAATAATAACCCCAATAACCCCGTCATCAACACCCGTAGTTTCGGCGAAGACCGCTACAACGTGATGGCTAAAGGCTACCAGTACATGAAGGGGCTGCAGGACAACGGCATTCTGGCCAGCGCCAAACACTTCCCCGGCCATGGTGATACCGGAACGGATAGCCACTACGACCTGCCCGTAATCAGCCACGACCGCGCCCGGCTCGACAGCTTGGAACTCTACCCCTTCAAAGCGCTCATTAACTACGGTATCGGCTCCATCATGGCCGCTCACCTTCAAGTTCCTGCGCTCGACGACCGGAAGAACCGACCGACCTCCATGAGCATCCCCGTCATCACCGACCTGCTGCGCCACGAACTAGGCTTTACGGGCCTCGTCTTTACCGATGGACTGGAAATGAAGGGCGTGACCAATCACTACGGCAACGGCGAAGTGGAAGCCGAAGCGATCCTGGCAGATTCCGATATCCTGCTGCTGCCCGAAAGCACGCCCGCTGCGATCACAGCCATCAAGCGCTATATTGCTGAGGGTAAGATCACGCAGGCGGACATCGAGAAGAAAGTTCGCCGCATCCTGCTGAGTAAGTACCGGCTGGGCCTGAACCGTCGCACTTACCCCGACGCGGCCAACCTGCGCGGTCAATTGAACAGCCCTGAAGCCTACGCTCTAAAACAACGCTTGTTCGAAAACGCTATGACTTTGGTACGCGATAGCGAAAAACTGGTGCCGATGCAACCTAAAGCACGGGGTAAGGTGGTAACCGTTCATGTCGGTCTGCAAAGCCCAACTCCCTTTAGTCGCCGGGTGGACGACTACGTGAAGACGACGCACTACAATACGTCCTACAGGGGCTCTAAAACCGGTCGCCAGCGCATCGAAAAGGCCATTGGGGAAGGTGATCAGGTTATTGTAGCCCTGTATTCCGACGGTAGCCGCTTTCTGGAGAAAGTGCCCATCGGGCCGGAAGTACTCGGGCTCCTTCGTGCGCTGGACGCTAAGGCCGAGCTGATCATTTCCGTATTTGGCAACCCCTACAGCCTCGCCGCGCTCGATGGCTTCGGGACAGTCCTCATGGCCTACAGCCGCGATGATGTGGCCCAGGACGCGGCTGCTCAGGGCCTGTTTGGTGCCAATAAGATCAATGGCCGCCTCCCGGTTACGGCCAGTCCTTCCGCACCTTTCAACGCCGGTTTGGAGACTACTCCCGCCTTCCGGATGGGCTACGCGAGCCCCGAAGCCGTCGGTATCGATGGTAATCTACTCGACGCCAAAGTAACGAAGCTCGCCAACGAGGCGATGACCCGTAAGGCGACGCCGGGAATGGTGGTTCTGGTAGGCCGCAACGGTAAAATCGTGTACGAAAAAGGCTTCGGCCACCATACCTACAGCCGGAAATCTCGGAAGGTGGACCCCAGTGACATTTACGACCTGGCCAGCCTTACGAAGGTGTGCGCCACCACGCTTTCGATCATGAAACTGGTAGAGGATGGTAAGCTTAACCTCGACGTGCCGATCAGTAACTATATGCCCGACATGGTGGGTACTGAGGTGGAGTTTCTTACCCTTCGTCCCATCCTTGCGCACCGGGCCGGCCTGCGCAGCTGGATCCCATTTTATAAGGAAACTCTGAATGCTAATGGTAAACCAAGCTCGCAGTATTACCGCAGCCGGCGTACGGGCGACTTCCAGATCGAAGTATCCGAAAAGATGTTTATGCACAAGAGTTATATCGACTCGATGTGGCACAAAATTTATACCAGTAAACTGCCCAACGAAGGTAAGTACCGCTACAGCGACCTCGGCTTTTACATAATGGCCAAGCTCATCGACGAGGTCTCCGGCCTGACGGTGGATGAGTACGCCGCCCGTAATTTCTACCGCCCTATGGGCCTGAAAACGATGACTTATCGGCCGCTGCGGACCTTCCCGAAAAGCCGCATCCCACCGACGGAGAACGACAATTATTTTCGCAACGCCCGGGTGCACGGCACCGTCCATGACATGGGCGCAGCGATGCTCGGTGGGGTGAGTGGGCACGCTGGTTTGTTTGGCTCCGCACGCGATGTCGCGACCGTTTTTCAGATGCTTTTGCAGGAAGGAAATTACGGTGGGGTGCAGTACTTACGGCCCGAAACCGTCCGCCTTTTCGCTCACCGCTACGCCGATGAAACACGGAGAGGCCTCGGCTTTGACATGAAGCAACTCAACGAAAATAGACGTATGAACCTGTCGCCCTTCTCCTCTGATGGGGCCTTTGGCCACCTCGGTTTCACGGGCATCGCCGCCTGGGCCGATCCCGTGGAAGACATGGTTTTCGTAGTGCTCTCCAACCGTACTTACCCGAGCATGACCAACAATACCTTCGGTAATCTGGACACGCGGCTGCGGTTGCATTCGGCTTGTTATAAGAGTATCTTGAAGGGGAAAAGCTTTGAGGGGAAGCGTGGATCTGGGTTTGGTAGAGTGCCCTAGTTTTAGACTGTTAGAAGTTAGTATTTAAGGCGAGATAGATCGTGTACTTGCGGTGGTTTGGGCGCGACCGCAGGTGCAATGTAGGTTCATAAAAAGCAGGGCAGAAAACATCGGTAAAGGGTTAATGTCAGTCGCTTCGATGGCGTGTCTATCTATTTACGCAAACGGAGGGGAAGATTGATTTGCCATTGTGCTCTAACGTTTTGTTACGTCTTCCCTCTCCTTTGGAGAGGGGCCGGGGGAGAGGGTTTTAGAGCCGCCGAGCAAGAGTGGCTCTTTAATAGTATCCTGTCCCTTAATATAAGTTGTTACGCACACTTTAATGCAGGACTATCCCGTGAGAAAAATTTATAGTAAGTCATTTTAATATATGGACTGTAAGATGTTGCCAAGTCAAT
>JAPKCQ010000196.1 GCA_026421165.1 Lewinella sp. | reverse complement strand
AATTTACATAAAATGATATTTCATCGAATATCACCCCATCAAATTATACAAAATCTGCACCGCCAGTATCTTACCGATAAGCACTATCGGCAAGACCCTAGTATACCCGATGGTCGGATATTTATTCCCCGCCTGCTCCACGGCAAAGTCGAGCACGGCAGGTTGGCTACCCACCATACCGCTGAGAAAGCTGAAGGGAATTTTCAGTACCTTAAAGCCGACGACCAAAGTGGAGATGGTGCCGAGAATAGAAATCGCGCCGCCGGCTAGAAACACCTTATAGCCAAGGTCGGTCAGGAGCGTTTGGTAAAAGGTCTGTCCGGAGCGAATACCGATGCCCGACAGCAGGAAGATAAGGCCGACCTGGCGGAGGGTAAGGTTGGCACCGTAAGGCAGGGTCCAGACGACGGGGCCGGTACGCCGCAATTGGCCCAAAATTAGCGCTACGATCAGCGGACCGCCGGCGTAACCCAGGCTGAAAGAGTAACCTCCCGGCAGCGTAATTTCAATCATCCCCAGCAGCAGGCCCAGGGTGATGCCCAGACCGAAAGACAGCAGATTGATGCGGGAGAGTGCTTCGTAACTGTTGCCGAAGACCTTGAATAATTCCGGCAGATCATCCCGGTGAGAAACCAAGAGAATACGATCTCCAAGCTCCAAAACGGTGTCTCCGGTGGCCAGCAGGTCCATATCTCCGCGCTGAACGCGGGTAATGAGGAGGTTAAAGCGTTCCTGAAGGTTTAGGCTGACGATGGTCTTCCCGGCAATATCGTCGTTGGAAACAAAGAGGCGGCGCACATCGAAGACCGAGCGGTCATAGGAGAGTTGTAGTTCCGCTACGGGACCGATGAATTCTGCTGCTTTATCGATGGCTTCTTCGGTGCCTACAAGTACGATTTTATCGTCTCTCTCCGGGACCGTCCCCCAGTTGGAAAGGGTGGTATTTCCAGCGTGCTGAATTCTACCGAAGACGACGCGGCTACTTTTACCCCGGAGAAACTCGCGGAGGCTTTTACCGATAATATCCTGGTGTTCGACGTTGAGGGTGCGGCTGGTAAGGTCCTCGCCGAGGGGATAATCGCTTTGGAGCTCCTTGGCTTCGGCTGCGTAATTGACCTTAAAGAGCTTTTGCAACAGCATAATACCAAGCATTACGCCGAGGACGCCCATCGGGTACGCTAGGGAGTAGCCGACCACGGCTTGCTCCCTCATCCCTTCCATTGCACCTGCGGCCCCGCCCTTCTGAATGGCATCCAAAAGGCCCGCCAGCGCCGGAGTGTTCGTGGAAGCACCGGCGTATAAACCGCCCGTGAGTGCCGCATCGAAGCCCAGCCACCGGCCGATGGCCCAGGCTATAGTACCCGATACGAGGACGGTAAAAATAGCAAAGTACACGTCGTTGAAGCCGTGCCTCCGGAAGCTTGCGAAGAAGCCCGCCGCCGAACTAAGCCCGATGGTGTACACGAAAATAGCCAGCCCTAGGGTGATGATGAAGGGCGTGATCGTCAGTTCCGGGCTGAGCGCACCAAAGGCCAAGCCAACAAACAGCACCGCCGCCACGCCGAGTTTAAAGCCGCCGATGCGTAGCTCTCCGATACCGTAGCCAATGGCGATGACGGTAAAGAGGAGGAGGAGAGGGGATTGGACTAAAGCTTCGATCACTGGTGCAAAGATATTACAGCATCAAGGCATAATTGTAGCCAGCCTGTATAAAGTAGAAATGTATTCCAGATTAGTAAGAAAGGTGGTAGGAAAAATGTTTCGCCGCCTTCACGGAAGGATCTACGATAACGATGCCCAGTTTGTAGAGGTCCAGTGAATACGCGACGGCAACGTCCTGTTTGATGTTATCCCATGCCTCCACCATGCCTTCCGTCCAGTTAATATCGTCAAAAACCCAAACGGAGGGACGGGTTGACCTTGATAATAGTTCCCTAAAATATTGCTGCGTAGGTTCTTTCTGATGGTTCCCGTCGATAAATAAGAGGTCGAACCCTTCGTTGTTTACCACCATTGGCCCAAAAGTATCCTCGTACTTTCCGAGGATGACCTCAAACCTTTCTTCCGGAACGATAGTCGCGAACTGGCGGCTGGCGATGTCGACGTACAGTGGCATACCTTCCATCGTGATGAATTGACCAGCAGCCACCGGGCGCATGGCCTCCAAAATATACGACCCGGAGACACCCAGGTTAGTCCCGATCTCCAGGACTTTAGCTGCACTCAAGTGCTTCACAAGAGCAAAAATAAGACGGGCCCAAACGGCGGGAGAAGTCGCTTGACGGCAAACTTTTCCAACCGTAGACTTTTGGTTTAGCCCAAATACGGAGTAGTCGACCACTTCCGTACTGTCAAGTAATCCTTTACGGTACGACTCTGCCCTGCGAAAAGACTCCCGGTCTTCAGGAGAAAAATTATCTTCAATTACCTGCTGTAAGCATTCCGTGACGGACAGCAGCGTTGGATTTCCCGTAGCTTGCATCTTCCGTAACGTCTTCTTGCCCGCTATTCTCCGTTTAAGAATAGAAGAATGCTTGTTTATTTTTTTCTTTATCATTACGGGTGGTTCTAAAATTTAAATCGTCCGGTACGAACCCTCCTTATTTGCTTTCCCGGCTCCCTTCGCCAAACCACGGAAGTACCCGGCGGCTTTAGCAATTCGGTAGCGATGGCCGACGCTGCGCGGCTGCAAGGGTAATAAGAGAACACTGAACACCAACTTCACCAACATCCCCACACCGTGAACAAAGCCAGCTTGTTGTTCGCCCTTGTGAATACTGGCGAGAAATATACGTTCTACTGCATAATCAGCAGTAACCATGTGCGAAGCCACATAATGGTCAACGCCAGCGGCTCGTACGAATACGGCCTGACCTCCGGTCTCATGCAGGCGAATTTGCGCATCGGTCTCCTGCCCTCTTGCTCCGGAATTCGCTCCGGGGCCAAACTGTTTATCGAAGCCTCCCGCCCGAACCAGGTCTTCCGCGAAACAAGCCCACACCGCGCCCATAAAAAAGCGGAACGCTCTAAATTCACGGTATTCGTGGCCCTTAGAATGGTCTATTTTACGGGCAGAAGGAGGTAAGAAAGGGACTACTTTAGGTTCGGGCAGCACGTCGTAGTCGGGATATAGAATGCCTCCGAAATAGTGTTTCGTCCCGTACTGTTCAGCTGCGGCCTGAAAGGCTGAAATAGTTCCGGGACGAATGGCTACGTCGTCATCAAAAAAAATGAGAAAGCTATTCACCGGAAGCGTGTTGATGACGGCGTTGAGGGCAAGGCTTTTATTGCCCTCGGCAAAGTGATGGTATTTAATTGGCAGGCGTTCTTCGTATCGCTTAACGATTTCTTCGGCTACTACAGATCCGTTTTCGATGACGTGAAGGGTAGTATCGGTGAGCTCCACCGCCATTTTATCCAAGCTGTTGAGGCAGCGTTGGAGGAGATTTTGGCGGTTATGAGTTGGTAGTAGAATTTGGAAATTCACACTTATAATACAATTTAAATACTAGACAATACTTTAGAAGCCACGATTTAGCAACTATCCAATTTACCGCCTGACGTTTTTTTTCCTACGCTCGTAAAAAATAAGACTGACGAAAAGCGACAATTAATTGAATCGACGTTCCTTATCTTCTCAGCAGAGATTTCGCAATCACTTTAGCATAATAGCGGAAGTTTGATTTAAAAGGAGCGAGGCCCTGACTTAAGGCATGCATTTGTTTTTTAACGGCCTTTTTTTTCACCAACGTTGGTTGCTTTTCATTTAGAAGTTTCCGAACCACCATATTTACGCAAACCGTCTTCTCCTGATGCGTAACGTATTGCCATTGCGTATCAAGAGTTTCCACTTGTAGACCAGCTTCGTACACTGCCCGAGAAAACGATTCTTCGCTAAAGAAATTTACGTGAGTCATTGGTTCACGCAGAACCTCCCATTCAATCCAGGCGCCTAAGGGAACTTCAGCATAGATATAGCCGTCATCCGTAAGCATATCGGCCAGTTTCTTGAGAATTGAAACCGGATTACCGACGTGCTCCAGCGTATGGAGTATAAAAATAAGATCGTAGGGACCGTAACCCTGCACCATTCCTGATAAATCTGTATCGACGAAAACAATGCGATCATCTTCTTTAGGGTAATCAATATAGTCAGATACAAACCCCTTGTGGCCTAATTCAATTAGGGGCGAAAGTAAGAAACCTTCCGCTCCTCCGTAATCCAGTATACGAGCTCCTTTTTTAGGACCGAGTAGTTCTGTAGCGAGCGTGGTGGTTCTCCTCCGGCGGTCAGCTAGGTTGGGAGGTGGGCCTTTTCTGCTTCCCAGATCAAATTCTTCTATTTTCCGGTATTTCAACGCCAAATCATCATCGTTCAGCCTTGGGTTAGTCCAGATGAAACCGCAAACATCACATTGTACCACCGTGACCCGAAGCGATTCATTAAAATTTTTCGCGTAAATTTCAAGAAGAAGTTGATTTCTTCTGTTCAAATTACCTCTATCTTTGCTTCCAAAATAATTTTCTTTTATTGTTTCGAAGTTGGAAGATTTACAAATTGGGCAGTTTTTCTCTATTTTCAACTGGCTATAATTTAATGTTTTTACATGAAAGCTCAAAAATCAGACAGGCTTTTACTTATTGCCTTTAGTTGGTGTCCCCGGGGGGGAGTTGGGTCGAGAAGGTGGTCAAAGTTTGCAAAATACCTGACTCGGAAGGGATGGAGAGTTGATGTAATCACGGCCAGCTACCCAATAAGAGACAAAGTTAACTGGTGTAAAGACATTTCTAACAATCCATCCATAGTTTCTTACCCTACAAAGAGTGGATACCCTAGCTACCTGCTTCGCCCTAGGCGAAATTTTCTAGTAAAAGTAGCCGATCGGGTATTGAACTACCTCACGCACAACATTGATTATGCCCAACGGTGGTCACCTCATATGCGACGCCAGTGCAGTAAGCTGTTACGACAGCACAGCTATCGGGCGGTTGTTATGACGGTCGGTCCTTTTACTCCTCTGATCGACTTTCACAAATTAAAGGAACAGCACCCCGACAACTATTTCATCCTCGATTATAGAGACCCTTGGTCTTACCGTCATGATCAGGTTTCCAGGACGAGCAAAAGGTCGCTCATGGAGATGGAGGCTAGGGCAGTCGCCGCCGCCGATGCTGTATGGGTTACAACTCAGGAACATAAAGAGGCGTATGCTCTACTATTCCCAGGTATCGCCGAAAAAATTTACGTACTAACGAATGGCTTTGATCCGGAAGATTTTCCAGAAATCGCAACGGTGAAGCGTAATACAAATCAATGGATCGCCGTCCACCCCGGGTCTCTATTCGGAGAACGTTTTGACACGCTACTTATGCTTGTCTGGGGGCTTGTAAAAACAGACAGTCCAATTCTGAAAGAAAAATTCCGAATTCATGTGTACACGAGCTCTCAACTTCTCACAAGAAAAATTCCTCGGGAGTTAGCGGAAGCCTTCGATCACTATGTAGTTTCAAAAGAAGCGATTTCACCTTCAGAAATGATGAGCGTTCTAGCAACCGCTAAGTTCGGCCTTACTTTAGACATTTCGGAACACCACCTTACAATTCCCAGCAAAACATTCGACTATATAGGTTTGGGAATTAAACTAATTCTGTTAGGGCCCGACGGCGCTATTCCTAACGAAATAAAGGAAGCAGGCCATTACGTTGCACCAATAAATGACGATTCTATATCTTCGTTGTTACAAAAAATAGTAGCACAGGAAACCGGCGGAGAACCTCTCGAAAAAAACGCCCACCTTATAAAAAAATATGGCTTAAATAATTTACAGCAAGAGCTCTTACGGCTACTCCCTGAATAAGGAACGCCGTACAATTATTTTTTAATTAAGCCCCTTCCTATTTTCAAATACTTGACAAGAAAGTTATTGATGAACTCTGACCACCCACGCAAATAATTTGCGTAAAGAATGAATAGAACCACCAAACTACTTCTTAGAAAAATATTTACAGGCCAGTAACCCGTATCGGGTAGTATGAACGCTGCACCCCCGCAAGTTACTGCGGCCAAAAGTAATTCCAAATGACTCCAGGTAAAAGGCTGTATGCCTTCTTTAGCCCAAAGAAATACGAAACGCATCAGATTAGCCAAAAGAAGGCTTCCGAAGGTGGCTATTGCCGCACCGGTCAATCCAAATATCGGGATGAGTATGTAGTTTGAAATAATGTTCAGTACCGCCAGCAACAGAACAATGCCTAAATTAATCACATAAAGGTGAGAGTACCCCATAATCTCTCTGTTCATGCCGCTAGACATATCCAGCACCTTAGCTCCTCCAAGGATAATCACAGGCCAGTACAATGAACTCATTGCTGCCGTATTTGTCGAGATCAGAAATATATCATCTAGGTTCACAACAAGTAAGAGATAGACCAATAAACCCACGAGGCAGAGATTTAACGATGACTGACGGTAGATATCTGCAACCTCTCCCCAGCGGCCATGGAAAACAGCTGCACTTATGATCGGACCGGCCACGACTGAAATTGCCAGCTGAGGTGCGGAGATAAAGCTTGCCATATTTAAGGCGTTAAAATATTGCCCGGCGGCATATCCCGTTTCCATGCCAGCAACCATAATAGAATCTATCTGAAAGGCTAGGACACTTCCAACTGAACCCAACAGGCCATAGAGCGAGTACCCAGACATTCGGAAAACACGGTCCCTCGTAAAAAAAGAAGTTTGTACCCTTAAGGTAAACCCATTTAAATAGTATAAATACCTAGCCAATCCGATCGTTATAACAGCATATAGCCCAACCAGGAACCACTTCATCGAATCAATACTGACATAATTCAGGTATATCCCAATCACCATTACTGGTAATATAATCTTCAGGTTTGTGCTACTAATTATTTCCGGAACTACTACTCGGCCAAAATTAGTCGTGTATCTTTTTATAATTTCCGAAAAGCCAACGCAAAAGGTCAAAAGCCATATGATCAGCGCGTTATCACTAAACAACTTTGGATTAAAATTAATTACTTCAAAAAATTTAAGGACAACAGATAAATTAAAGTAAATCAACCCACCAAACAGGCCGGTACAGAGTGAAAAACACAGTAATAAAGTAGGTAACAACCCCTGATCTTCTTCACCTTCATTAAATTCTGGAAAGAACTTTACTGCCAAGCCAGCAACACCAAGACTTATCAACGGGTACAGAAACATTGCCATCGCGAGGACAAACCTCAATTCCCCGTAATCCTCGAACGCCAACGGGTAGATCAAAATTGAACTTGCTGCCCCTACCAACATCGTGAGGTACGTCACCACAGACTGTTTTAACCCTTGTCTTTGTATTATTCCCAATTAGTCGCTATTTAAAACCCAAAAGTAGGCCTATCTTTGCCAGAGTAAAGTATTTAATTATATGTTAACATTTTTTCGGGAGAAAGCGAGAGGCTTAAGAAAATGGCTACTTCAGGAGGCCAAGTCAGAAATTAGGTCTGCTCAAAATTTAAGCTGGATCACCAGAAACATTTCAACGCCTATTCCCTCCACCGTGGTTTCCCTGCAACCGGTCACCATAAACTGGATAATAAACGATATTATCATTAACCGTCGTGTTAGGATTTTGGAACTTGGTTCAGGAGCGTCCACACAGATCATTGCACAATGCCTCACTCAAGTTTCTGACGATGGGGTCGACCGGCGTTTGATCTCCATAGAAGAGAATCGCGGTTGGGTCGATCACGTATCGCGCGTTATTGAACTTGATGGAAATCAGGCAAGAACCAGTGTACACTACACCCCTCGTGCTGATGGACCCGGTGGATTCTGGTACAACGAATCTGAACTGAACCGTATCCTCAAGGGCTTCAAGCCAGACCTACTAATTATTGACGGACCGGCCATAAAGCGAATAAAGCAAACCGCCGACCGCTCCCGCGTTTTCCATTTTTTCCGGGACCGAATGGCCGACGATTATGCCATTTTTATCGACGACACGGTCCGCAAAGCGGAACGAAAGCTAACTGAAGAATGGGCTAAATACGCCGGGGTAAAGCCTCAATACTACAATGCGTATTTAGGCTTCATTAAAAAAGGAGAAGGATTTAACAGTATGCCGAACTAATGGGCTACTACGTATAAATAGTCCCCATTCACCATCCGCAGATCAAACCTCTCCTCCACAACGGTCCTGGCTCGTAGGCCCATCTGTTCAAGGTCTCCCGTCGGAAGCATGCTCATTTTTAGCATTACGAAAGCCAGCGCTTCTGCATCGCGGGGAGGGACTAGAAACCCATTATAGCTATCAGTTACGACAGCCCGGCAACCGGGAACATCAGTGGCTAATAGTGGTCGGCCGGTCGCTCCACCTTCGAGAAGTGCGCGGGGGCAGCCCTCCCTATAAGAAGGTAGTACCACGACGGAAGCACGCGCCAGATGTGACCGCACGTCC
>JAPKCQ010000195.1 GCA_026421165.1 Lewinella sp. | reverse complement strand
CGCGAACAACCGAGCCTGCGTTCGCCCCGCCATCGCGAACAACCGAGCCTGCGTTTACCATGTCACCCTGAATGACCGAGTATACAATCAGCCACCCAATCCGTACCTTCGCCGCCGTGCCCGAACTCCTCCTCATAACGCCTCCCTTCACCCAGATGAATACGCCGTATCCCGCGACGGCTTACCTAATGGGTTTTCTTAAAACGAAGGACATCCCCGCAGACCAAATGGACCTCGGTATCGAGGTGATTTTGGAGCTATTTACCAAGCATCGTTTGCGGGAGGTGTTTGAGATGGCGCGGCCGCAGGTGCAGGGAAAGTTGAAAAGCAATGAACTTAGCTCCGTTGCCTCAGACGTGCGGCAGCCACTCCGTGACGCACCAACATCCCAACTCAGCCCCAATGCCGCCCGCATCTTCGCCCTAAGGGAAGAATACCTAGCCACCATCAACACCGTAATCGATTTCTTACAGGGCAACCAACCAACCCTCGCTCGCCAGATAGCCGCAGAAAACTTCCTACCCCAAGCCAAACGCTTCGACCAGCTTGCCGAACTAGACTACGCCTTCGGAGCCATGGGCCACCAAGACAAAGCCAAACACCTGGCCACCCTCTACCTCGAAGACCTCTCCGACTTCATCGTAGAAACCATCGATCCCGACTTCGGCTTCAGCCGCTACGCCGAACGCCTCGGCCAGTCCGCCAACTCCTTCGACGAGCTCCACGAAAAACTCCAACAGCCCCCGACCTACATCGATACCATAACCCTCGAACTATTAGACAAAAAGCTGGCGGGTAGCCTCCAACACGCGGTAGCCAAATCAAGAATTGAGAATCTATCAGGTGCACCAGCCAAATCCCTTGTCGCCAGTCCCTTACCTCTTGCCGCTTATTCTGAATATGCGGTAGCCGAATCCCAAACCTCTTATCCTGAACACGCGGCAGCCAAACCCCTTATCGCTTATCCTTTAGTTTGCTTCTCCGTCCCCTTCCCCGGCAACCTATACTCCGCCTTCCGCTGCGCCCAACACCTAAAGAAAAACTACCCCAACATAAAAACAGCCATGGGCGGCGGTTTCCCCAATACCGAACTTCGCTCCTTAACGGATGTACGGGTGTTCGGCTACTTCGACTACATTACCCTAGACGATGGAGAACTGCCTCTCGAACTGCTCCTCAACCATATCTCTGCACCTGCTGCCGAGCCCACAAAGCCCCTACTAAAACGCACTTTTCACCTAGAAAACGGTGAAGTCATCTACAACAACTTCGCCCTCCAACGCGATTACCGCCAAAGCGAAGTAGGCACCCCCGACTACAGCGGCCTGCCGCTCGACCGCTACGTCTCCGTAATCGAGATCGTCAACCCGATGCACAGCCTTTGGAGCGACGGCCGCTGGAACAAACTAACCATGGCCCACGGCTGCTACTGGGGAAAATGTACCTTCTGCGACGTGAGCCTCGACTACATCGGAAACTACCAACCCGTACAGTCCACCATGCTCGTGGACCGCATGGAAGAACTTATCGCCCAAACGGGCGAATCGGGCTTCCACTTCGTCGACGAAGCCGCCCCGCCCGCCCTGATGCGCGACCTCGCCCTGGAGATCATCCGCCGCAAACTCCGCCTCACCTGGTGGACCAACATCCGCTTCGAGAAAAGCTTTACCCCCGATCTCTGCCGACTACTCCAGGCCAGCGGTTGTATCGCCGTCTCCGGTGGCCTAGAAGTAGCTTCGGACCGCTTACTCGAACTGATCCAGAAAGGCGTGACCGTCGAACAGGTAGCCCGCGTAACCGGCGCCTTCACCGACGCCGGAATCATGGTCCACAGCTACCTCATGTACGGCTACCCAACGCAAACCGTGCAGGAAACGGTGGACAGCCTGGAGATGGTCCGCCAGCTCTTCCAGGCCGGCGTAATCCAATCTGGTTTCTGGCACCAGTTCGCACTAACGGCCCACAGCCCCATCGGCCTCGACCCGGACAGCTACGGCATAACACCGCACTATAATAAAATAACCTTCGCGAACAACGACGTGGATTTCACTGACTCTACGGGCATTGATCATCAGCAGTTTAGCTACGGTCTTAAGAAGTCTTTGTTTAACTACATGCACGGGATGTGCTTTGACTTTCCGCTCAAGGAATGGTTCGACTTTCGCATCCCTCGCACTAATATTTCTTCGGACTACATCGCTAGCTGCCTCGAATACGAAGAAGACCAACTGGCCCGACCAACCGCAAGAATAGTATGGCTCGGTGGTGAACCTTCCCTGAAGGACTTGCCGGAGGACACGGTAGAAATTAGTCTTTTTGACCGACGGGACACGGATAACTTTATCATGTCCGCGGAGATTGGTCGCTGGCTGGTGGAACAGCTTAACCTCCTGGGCGACCGTAGCCGTAAGCCGCTCACCCTTGCCGCTTTTCGGGCTAATTTTGAAGACGCTTTTGGTGGGGCGTTGGAAGATCTTTGGTATGCTGAGGAGATGGATATGGTGCGGGCTTACGGCCTGCTGGTCGTTTAACCTGACCGTTGTCTGGTCGACGCATACGGAGTGTGCATCGGCCAGGTGACAGTATCTTTGCCCCAAGTGAAACACTACTTCCAACTACAAAAAACCATCCTTGACCGGCACCTACGTGCATGGAAAATTCTTCCGTGGATAGCCTATGTTTTGGCCGTTGTGCTGTTTTTTGGCGCTGGGTCGCAGCTCTACACCCGCACTGGTTTTGCGGGTTATGGCGTATTGGTAATGGGCACCTGGGTGCTTAGCCTGCTGAGTAAGCGGGAACGCAACGACTTCCTGTCCATTACCTTTCGACGGCCAGTTTACCGGAAAATCCGGCTGGTTGAAAACGGAATAATCTTACTCCCATTCGTGTTGCTGCTGTTGTTTGAAGGCGATTGGGCGCTGGCGCTGGTGCAAGGAGTAGTTGGAGTAGCAATGAGTTTCCTTCGCATAAGTTCGTCTCCCACCTACACCATCCCAACTCCCTTCGGAGCGTACCCCTTCGAGGCTGCTATCGGCTTCCGACGCTTTTGGTGGCTGATCGGCGGAGCGATATTCCTGCTCGTGATGGGCGTCCGGGCCGATAATATGGAACTCGCCATCTTCAGCTACGGCGGGCTGATGTTGTTGTACCTGATGTTTTACCAGGAGCCCGAGCCGCCCTTCTACGTCTGGATTCATGCCAATACGCCGCAACAGTTTTTGGTGCGCAAGCTGACGGTTGCTGCGGGCTACCAATTCTTGCTGGGGATGCCTTTCCTGGCGACCATCTTCTACTTCTTCCCCGGGGTGGGTTGGCCCCTGCTGATCGGACCGGCAGTTGCTGCGCTCAACCTGGCGCTGACCATACTTATCAAGTACAGCAATTTTCCGCACCCGCTCAACATCATACATTCTCTTGCCTTGATGGCTGGTTTAATCCTTTGGCCGCTGCTGCTTTTCCTTTTGCCGTACTACTACCAACGGGCACTGCCGATACTGGCCATCCATCTTCCTGGAGTTGATGACCAGGACCACACAACATTATCCAAACTATCCTGACCATGCTCGAACTCAAAAACCTGCACAAGAGCTTCGGATCGAAGAGCGTGCTGAAGGGCATCTCCGCCTCCTTCAAGCCCGGCCGGGTCTACGGCATTGTTGGGGAAAACGGAGCGGGAAAGACCACCCTGTTCCGCTGCATCGCGGACCTGCTCTCCTTCGAAGGGGAGATCCTCAAGGAACCCGCTGATTTTAACCACCACCTCGGTTTTCTGCAAACCAACAACCTCCTGCTACCAATGATGACCGGGCGGGAATACCTCCGCCTGCTTACCCGCGCCCGCCACCAAACGGTTGACGACTTCGATCAGCGCAACGTCTTCGACCTGCCGCTCGACGAATACGCCCGCAACTACTCCACCGGGATGCAAAAAAAGCTGGCACTACTGGGCGTACTTCTTCAGGGGAATCAGTGCCTGATCCTTGATGAGCCCTTCAACGGCGTCGATATTCAGAGCAATATCATCATCGCTGAAATTATCCGGGAATTGCGCCGAATGGGTAAAACCGTCCTGATCTCTTCCCACATCTTTTCTACCCTAAGCGATACCTGCGACGAGATCCATCTGCTGCGCGACGGTCGCTTCGTCAAAAGTGCCGGCCCGGCTGATTTTGCCGACCTGGAACGGGAGATGATTCGGGTTACCGTTGGTGATCGGGTGGCACGGCTTGGGCTAATGTAGGCTCGTATCCAAATGGCCACATGTTGTGTACCGCTGTACAAATACCTTTCCGCTCTGCTTGGGCTCCGGAGCTTAGGAGTTATTCCGTCTGGCCTGAGGCCGGGCGGCTTCTTGCAATTGGTCTTAGCTATCGAGCGGAGCCGAGGTGCTTAGTTTTTTGTTTGCGTAGTGGTGTACGTCCAGCGGTGGTCCGTACTTAAAAACTCCAGTCCTTCTTCCACAGGTCAATAACGTCAAAACTGACCTTAAACTGCGTATTCGCCCGGCCATTATTATCATCGCCTAAAACGGCGTAGGTTCCGATGCGCAGTCGCCGCCGCGCGCCAAGTTTGAACACCCGCTCGATGCCGACAAAGACTTCCTGGTAGCGGAAATTCTCCTTCGGTAGCCACAAAAACCCAGCACCGGCAATCGTCTTGATCCGGGTCTTTCTCAGCAATGGGATGTTGTTGATCAGTGCCCCGTTGAAGTGGTGGATGTGGTGGAATTCTAAGAACAGGTCGGTCGTAGTCAGGGAAGTATCGAGCGCATTGAAGGTTTTCGTTGGATCGGACAGCAAAATCGGATCGGATTCCCGGAAGCGCTTGAAGTCGATGAAAAGAAGGTCTTCAGTATTGATGAATTTGCCTGCCTCTAATTCGTAGTTGGAGTTGCCCAGTGCGCCGAAGCTGATGGTCTGCCGCATTGAAGCTTGCAGGAAGTCGAAATCAACATCACTGGACAGCGGTCCGTCCCAGCCTTTACGATAAAGCACGGTGAAGGTCGGCCATTTACTCCTCAGGCGAATCTTTCGATCGGGCTCCCGCATGTACTTCTGACCGGGGGTGTACTGAAACGCCAGGGTGGTTATCAGCGCATCATACGCTTCAAATTCCTGTGGCGCCTCGTTGTCTTCAATCAGGCCACTGAATAAATCGCTGGTCTTAAAGCCAGTAATGGGCTTGCGCCGGTTGAATTCGGCTTCGGTGATCAGGAAAAAACCGTTGAATAGTTCAGCCTGGTGTCGGCCGCTCACAGCCTCTTTAAGGATGTAGTTGGAGGGCCGAAGCTGATTGAGAAAGGCATCATTCTGGTTGATGGACTCAAAACTACGGCCGCCACTAAGCGAGACTTCCGCCAGGCGAAAGGCATCGTAACGGTGCCAGGCGTTGAAGTCGCCGGTAAGGTTCTTATTTAGCAATCCGTAGCCAAGGGAGCCGGAGAGGTCGAGCATTTTACCGTTCTCGTACCTGCGGCTATAGCTCGCGTAGGGGTTGATCTCCCAGCCTCCGACGACGGAAAAACCGATCAACTCCGGAATGGAGCCTACGTAGAGGTGGCTCTTTTTCTTATTGTTGCGGAAACCGACGCCGTCCCAGACCAGCTCAAGTAGCTTTACCTTATTGTACAGTTCCTGAATACTGTCCTGGTAAGCATCACTGGTCACTACCGTCTTAATGCTGTCGCGGATGCGGATGACCTGGGCTTCTTTCTCGGTCAGTGCTACCGTCCGGCCGGTAGCCCAGTAGCTGCTGTCGCGTTTGTAGGCCTCGCGGGTGGTAACGGCTACTTCGTTGCCAAAGAACTTAGGGGGGAAGGTGTAGTTGTGCTCGTAGTCGGAGTACCGCAGGGTAGTATTGCCCCGGAAAGTTGCCCGCTTGCCTTGTTTTGCGACGTAATCGAAGACCTGCTTTTCCACTGTCCACAGGCTGTCCGCGTGTTTCACGTATTCCTGCTGTAAACGAAAGGCGTCGAAGAACTTCAGCGGGTACTTGCTGAACTCCAGGTCCAGACGGTTGATGGTGTAAGTATCCTCATTGATCCAGAGGTGACCCCGGCAGGTAGAGTTGCCGTTTTTACGTGGTATTACCCTGATTTTGTAGACGATCTGATCGCCCTCCAAATCGGTACTTTCCAGTTTGAATTTATAGGAAAGGATGCCCGTGTTACTGAGTGGGGAGATTACCGGTGCGTCCGAAATATTCGTCAGCTGCACCATGTTGCGGTAGAAGTTGAAGTCGGTCTCGCCGAAGCGGGGCACGAACAGGCCGCGGGTATTGCCATAGGCCTGGTAAGCAGTCCGTTCTTCTTTATAACTCCTTGGCTGCTGGAAGTTGAGCTTCACCTCCATTTCGAGAAAGTTAAGGCTGCCGAGTAGTTCCGCGCGCTCCTTGGCTTCCTGTTCGAAAGGGTCGGGGGCACTAGTGGGGTCATCACCGGGTTCTGCTACTTCAATGTCTGGTTTATTCTTGTGGTGGTGTTCTACTTCTTCTACGGCCTTTACGTACACCTTAGTGCGGTAAGAATCAGCGGAGCGGAGGTGTTCGCCTTTGCGTTCAACAACCTTCTGAATAATACCGTAAGCGGGATCTTTCTTACCGGCGGAGACGGTGATCTCGTTGAGCATGACATCAGAAGTACTCAGGTCCACGTTCAGGGTCAGGGGCTCTAGGGTAAGGATGATGTTTTCCTTGGTGCTGGTGTAACCGAGGCTGGAGAAAATCAGCCGGTAATTGCCTTCGGTGTTGAGGTTGAGCACGTAGTTGCCTTCGTCGTCGGTGGTGGTTCCGCTACCGAGCTCCTGCACCAGGATACTAGCGTAAGGTACGGGTTCGCCGAATTCGTTGATTACTTTTCCCGAAACGGATTGCGCAGTGAGGAGTCCGGTGAACAGGAGGAGGAAAAAGCTTAGTGTAAGTCTCATTTACTTAGGTGGCCCGGTATACAGGCTTATGGTTGGAATCAATTTAATCGGCGTCTCTAAACGGGAAAAGGGATGTTTTGTGGGCGGTCCTTAACCTGGTTTTACTGGTGACGATCGGGAATAGACCGCGATACGTCAGGGGTTCAGTATTTAGGGGGGGGTACGGTAGCCTTGCACTAAAACCTTTATTGCACCTGCGTCCGCGCCACAATACTTCGCCCTAAAGTCACCTCATCCGCATACTCCAACTCGCCACCGAAGGAAACGCCCCGGGCGATGTTGCTCACCGAAACCTCCACGCCGTCAAGCAGTTTGTTGATGTAGAAGATGGTCGTGTCCCCCTCAATGGTGGGGCTGATGGCCATGATGATTTCGCGGCATTCGGGCCTACGGGCGCGTCCTACGAGGGTGTCGATATTAAGGTCTGCCGGGCCGATGCCCTCCACCGGTTGGATGATGCCGCCGAGCACGTGGTACAGGCCGCGAAACTGGCGGGTATCTTCAATCGCCATCACATCGCGGATGCTTTCTACCACACAAATCAGGGATTGATCCCGGCGGATGTCCCGGCAAATGGAGCAAAGATCGTCGTCCGATAAGTTTCCGCAGGAAGTGCAATGCCTGATGTTTTCCCGCATCGAGGCGATGGCGCGGGCGAAATGGACGCTGTCTTCTACCGGCCGCTGTACGAGGTGGAGCACCAGGCGCAGGGCTGTCTTTTTGCCAATGCCGGGCAGGGAGGCGAAAGCGTTTACGGCTTCTTCGATTAGTTTTGAGGAGAACTCCATTATAGTCTTTTAGTCTTTTAGTACTCTAGTCTTTTAGCCGCTGTTGCCGTTGGAAGCGCGTGCTAACGAACGAACAGACCAACGAAACGAACAGACCAATACGGGCGCGGACGCAGGGTGCAAAGAAAGGTAAATTAGCAATGAATCCTCTCCAAACAACAATCACTTGCCTTCCGGGTTTGTAATACCCGTAAATAAGTGGCAAATTTGCTGCTTCTTAAGTATACACAAGCAAGTGGCCTGTCCATGTTGAATGTTTGGGTAAAGTACGGGTAGGTTTTGCTGTTGAAGGAGGCGGGGAGTCGCTTCCATAGCCGTAGCTACGGAATTGATCCTCCAGCGAAGGTCAGCAGCAAAAGACGCCCTAGATTACTCAAAAAATTAATGTAGATAGACCACTAATACCCCAAAAAGAGATACCAAAATGGCTGAGATTATTCGGATGCCCCGCATGAGCGACACGATGGAAGAAGGTAATATTGTTGACTGGCTTGTTGCCGAAGGAGACAGTGTAGAACCCGGCCAGGTCCTGGCCGAAGTGGAAACCGACAAAGCCACAATGGAACTCGACTCTTACTTTGAAGGCGTACTGCTTCACATTGCCGTTAAGGAAGGCGCCGTTCCCATCGACGGTGTAATCGCCGTAATCGGTGAAGAAGGCGAAGATTGGAAAGCAGCCTTGGCCGCCGCTGGAGATAGTGATGACGCAGCACCCGCCAAAGAAGAAGCTCCTAAGGAAGAAGCTCCTCCCGTACCGCAAGCCGCAGCTCCCGTTGCTGCCCCTGCTCCTGCC
>JAPKCQ010000194.1 GCA_026421165.1 Lewinella sp. | reverse complement strand
CTTTAAACCCTCCCTTGCATCCAGCGGCCGCGCCCAAATAAAAAGCCCCCACCAACAATCAAGTCAGTGGGGGCCAATGCGCCGAAGCGCTGCTGTATGCAATCAGTACTAGAAACGCACGTTCAGCGCGGCGCTAAGCATCGTGCCCAACTGGCTGAAGTGGTAGCCGTCGTAGGTCATCTGCGAGTAACGCTGGTTGAAGGTGATGAGGTTAGATTGCTCCATGAGGAACTCGCTGTCCTGCAGGCGGCTGTCACCTGAAGTCTCAGACTTAAATTCCCACTCGGGCAGTACGTTGAGCAAGTTGTTGATGTTCAACGAAAACGTCGTCTTGTCAGAAATACCGTAGTTAAACGCCAGGTCGGTTACGACCTTGGTACTGAACTCGGTGAAGATGCCAGCGTCAAGTCCCTGCTGGTAGAAGGTTGTAGGACCGAATACCGTGTTGTTCAGGGAAACACCAAGCTTACCGATGTCGGTGCCAAGACCGAGGATGACCTTGTACTGGGGGCGGGAAGTGAAGAATAGCGCTTCCTGCGTCTGGTTAGCGACGGACTGGCCGGCACTAGAAACGATGGCCGGGTTCTTAACGTCACCGATGCGCTCGTTCTGCAGCGTGTAGTTACCCGCGAGGTTAACGTTCAGTGCGTTCTCACCGAGCTTTAGGCCACGGTAGTTGGCTACGAAGTCGATACCAGCGGTACGGGTGTCGAGGCCGTTTACGAAGAAACTGAGGTCAGACAGGTTGTTGTCGGTTAGGATCTGGTCAAGCGAGGTGCCACCACCAGAGGACGCACCAATCTCGGTAGAGAGGATGACACGGTCTTCTACCTTAATGTTGTAGTAGTCAATCGTGATGCTCAGGTCATCAGACGGGCGAAGACCAACACCAACGGTGAAGTTGGTAGACTTCTCGGCGTCAAGTTGAGGAAGGCCGAGGAGGCGTGCCTCACGACTTACGTTGTTGACGAGACCACCAACCTGGATGCCCTGGCCGGGAACGAAGCTGTACTGGGCCTTCTGGGTGAAGATCTGGTGCAGGGTAGGTGCCCGGAAACCGGTAGAGAAGGACGCGCGAAGCGTGATCTTGTCTTCGTTGAATTTATAGCGCGAGCTTACTTTGTAAACGAAGGCGTTGCCAAAGTCAGAGTAGTTCTCCAGACGAACGGTAGCGTTCACGAGGAAATCGTCGGTGATGTCGAATGCTGCATCAGCGTAACCACCGAAGTTGTAGCGGTTGAACTTACCGGAGTTACGGGGGTCAGCACCTGCAAAGGAGTCGCCACCGCCGGCTTCGTAGCTGGAAAGCTCACCCTCAATGATGGTGAAGTTTTCGTTGCGGAACTCAGAACCGAAAGCGATACCGATCCGGTCGGAAAGGCGGCGCGTGATGTCGATGTTACCAACGGTGTGGGTGAAGCGGGTGCCACCGGGGTCGAAGGTAATGGGGCTATTCTCCCGGTACCTTTGTGCGTAGGTAACTTCGCTTGGCTCTTGCTGTGAATTGCCGTTAGCATCTACCCAGTTAGGAACCAGCACTTCGTTGCGGTTGTGCGAGTCGTTCACTTTGTAGGTCTGCTGGTTGCCACCGACGGTGAAGCTGAGGTCAGCAATCCAGCCGTTCTTTTTGGTACGGAAGCCGAGGGTCGCGTTGTAATCGTTCAACAGACCTTCGAAAGTAGGTACGTAACCGACGTACTCACCGTTTTCTCCGTTGGGGAAGAAGTCGGCCAGGTAAGGGAACGCTTCCTCGGTACGCCAGTAAGGAGTACGGTAGTTGGCGAAAGAGTTGACGCGCTTGTAGATGTAAGCAGCGTCGCCGTAGATCTCGGTGTTCTCCGTCAGCTTGTTGCCAAAGTTGACAGCAAACTTGGAAGCAGTCGTCTCCGGGGAGCCGTTGACGTTACCTGCATCGGGGCGATCGGCGAGGAAGGCCTGTACGTCAGAGAGTGCGGCACCAAAGTCACCAGCTTCACCGGCAGCGTCGACTGTTCCTGGGCGGTTGGCCAGCTCAGTCTTACTTAGGTCAAGGGTGTAGTTGATGAAACCATCGCGGCCCATCTTGGAGCCATTGTTTAGGGAAATGCCGAACATCTCACCGTCACCTTCGCTGGTGATACCAGTACGTAGGGTGAAAGATCCTTGTTCGTCGTTGTCCTTAAGGATTATGTTCATTACACCAGCAATGGCGTCGGAACCGTACTGTGCGGAGGCACCGTCACGGAGAATCTCGATGCGCTTGATGGCGTCAACGGGAATACCGGAGATGTCAGCACCGGTCTCACCACGTCCCGGAGAAGTCTGGGTGTAGAGAAGAGCAGAGAGGTTCTTCCGCTTACCGTTGATCAGGATGAGCGTACGGCTAGGGCCCATGTTGCGAATCTCGTAAGGGTCAAGCAGTGACGTTGCATCGTTGACCGGAGTCTGTACCGTATTGAAGGAAGGTACGCGGTATTGCAGGGCCTTGTCGAAGGTCGTCTGGCCAGTAGCAATAAGGTCCTCAGCCCGGAAAACATCGACCGGAAGGGCAGATGTGGTGTTGGAGCGCGGCGCGGTACGTGAACCTACAATGACGAGCTCTTCCAGGTTGGTAGCGCCGCTTTCAAGGTTAACGTCCATGATAGCGTCCTCGCCGGGAGCAAGGGTGATCTCACGCGTCTCGGAGTCGTAGCCGATGTAGCTGATCGTGAGCATGTAGGTGCCCGCAGTCTTGAGGTCGAGGGAAAATTTCCCGTCAACGTCGGATACAGTGCCCATGGAGCCTGCGGAAACGGTAGCGCCGATTACGGTATCATCGCCATCGGTGATTGTGCCAGAAACGGTCTGTGCGCTCAGGAAAGAGGACAGGGCCATGAAGGCAAAAAGGAGTAGATAGTTGAACAGTTTCATATAGTTGAATAGTTGAATAGCGCCGCCCGGATCGGCTAATGCATTAAAAAAACCTTACCCATGTATGCTTACGGGTTGGCCCCATTTCTTCCGGGAAGAGAACGGGTTTAAGTCTAAAGTTTAGAGGTCTGAAGTTTAGGTTACTTCTAAGGAGAGATCGTACCGCTGCCGAGCCTTGTTAGTGGAGGTTAAATGGCTCGATTTGAGGGATAAAACTGGGTAGAGAAAGCCTTACCGCAAGATTTATTTTGGGAAAGGTAATAGATATAAAGTGTGAAACATACATCGCACGCTATTTTTTATCGACAAGTAGGGTAAATCAGCGAATTTTCGCTTTTTTATTTGATTGATGACAAAATTATTATAATTTTCGTTGTTCAGATATTGTTTACGGCTGGGTAATCTGGCTCTTTGTTTGTGAGGGGCTTTCGGTTTTTTTACGGGGAGGAGGCACGAAGGACTAACGCCGTTACGCTCCAACTCTTACTACGAAAAACGCCCCTCCGGAGCTCTGAGGAGCTGGAGGGGCGTTTCTAGGGTTGGCGTGGAGCCACGGAGTGAAATCAGATACTGCTACGGCTTCAGGTAGTGGTGTAGCAAATCAGATAGCGGATATTTTTAAAGTGTTCCCCGTAGTTCTTGCTCTCGCTCAATGGCTTCAAAGAGTGCTTTGAAGTTGCCCTTGCCGAAACTGGTGGCACCTTTGCGTTGGATGATCTCGAAGAAAACCGTTGGGCGGGACTGTACGGGCTTGGTGAAGATCTGGAGGAGGTAGCCTTCTTCGTCGCGGTCAACGAGGATGCCGAGTTCGCGCAGGGGGCTGACGTCTTCGTCGATATCACCGACACGTTCGAGAAGGGTGTCGTAATAGCTGTCGGGTACGCGGAGAAACTCCATGCCGCGGGCGCGCAGCTTGCGGACGGTGCCGATCACGTCGTCAGTAGCGACGGCGATGTGCTGGATACCAGAGCCTTTGTGGAAGTCGAGGTATTCTTCGATCTGGCTTTTCTTTAGGCCAGGGGCGGGTTCGTTGATGGGGAACTTCACGCGGCCGTTGCCGTTGCTCATCACCTTGCTCATCAGGGCGGTAAATTGGGTGGAGATCTCTTTGTCGTCGAAGCTGATGAGTTGCTTAAAGTCCATCACGTCGGCGTACCACTTTACCCATTTGTTCATCTCACCGAGGGCTACGTTGCTCACCATGTGGTCGATGAATTTCAGACCGATGGGTTCGGGGCGGTACTCGGGGGTCCAGGCTGCATAGCCGGGCATGAAGGGGCCGTCGTAGTTTTTGCGCTCCACGAATTCGTGGATGGTATCACCGAAAGTCTGGATTTGGGCGCGGACGCAGGTGCCATGCTCATCTTGAGAAGCAGTGGGAGGGGAAACGCCTTCCGCTCCCCGGCTGAGGGCGGTTTCGTAAGCAACGGTAGCATCTTCAACCCACAAAGCGACACAACGGACGGTATCACCGTGCAGATCGTGCAAACGGCCGATCTCCGTACCGTTCGTTAGTGGGCTCGTTAGTACCAGGCGGATACTATCTTGCACTATAACGTAGCTCTCCCGGTCTTTGAGTCCGGTGCTTAGACCAGCATAAGCTAAGGGCTGAAAACCCATGCACGACTGGTAAAAGTGTGCTGCCTGGCGGGCGTTACCAACGTATAGTTCTACGTAATCAGTGCCGAGAAGGGGGAAGGAGTCGGTGGTGGTGAAGGGCACTTTGGCCGGGGCTGTGGAGTTCATTGTATTGATTTTAGTTGTCTGTGCAATAATTGCTGGTGCAAAGGTACTGTTTTTTGCTGGTTTAATGGCCGGGTATTTGACAAATTATACTTCCTGGATGGGTTGAGTGCTTGTAGCGCAATCTGCAAGCTACCGATTTTGCCATAATCGCTCAACTCAAGGTATAGTGCGTCATAAGTACTGTGAGGGGTTCTGTTTGGGGCGCTGCCTTACAAAGTGAGGAGCTTTACGAACGGCTACTGGACAACGAAAACGAGGGCTTTCACGAGGCTAACGCCTTTACTTTCTACTTCTCGTTACGCTAGACGATTCTCCTGGCTTCTATATGGTCTGGGGAGGAGGGAGGTAATGATGGTGAGTGAGGGCGGGTTCTTGCTTGCGGAAGTTAAATCGTATGTCGCATGTACCTTAGGTATTCTTACTCTTTGACTTCTTCATTTTTTCCTTGTATCCTGCTGCCGAGTTATATTTAGAAACTAGTAAATTGAAGCCAGAAACGAGTTCTTTAGCTCCCTAGTTTCTAGTTCCCTAGTTCTCTAATTCCTAACCTACCTTTACCGAAATTTAAACGACTACATGCTCCAATCCAAAGACCTGGCGCACATTCTCGACGTGCTGCTAGACAACAACACTGGGGGCGAGCTCCTTTCCGAAACCCTAGACCTTTACCGCGACATCCTACTCACTGCCTCCGGCATTGACCTGGGGGGAGAGTTGGAAATGGGCTGTATCCACACGGGGGCCGGCGTTGCCATCGGCACCACCTGGGCCGCGCTCTGTATTGATGATGTGCTGCGGACGAAGCGCTTCGTCAGCGGCCTCTACCACGCCATAAAAACGGTGGCTGATCGCCGCGCCGGACCCGTCCACGTGCTCTACGCCGGCACCGGCCCCTGGGCTACGCTGGTCCTGCCGCTCACTAGCCGCTTCAGCCCGGAGGAACTCCGCCTGACGCTCATCGAGATCAACGACGGTAGCTACGACAGCGTGCAACGAACCATCAACCATCTCGGGCTGGAGGACTATGTTGAAGAGTACATCCAAACTGATGCGGCCACCCACGTTATCTCCGGAAAATTGCCGGTAGACGTAGTGCTCTCCGAAACGATGCAGTACTGTCTGATCGACGAGATGCAGGTACCCATCGTGCTCAACCTGATGTCACAGTTACCGCCGGAAGCCATCATGGTGCCTGAACGCATTACCCTTCAACTCGGCGTTCTCAACGATGACAAAGCGCAGCACGTGAACCGGAACATCGGTACCGTATTCACGATTGATCGCGCCAGCCTCGCTGCCTACGCACCAAAAAATAACAACCTCGATTTTCCCACCTTCAGGCTGGCCGTTCCTCTGCTCGGCGATGCTGCTGAAGGACCCCTAGCCATACTGACTACCATCGACGTATTCGGCGCCTACGGGCTTACGCATTACGAAAGTGGGCTCACAAACCCGCAGATTATCGGCGAATACCCCACTGTGGACAATCCGCTTTCGGCGATTGATTTTACTTATCATTTGGAGCCTTCGCCTTTATTGGGGATGCGCTTTCACACTTAGTCGTTGAGCCACTAAGTTTATCATGCCTACTACATACGGGAGTAACTCAGTGACTCGCTAACTCAGTTTTGTACCTCTACAAGCAACGAATCCCCGTCTAGTAGTATCTCCCTGGTAGAAGCTGGTAAGACCATTTGATGCTAAGCATGAAAGAGAAGGAACTGATCGAAGGCGCCCTGCGGGGTGAAGAGGCCGCTAGCCGCGCTCTCTTCGAGCGGTATGCTCCCATGTTGATGGGCGTCTGCCAACGCTATTGCCGTACTCAGGCCGAAGCGGAAGATGTGCTTCAGGATTCTTTCATACGCCTGTTCGAGAAACTACCGAAGTACGGCTTTCAGGGCTCGTTCGCGGGGTGGGCGCGCCGGCTAACCGTAAATGTGGCGCTTAAGACTTACCAACGGAAGCGCTTTCAGCTGGAGCAATCTGGGCTAGAAAATATTCCTGAACGGGGTGGGGCACCTACCGCTTACGCCGAGCTGGGGGAAAAGGAACTACTGGCGATGGTCCAGGCGCTACCGGACGGTTACCGCCTCGTATTTAATCTTTACGCCATCGAGGGCTACAGCCATAAAGAAATCGCCGAGCAACTCGGCATCCAGGAAGCGAGCTCGCGCTCGCAACTGCTCAAGGCACGCAAAGTACTGCAGCGCCAAATTGAAATCCGCCAACGCATTGCCATATGAATCCGATTGACGATATGTTTCGCGACGGCCTCGATGGTCGTAAAGGAGATGTTCCCGCTGACATGTGGTCGCGCGTGAGTGCCGGTAAAACACCCGTTGTGCCCGAAGGCGAAGGGGTAGACCAGTACTTTTCTGATGTACTGAAAAACCGCACTGGCGATGCTCCCGCCGGAATGTGGAGCCGCATTATCGCTGCGGGAATTCCCGCCGCCGCTATACTGGACCAGGTGTTCGCCGATGGCCTGCGGGACAGTAAAGGTGGTGTCCCCGCCGGAATGTGGGATCGGATATGGAGAGGACGCGCTGCTTCTCCCGCGAATGCACAAGGTTTTCTTCACGCCACTGCGGTTGTTCTTTTTATGCTTACCCTCAGCGCGTGGGCGCTTATGGACGTGTGTACTTTCGTGGAGGACAGGAAGGAGGACGTTATTGTTACTACCGATACTTTAGCTACTCCGATTAAAGACAATGAGGGCTCGGTAGCAGGTGCAAAGGTGGTTAATGAAGCAGGGCTGGTAAACACCGTCGCTAGTGAAGAAAACGGCTCTGCCAGAACGGAAAAGTTGAAAACATCCGCCGCCGCCCAGTTAGAAAATAATGCTCTTGAAGCTACAAACCGCAAGTCTATAGCCAAAGGACCTACACCTTCGCTTTCCGCCGTACAACAAAGGATCACCTCCTCAAATTCCAGCACGGCCAACGACGAGGCCGTTCAAACCGCCGCGGAAAACACTCAACCCACCACCTCCCCGGATGAAATGGCTACTGACGATATACTTCGTTCTTTAATCTCAGCAAGCCCAGCCGTTAAGACGAACCTCGCCATCCCTGCACTGGATTTCGTCAGCGCAGACTTAAAAGTAAAAGGCCGCTACCAGCCTAAGACTCCTGCGGCCAACAGCTTCCGAGCAGCCAACCGCCACCGCCTCCAGACCGAATTCCTCTTCGGTGCCTTCTACGCCAACCAGCAGTTTTCCGCCGAAACGGATACCGATGAGTTTCTCGCCCTGCGGACTATCCGCGAAACCCGCGAGAACCCCGGCCTCAGCTATCAGGTCTCTCTGCGCGGAGCCTACAAGCTGAACGAACGTCTTGTGCTCCGCAGCGGCCTCACCTATTCTGAGGTCCGGAATGTATTCGACTACGAACATGTGGTCAACGGAAGACTCTCGCTGTTGAAAATTAATAACCACGTTCGGCAGTTGGAGGTACCCGTACTCTTGGGCCTGAGGATTCCCGGCCACCGCCTTAATGTGTCGCTCAACGCTGGCCTTCTGGTCAACCTGACCACCAGCGTCCAGGGCCGCTTCCTCACTCCTAATTCCGCCGACCCGCTAAACCTGGCCACCGAAGGGCAATACCGCAGTAACTTAGGTATCGGTTTCATGACCTCGCTTTCCACGACTTATGTAATCGGTAAAAAGCAGCCTTTTGTGTTACTGGTGGAGCCTTTCTTCAAGGCTTATCCCGGATCTTATACGCGTAAGGGAGCGCCGCTTAAGGAGACTTATTGGGCTGCTGGCTTGCAGTTGGGGGTTCGTAAGGGGTTTTAGATCAGTTGCCGAGTTGCTGCGCTATTGAACAAACACCACCCAAAGATCGATCCCTACGGGTATTAAATCAATGGAGCGAGCCTGTAGCGC
>JAPKCQ010000019.1 GCA_026421165.1 Lewinella sp. | reverse complement strand
AATTTGTGAAGAGATAAACAGCTTTCTGAAGTTTTTAAAGAGAACGGACTCGCCATCACCGGCTGGTTGAACCCGGGCACTTATAAAGTGTCCGGGTTCTCTCTGTGTGGTAGTCCCGAAGGAAAGAGTCATCAACTACCACGCCTTCGACTTCGTGGCTGCGAACGCTTCGAGGTCCTCAAAACGGGTTGCCAAGACCTCGGGGCGATTACTCCAGGTACTACCGCCGCGACCTCCTTTTTTTTCGTTCACGTAATCGTAGCTAAGGAACGCTGCCGCCGTCTTGGCTACTTGCGTTTGGTACAGTTGCCTTTGCTTAATCATGCCCTTCGCCGGCGTATCCGGGCCGGGTACGGCCACCCAGATCGCGCCCGCGCTGTACTGCCGTCGGGCACATGCGTACGCGCCCATCAACCTTTATTAATTTAAATGCACTGCTGATTAATCTTGAGGTAACGAAAATGAAAGTAAAAGAAATAAGGATTAAGGTATACTTCATATAAATCAACTATTCCCTTTATACCCCCAAAATACCTTTGTGCCACAAAAGCACTAGATATGAAAGACAAGTTTTTTTTGATATGCATCCTAGTTCTAGGATCATATTTAGCACAAGCACAAACGTTGGTGTCTGGCATCGTAACCGACGACCAGAACGAGCCACTTACGGGAGTAACCATAATCGTAGAAAGCACCCTGAAAGGTGATGTTACGGATATCGATGGCCGTTTTACCATTCCCGCTCAGGTAGGCGACGTGTTAAAATTCAGTTACATAGGGATGAAGCCCCTGGATATTCAAGTCACCAGCCAGGAGGCCATTAAGGTTGTATTGGAATCCGATGCGGCACAACTCGACGAAATAGTAGTAATTGGTTACGGAGCACAAAAAAGATCAGACGTCACCGGATCAATCGCTTCGCTCAAAAGTGAGAACTTCAACAGAGGTGTCGTTACTAACCCCGGTCAATTGCTGCAGGGCAAAGTAGCGGGCGTTAACATCACTTCTGCCAGTGGTGAGCCGGGTGCAGCTCAAGACATAATCATCCGGGGAGTAGGCAGTTTGCGGTCGGGCACAACGCCTTTATTCGTTGTTGATGGCTTCGCGTTGGATAATTCGGTAAACGGCGTACCCACCAACCCGCTGAACTTCATCAACCCCCAGGACATAGAAAGCATCGACGTCCTTAAAGATGCTTCCGCCGCCGCGATCTACGGAGCGAGAGCCGCTAACGGGGTTATCGTGATCACCACCAGAAAAGGCAGAGCGGGGCAGTCGCAAATTAATGTTTCGGCCTCTACGGCGGTGACTACGCTTGCGCGCAAGATCGATGTATTCTCCGCCAGCGAGTTTCGCAACCAGATCAACGCCATCAACGGCGTACTCAACGATGGTGGCGCCGCTACCGACTGGCAGGACGAGCTGACCAGAACGGCTACCGCGCAAAGGGTCAACCTTTCCATGAGCGGCGGAGCAGGGAACTCATCCTATTTCGCTTCCTTTTCCGGAGAAGACCAGGAGGGCCTACTGCGCAAAAACGACTTACAGCGCTATTCCGGTCGCTTAAACCTGACGCAACGCGCCCTGAACGACCGGTTCAAAGTTGAGCTTAACTTCTCCGCCAGCCGCTTCGAAAACAGCCGCGCCAATTCCAATTCCATCGTAACGGACATGCTCCAGCTGAACCCCACCATCCCGAGCGTTACGAACGGCGAACTAACGAACCTGATTGGGGACAATATTAACCCTCTTATCCGCGAACGCATCTACGACGACCTCTCTGTCAACAACCGCATACTGGCCAACATCGCACCTTCAATTGAGCTCGTTAAAGGCCTTACCTATAAATTCAACTTAGGGGTTGATTATTCCACCACGAACAGGGACGTGCAGTTCAAGCCTTTCCCCAGCATCAACGATTTCGAGCTGGGAAGTTTGAATACTTTTACGACTTCCAATACCAATACACAGGCTGAAAACACCCTGACGTACTCGGTTGCCGAGGGGATTCACAACGTTTCGGTCCTGGCCGGTCATTCTTACCAGCAAACGGAGGTTAGCCAGAAAGGATTTTTCACCTCCGGCTTCCCGAACAACGGCGTAGAACCCCGGTACCAGATCGGTGCTGCGAGCGAGCCTACTACCCAGTCTGCGTTTGCTACCATCAATGAATTACAGTCCTTTTTTGGCCGGGTTAACTACAGTTTCAACAATAAGTACATGATCACGGCAACCATGCGGGCCGACGGATCTTCCAAATTCGGAACCAATAATAAGTATGGCTACTTCCCTTCCGTAGCGTTGGGCTGGAACATTACCAATGAAGACTTTCTCGCTTCCAGTAAGGTGTTTACCAACCTGAAGCTGCGCGGCAGCTGGGGTAAGACGGGCAACCAGGAAATTCCCGCTAAAATCACCCAGGCGAGCTTTACCGAAAGCAATAGTAATAACGACACCTACCCGCTTGACCCCAACGCAACGGACCTCAGTGGTTACCCCTACGGATCTACCTTCACCCGCCTGGCCAATCCCGACATACAGTGGGAGGTCTCCACGCAGGCTAACATCGGACTGGACTTTGCCCTGTTCAACTACCGTTTGACGGGCAACGTCGATTTCTTCAACAAGGTCTCCGAGAATATCTTGCTGGAAGTCGCACCGGTGGACCCCATTCAGCCAACGGACAAGTTCTGGACGAATATTCCGAACATGGAAATTCGAAACACCGGCGTTGAGTTGGCGCTGAATTTCAGCAGTGACGAAACAAAGGATTTTGTTTACGGCATCGGTGGTAACCTTGCCGTTACGAAAAACGAGGTCAGAAACTCTCCCTACAGCATTCTGACGACGGGAGCAGTGCTTGGTGCCGGACAAACAGGGGCCACCATCAACGGCGTGCTGAACGGCGAGCCGATCGGTACTTTCTACGTACAAGACTTTATCGGAATTGGAGAAGATGGCTTAAACCAGTTTGCCGACATCAACAATGACGGCGAGATTCTCGATAATGATCGTTTTGCAGCGGGTACCGCTCTACCGACCACGATCTACGCCATGAATTTCAATTTCGCGTACAAAAATTTTGACCTAGGCATCAACTTCAACGGCGTTGCCGGCAACAAAGTCTTCAACCACGTTGCCCTGTCTATTTTTAATAAAGGAAACCTTTCAAACTCTTTGAACACCACCGCCCTGGCGGTTGAATTCCCCAACGAAGACGTTTCAAACTCTAACCGGGTATCCACCCGCTACCTGGAAGATGGAGATTTCCTGAGGTTGAATAACGCCACCCTTGGCTACAACTTTGACCTCAAGCGACTGGGAATAGGCCAGGGCGTGAAGAACATACGACTTTCCATTACGGGACAAAACCTACTGCTGTTCACCAACTACTCCGGGTTTGATCCCGAGTTTAATACCGGTAGCTCTATCGGTGACATTCAAACCTTCGGAATAGACTACTTCAGCTACCCTAGGGGAAGAACTTTCCTCTTCGGCCTGGACGTAAACTTCTAAACCTTAAAGATCAAGTAAGATGAAAAATATAATCAAGTACACCTTTCTGGTTGGCTTCTTAAGCATCGCAAGCAGCTGTACCGACCTCCAGGAAGTTGTTTTAGACGAATCCTTCACGGGTAGCGGCCTTTCAGAAACCGTCAGTGGTGCCATTGCACCGGCTTATGGCCAGGTTTCCTGGGTGTGGAGACACACCAACTATTACGGCTTGCAGCTAATTGCTGCCGACGAAGCCATCCTGCCCCATCGTGGCGGAACGGATTGGTTCGACGGTGGTAAATTCCTCGCCACGCATACGCACAGCATCACGCCAACCAATGACCTCGTTAGTAGTTCATGGAATGAACTGACCAGAAACGTCTCCCGCACGCTTACCGCCATCGAAACGCTCACCCCGCTGGCGGATATGGGCAACCAGGAAGCAGAGAACGCACTCTACGAAATGAAGGCCCTCAGGGCTTACCTGAACATGCTGATGCTGGATAGCTGGGGACTCATCTTTAAGAAAGAGCGGTCCACGGAGACTTCCGAAATCCTTCGCGGACAGGCGGCCGTGGATTACATCGAAAGCGAGCTGCTGTCCGTAGTCAATCTTATCAATACCGACCTGGGGGCCGGAAGAATGACCCAAACCGCCGTTTGGGGCTTTCTGGCCAGACTGAACCTTAACGCCGCAGTATACCGGGACCCTTACGGGACACCGAACTTTACGGACGCGGATATGGACAAGGTGATCGAGTACACCGACAACGTGATCAATTCCGGCCTGTACGAATTATCTCCTGAATACTTCGAGTTGTTCAACGACGAAAACAACAGCAACAGAGAGCTCATCTTTGCGCTCGATCAGCGCGGTGTTTTGAGTAGAGAACACAGCCGGTGGACCTACTGGTCCTTGGCCGGATCAAATTGGGGAAGGCCAGAGTTTACGAGCTCCGACGGAACCGACGGCCCCGCCATCACTCCCGATTTTTACCAGACCTGGGTTGATGCCTACGGTAACGTTGACCCCGCCGAAGCAGACCCACGGTTTTACCAGGGGAATCAGCAGATTCCAGCAGAACTAAGGGAACTCAGCGGCCTTTCGCCGGCCAACGACGAAGACCACTTTTACTGCACCACTGCGGAAGAATATGAATTTGACCGCGGCATCATCAGAGGGATTATCTGGGGCCCTAGAAAAGATGAGAACGGCGCATTTTTCCGTTGCAACGGCAACGCCGACGTCTACCGAATCTACCCCGTTAAGCAAATTAAAGGCAACGGCCCTGACCGGGACGTAGGCTACGTTAACCACGAACTACAAATCGATTTCTCCAACGAAGGCCGCCTGCATTCGAAGGGGTACCGGGTTTCCAAATACCAGTTCAGCCGCACTTCGCCAAACGCTAATAGTTTCAGCAGTATCGACATCGTGTTGATGCGTTTTGCCGAAATGTACATGATGAGAGCTGAAGCACAACTTCGCAAAGGAGAAACCGCCGGTGCGCTTACTGATGTGAACACGGTCAGAACCTCCAGAACTGCCCGGGAGCCTGTACCAACGGCACTTGCAGCCATTGATTTGGAAGTACTGTACCGCGAACTGGGATTCGAATTCTACTGGGAAGGCCTCAGAAGAACCAACCAAATCCGGTACGAAAAGTACGAAGATTCCTGGACCGAGAAGACGGATGCCAACCCTTCAAACAGGCTGTTCCCAATTCCTCAGTCGGCCATTGACGGCGCCTCCAATACGCCGGGCTACCTGGAACAGAACGTAGGATACTAGGTATTTTTGGGCGCGGCCGCAGGTGCAAACGAAGGTTTAAGGAGCAAGGCTTAACGCACTGCTTTTCAAATCATCACATTGGACCTGCGGCCGCGCCCCTTTATGCTCTAATTCATGAATACGAGGTAAATGATGGCCAGCTTCCCCAGCAATTCTCGTGGGGGTAGTCTCTCGTTACCGTACTTTAAACACGCGCTTATTTTCCCATTAGATGCGTCAGGACTATGTAGTTGTAGCCGCAGTACGACCCGCTACAACCTACGGCTACCGCATAGCTACGGGGCGCCGGGAGTGGTAAACCATTTTAGCGTAGAGAAGTAAAAGCGTATTTTCCCGGGTCAACAACTGTTGACCAGATATTTAAACAACTCAGTTATGAAGTATTCTACACTCACAACGGCCGCCTTGTTTTTTGTTTTGGCCACTACCTCCCTGGTTGCCCAAACTGATTACCGGGTACACTCCCACAACGATTACCTTCAGGATATTCCCTTCTGGTATGCCTACAGCAACGGGGCAGCCTCCCTGGAAGTCGATCTGTTCCTGAAAAACGATACGCTCTTCGTCACCCACTCCGAAAAGGAAATCCATGCCGACGGAACCTTTGAAAAGCTGTACCTGGAGCCTCTCCGTCGGCTGGCACAGGAGGGTGACCTAAGGCCGGTTCAATTACTAATCGACTTAAAATCAGAAGCGTACCAGACCCTGGAAAAAGTGGTTGCGGCCATTGAAAATACTCCCCTCCTAGCGGAGGAAAAGAAGGTGAAATTCGTAATTTCTGGAAACCACCCAAAACCAACGGACTACTCAAACTACCCGGACTTTATTTATTTCGACCACCAAAGCCTGCTCGGTTTGGCCGAGCAGGACCTCAGCAGGGTAGCCATGATCAGCCAGAGTTTCAAATCCTACTCCGTTTGGAACGGTTACGGCAGAATGACGGCGCAGGATTTAGCAAAGGTGAATTCGGCCATCCAGAAGGTGCAAAAAACCGGTAAACCCTTCCGGTTCTGGGCGACCCCCGATACTAAAACAGCCTGGAACTGCTTCGCGGAACTCGGCTTGGGCTTCATCAATACGGACAAGCCGGCGCGGGCACGGGCCTTCCTCGATAAGCTGGAGCGCAATACCTACGAGCCGCAGCAGCAAAGGGAAGTTTACCTTCCTCAATACCGGATCGACCCGGCGAAAAAGCCAAAGAACATCATCCTCATGATTGGCGATGGGAACGGTCTGGCGCAAATTTCGGCAACCATGATGGCCAACCGGGGGGAACTCTCCATGGCCAATATTAAAAACATGGGCCTGGTCAATACCGCCTCGGCGGATGATCCCGTAACCGACTCAGCGGCAGCCGGAACCGCCATGGCCACGGGAGTCAAAGCAAACAACCGCGCCATCGGAGTGGACCCTTCGGGTAAACCAAGGCAAACGCTGGTGGAAATCCTCAGCAGTAGGGGCTATAATACCGGTATCGTTACGACCGATGCAATTGACGGCGCCACGCCATCAGCCTTCTACGCCCATACCGAAGAGCGAAACGATGCCGATAAGATCCTGGAGGACCTGGTCCGGAGCGAGATTGATTTCTTCATCTCTGGCGGTAAGTCCAAAGAGAATAGACTGCGAGAAAGCTTCGTCTCCAAAACACTGGAGGAGTTTACGGACCTCACCCAACCTACGGCCATCTACAACGGTGACGGCAAGATGCCCTCCATGATCAATGGCCGCGGAGACTTCCTGTCAGAAAGCGTTAAGCAGGCGCTTGTCGTATTACAAGCAGAGGAAAAGCCCTTTTTCCTGTTGGTAGAAAGTGCCCAGATCGACAACGGAGGGCACGCCAACGACATTGCCACAATAATCTCCGAAGGGCTTGATTTTGACCAGACGGTAGGTGCAGCACTACAATTCGCGGACAAGGAAGAAAACACCCTCGTAATCATCACCGCTGACCATGAGACCGGCGGCCTTGGCATTGCGGGAGGCAACGGAAAAGGCCAGGTAAGAGCAGATTTTCTAAGCGTGGATCATTCCGGTATTCTGGTGCCCTTATTCGCCTACGGCCCGCAAGCAGCTGCGTTTACTGGCTTTTTTGACAACACCGAGATATTCAATAGAATACTGGCGGCTTTAGGGATAAAGAAAGACTGATGATGGCTTTTTTCCTGGCGCGCCACAGCAGGGTTGTACCCCGCTATGGCGTTCTTCCGTTACAAAGTAACCTTTGGAAGCCAACGCCACTCTCAGCCTCTAGAAATTCAAACACAGGAAAATTAAAACGCTCAACCAGTATTCCGGAGGCCATCTGCTGTGGGTAACCGAATGGGGTAAGACTGGAAGCTTTTAAGTACTTAGACAAAATTAATCACACCATCCTGCTCGGCATCTTTTGAGCCTGAACTTCGTTGAAAAGCCTCGTCAACACCACGGTGTTGACGAGGCTTCGCTGCGCGGCTGCTTCGAGATTTCGCCTCATTCAGACTCAAAACCTGCCAGATCAGAATGTCGCATTAATTCTGTCCGAGTACTTAGGAACGTCGACTTAATAACTGTCCGATTTTACTTCGCGTTACAGGTATTGCAATTTCCGGAAAGAATGATATTGTGATTATTCACCTGATAACCTGGCGGTAAGCGATAGCCAACTTCCCCTGGTACACATTCTACCCGATCGCAGATAACACAGCGAAAATGAAGGTGACCATGCGCCTCGTGGTCATGACAGCAGTCTTCCGGGCAAATCGCGAAATACTGCCGACCGTCATCGGCAACAATACGATGGGCTAGCCCATCTTCCACGAAGCGATTAAGAATACGATAGATTGTTACCCGGTCAAGGCCTTTCTCTAACTTGGCGGTAATACCATCATGACTCAAGGCCCCCTGCTCTTGTTGCAGTAAGTGGAGTATGATCGTCTGAGACTTTGTCTGGCGACGCGACATAAATAAAATTGTTATTGCAATTACGATCCCACAGTTCTTAGTCCCCTAACGCTCTTGGTACTCAAACGGTTCTATTTACCTTTCCGGAGTAGCTTCTGTTCAAAGCTTTACCGTACTACCATTGGGGTCTACGGCTCTAGCAGATGGTTAGACGTACAGCGCAGCCTCGGTTTTACTGGTTCCACCGGCAATATTAGCACCTTCTATATTCTTCTCCAGGACTATCATGGGAAAGAACATTTTAAGAAGAAAATCAATGCAACACGGTTGCATTAGTTGAAATATTATCTATCTTTGGTAAAAATAAATTTCAATGAGAAAGCGACACCGATCTCAGCCGTTTTGCCTACACCAATACAATGGTGACCGTAGGTGATGGCCGTC
Source organism: Lewinella sp. (assembly GCA_026421165.1). GTDB lineage: Bacteria > Bacteroidota > Bacteroidia > Chitinophagales > Saprospiraceae > Neolewinella. The sequence goes on along the minus strand of JAPKCQ010000019.1, from coordinate 17,054 downwards.
ATTTCCTCGATGATTTCGGCAGCGCTCCGAGTATCCTGGACCGTGATGGGCCAGTAAAACGGTGACAGAACTGTACCAAAACCCCGTTTTTCAACAGTAATAAACACTAATTGAAAAAGACTGGGATAGTGGCCGGAGAGACCGTAGACAAGAATTAGTCTTCATCGGTCAGGAGTGCACGAAGCCAGTATCTCGGAGGCCTTGAGGCGCTGCCTCTTACGGAATTGAAAGGTCGAGATGTACCATGAAGAAGAAATATTTACCGATTCATTTACCGTTTAAGTCTACACCTGTTAGTCGTATGAACTCTTTTATAAACAAGCCCGATTTGGTGGGTATGCTCGCGAGCGGCCTTTGCGCCATCCACTGTGCGATGGCACCTCTTTTCTTCGCTGCCCAGCCTTTGGTTTACGAAGCCATCAGTGAAGCGGGCCACCACGGACATGAACATGGGCACGGACTCTGGGGCAGCTTGGATATTGTCTTTCTTGTCCTGAGTTTGATCGCTGTTCATTACGCCGCCAAGGCCAGCCATCAACCTAAAACCCGTGCTTGGCTATGGGGAGGATTGGGAGTCTTCGCGGCTGGCTTACTAATGGAGTACCTCGGAATGGTAGGTTGGCTGATGTACGTAGGATCGGCAATCCTCGTCATTACCCATCTGGTCAACTTTCGCCAGTGTCGAGTACCCCGCCAGTCTTCGCTGTGAGGTAGTGTTCAATAACCTGTGTCCAGGTTAGGTCTATAATATCTAATAAAGCGAACCATTATTACTCGAATGAATCACCTTCCGATAGAAAATGATCGATTGTCACTGCGGGCTATACACTAGAATCGCTTTACAGGTTTCGTAATCAGGGTATAACCTCGAGTCCTATAATTTATGTTATGTTAAGAAAGTGCGCAAGCCGTACACTTTCCGAAACGTTCATACCGCGTCATCTGTCTTTTGTCAAAATCGACCCTCCAGAAAATTCCGTAACGATCATCCAGTACTTTCGCCACCGATCCTTCTTAATACAAGAAAGTACCGTCCTGGCTGATGTCTGGAGAGTACATGGCTTTATTCTATTTGCGTTCCTAAGCCAAACTTGTCTTAATCCCGTAGAATAAAAAACAGCGGGTCTGAGTACTTAAGTAGCAGTATCCTTTCCACCCTCCTACCGTTGTTCAACCGTCTCACCTAAGAAACCTTCACAGGTTTTTTTAAAGTAGTCTACTAACTATAAAAACTCCTTCCTACCTGGTCTAGTCGTTGCTCGCCAAGTTTTTTCGTCACGATTTTTTTGTCGCTGATTACCATTGGTTTACCTTGACCTCCCAGAATACGCCTATTGACGATTATTGAATTGACGTTCCTAAGTTACAAAAACCCTAATAAACACCCCACACTCATGTTACGGTACCTAATACTGATCCTCTTTCCGTTGGCCAGCATAAATGCCCAAGACGCCTATCTCCAGCACTTCTACGGAAATGAAAGCAGCTTCAACCCCGCCTTCACCGGTCAGCAGGGTGCTCTTAGGTTAGGCATAAGCTACCGCACCCAGTGGGGCGCAACTACAGCGCCCGCTTACCTGGCACAGAAGGTTGTTCTGGAAGAAAGTCTTCCCTGCCTGTTTTTTGACTACGGGCTGTTCGCCCGCCGCGATGAAGAAGGCGCTGGGAAACTGACAACTTCCGAGTTTGGCGGTAGCATAGCGATAGCGGTGCCCTGGGAGCCACGGTTCTTGAATAGAACCAGCAGCCTCAACTTCCGTTTCGGGGCAAGCTTAGCTTTCGGTCAGCGGAGCGTTGACTTTGATGCCCTTAACTTCCTGGACCAGATTGATCCTTTTTTTGGCCTGGTAAATGCGGACAATAACCCCAATTCTACCGGATTCGTAGCACCGCTTGGTGCTGGTATAAGTCCGCGCTATTCTACCGGCTCTTTAGGAATATCTCTTAAGGGAGGAATTAACGCCACCAGCAAAAGACCCCTGAGTTTTGATGTAGGAGTAGCCATTCACAACCCCGGCTTCTTCACCGGGCCTGACAGTAGGCAATCGGCTTCATTACTAGGTCTCGACAATACGCTAGGCCGCAGGATGGTGTACACCGGCCGCGCCGACTGGGTGGTGGCGCGCGTCAACCGCCGTACCTGGTCCGTAAAACCATCTGCTGTTTACCAGTCACAGAAAGGCCTTAGTTACCTCGAAACGGGAGTTGGCATCAGTTGGAACCAGGCAGTAACCGTCGGAGGCTACTACCACTCCGCACGGCCCAATTCCGTCGGTCGTAACGTAGGCTGGTCGAGCGCCCAACTTGAACTCGGAGGTCGTCTTCCGGGCACTCAGACTCGTTTTGACCTTGGCTTCAGTTATGCCTTTCAGCACGGCTTTTTAAAAAACTACGTACGCCCCCCACTTGAGGTATCAGCCGTCTTCTCTTTCGGCCGCTCGACCACCTGCGCTGTTCTCGGCTATGATTCCGAAAGCTGGATGTCTAAGAGTAATGCAACAGCTTGTCCCAATTTCGTCAAAGCAAAGAGTAAAATCTACGATAATATTTGGTATAAGGCGGACCGGATGTCGGGTAAATATTGATTCATCCTACGCAACCATGTTTCGCTACCTTAGTAAATATCTGTACCATGTTATTCAGTAAAAACATTTGCACGGTCCTCACACTGCTCCTTTTAACCCTACTCTGCACCCGCGTCCGCGCCCAAGATATTTGCCCTAGTGCCGTCTGCGGAAACCGGACGACCTCGTTTGAAGTAGCTAGCGAAATTGCAGTATTTTGTGAAGGGACGACCATCACTTTTAAAAATAATTCCGTTCCGGGATGGGACTTTTTTATAATCGACTGGCAGGACGGGGCTATCGATACTTTCACTACTTATGAAAACGTATCCCACGAATATAATTTTATGCCTCCAGAAGAAGGAGAATGTAACGTGCCTGTATCATTTGACGTAGCTTACCGAGGAATTCTTAACTGTGACGATGGCCAATCTTGCCACCGTGGAACGCTGGCTTTTACGGTCTTACCAAAACCAGTAGCGAGAATATCCGTGTCTCCCGAGGTGTGCGCCGGCCGCCTTGTTCAGTTCAATAGCCAAAGCTGCAGCTCCGGTTCCTTTTTGTGGGATTTCGGGGATAACTCTACGCCTAGTACCGAAGAAAATCCACAACATATCTACCAAGCGGCTGGAACTTATACCGTACGGCTAACAGTTGGAGGGCGGGAAGCTTGCGAGACCTTCGACGCCGTCATTACCCAACTGGTCACCATCGTCACCCCTCCTAACGCCCTCTTCGACATCAGTGACGATGACCTCATCGCCTGCAAAGGCGAAACGACCACCTTCACCAACCGGTCCAACAACGACACAAACATTAGTTGGGACATATCACCGGGCAGCGACAGCGGCAACAACTGGGAGTTCATCGACACCAACATGACGGTCAGGTCCGAGATCATCTCTGTCATTTTCAATAATGTCCGGGAGTACACGGTCACCCTAACCGGCCGCAACGATTGCGACGAGGAAACGCTGGAGCGGGAAATCCAGATACTGGAAGCCCCTTCTGTGGAAGAGCTCATGGACTTGGAAGGTTGCGACGAAGTGACCGTGTCGCCTGCCACCCTCGGCTACGGAGTAATCGGCAACTTCACTGAAGTCCGTTGGGAGTTTCCGGATAACAACGCTTCCACGGTAATCGGCGAAAGTTTCGGCCCACTCACCTTTACTTCATCAGGAATGGTCCGCCTGATCGTAACGAGTCTTTGTGGAGACATCACGCGCGAGGCCATGATCAACGTCCAGTCAAGCGCGCCACCGACCCTGACGGCTGGAGACAACTACTGTACCGGCAGTTCACCCGATACATTAATGGCATCTTCTCCCGGCGGGGAATGGGGCGGGCCTGGAATAATTGATCGGGACCTCGGCATCTTCGACCCCTCTGTCGCTGGCCCTGGCACCCACGTGCTGACCTATGAAATAACCAGTGGAGCCTGTCAAAACATGAATACCATCAGCGTGATGGTGGAAGCAAGCACGATGGTTAGTACACCGGACGATGAATTTTGCCTCGACGGTGGCGTTGTCAGCCTAACCGCAAATCCGCCGGGAGGAACATGGACTGGGACGGGCATCACCGATCCGTCCGGAACCTTCAACCCCAATTCCGCTGGTGTAGGCCCAGCCAGCCCCGTCTATACTTTTGTGGACGTAAATATGTGTCGGGTTGAGGTCAGCCCCATCATAACCATCGAGCCCATCCCTGTAATCACTCGCCCAGATTCAGTTCTAGTGTGTAATGAAGATGAATCCGTTGACCTCGAATCGCTTACCGGAGTGTCCTCCAGCGTAGCCGGAGGTACTTACAGCTGGACGTTGAACGGTGACCCCGTAGCCAACGGAACTTTCAACCCCTTTACCGACCTCCCAGGGCCAGGAAATTACACCCTAGGCTATAACTATGAGAACATACCCTGTACCGTTGCCGGGGAACTAACGTTAAGCGTTGTTCAAAAACCTGCGCTCACCCTTACGTCTCAGCCTACCCTCTGCGTAAACGGTGCTCCCATCACCCTCGAATCGAACCTGCCGGGTGGCACCTGGTCAGGAACGGGAATTACTGACGGTGACGCTGGCACCTTCGACCCCCAACTGGCGGGCATCAACCTCCACACCATAAGCTACGACATCACCGAAGGAACCTGCCGTAATGCCGGAATGTTACAACTCGAAGTTGTGGAGGGCGCTGTTGTTACGACCCTCAACGCTGAGTTCTGCCTCGATAGTGAAGCGGCCAACCTATCCGCTCTGCCGACCGGAGGAACCTGGTCGGGCACGGGCATCATCGATCCGGTTGCCGGAACCTTCGACCCCGACTCTGCAGGCGTAGGAACGGCCAACCCCGTCTATACTTTTAACGACAACGACGGCTGCGTCATAACCGCCAGCCCCAACGTTGAAGTCTTTCCCATCCCGGAAGTTTCCGGCACGGATACCGCCCTCGCCTGCCTGGTCAACGAAGCCGTTGAACTCGTCGGAATTACGGGAGTCCCCAGCAACCTTACCGGTACTTATAGCTGGACGGTTAACGAAACGGAACTCCCCGGAAGCACCTTCAACCCTGAGAATGACCTGCCAGGTGCCGGAATATATCCGGTCTCTTTTGTCTACGAAAGCGGGCCATGCTCCGTTCCTGGCGAGCTCTTTCTCAGAATCATTGACAACCCTCAGCTGGTACTGACGCCCCAAGACAATGTTTGTATCAGCCAGGGAGAGCTACCGCTAGAAGCCAACCTCAGCAGCGGTAGTTGGCTAGGAGAAAGCATCGACCCCGTAACTGGAATTATTGACCTGGTTGCTGCGGGAGGTGGAACGTTCACTTACACTTACACATTTCAACCCGGAGGTTCCTGCGCCCAAACGGAGCAACAAAATATAACCATTGAAGACCCCGGCGCAACGATTATGGTCGGAGGAGACCAGGCGCACTGCGAGGACAATGAACTTACAGCAACCCTGACGGGAGGTACACCTACGGGGGGTAGTTGGTCTGGCGATGGAGTGACGGACGCGACAACCGGTACGGTTGATCTAACCCAACTAGTGCCGGGACAAACCTACGAGTACATCTATGGCATTGAAAGCACTACTACTCCCGGATGCAGTGCGGAAGCAAGGAAGGAACTGGCTTATAACCCCGCGCCAAACCCGAACTTCACCCTTAATGGTAGCCCCTGTATCAACGAATCGTTCAGCCTGTCTGCCCTTCAGACCGGAGGAGATTTCAACTACGCCTGGACGTTTGGAGACGGAGCTGAAAGCAATTCCCCCTCCCCTACTCACACCTATACGACGGGCGGAACATTCACCCAGACATTAAGGGTGACGTCCGTTCCTGAAGGCTGTTCTGCCGACACTACCACGACCGTGTACGTCACCACTCCACCCGCCCCGTCCTTTACCCTCGACAGTACGCTGGGCTGCGCGGCCTTTGTGCTCAACCTTAACGATGAATCTACGGGAGATGACTTTACTTCCTACTGGCTGGTGGACGTAGACACTTTTCCGGGAGGAGGCATTCAGAACGTAATTCTGGACGGTTACCTGGAGGATACAGAAGTTGGCGTTACCCTAGTAGCCGAAAATTTTTGTGGGGCGCGAACGCAGGTGCAAAGTGTGGTCGTGAAACCGTACCCTGCCGTTGATTTTGGTCTGGACGTAGACGACGGTTGCTCCCTTTTTCAACCCGAACTAAGCAACGTCACCCTCGGTAATCCTGATTCATTCTTCTGGGATATGGGCGAAGGAACCACCGGCAACGACAGTATCCCACCAGTCGTAAGGTATTTCACTCCGGAAGACTCCGTTAGCGTCTACTCCATCACATTAATCGCTACCAATGAGTGCGGAAAAGACACCTTGGTCAGAAACGTCACCGTCCACCCCCCTGACGTCAGGGCCTTCATCGGCCTTGATACAATCTCTGGTTGCCAACCCTGGAGGTTCGAACCACGCAGTTTTTCCACACCAGGAGCAAGTCTTGCCTGGGAAATTCTGGCACCGGATGGCACCATTACCGCCAGCGGCAATCAGCCAAACCCCAGCTTCGAACTGGCCCAGGTGGGCGTACACCGTGTCCTCCTGAGTGCCGCCCGCTGTGGCGAAGACACCGATACGGTTTTCGTAAACGTTCTACCTGCTCCTGAAGTAAGTTTTCTGGCCGATCCCGCCGTTTGCCTTGGCGATCAACTCGTCCTATCAAACACCTCATCCGGCATCGCAGGAGGCTTCTATACCCTTGGGAACGGCAATACCCTCAATCAGATAAATGGCGTAGTAACTTATCCGGATTCCGGAGACTACACTTTGTCGTTCACCGGATACTCTACCCTGAACAACTGCCCGGCGACCATCAGCCAGCCGGTAAACGTGCGTTCTCTCCCAGCGGTTACGATTGCCGCATCAGACTCAAGTGGTTGTACGGCATTGTCCGTAACCTTCAGTAATGTAGCCGCCTCCGGTAATGCACTTAATTACGCGTGGGATTTTGACGACGCAACGGCAACTAGTAATGAGTCAGCGCCAACGCACACCTACTCCACCCCCGGGACGTATTTCCCCCGACTAACGGTTACCGACAATAACGGGTGTGCCAACGATACCTTCCTCTCCCGGATCATCGTCCATCCGGACCCCGTGCCTGAATTTACCATTACAACAAGCCGTTTCTGCAGTGACTACGATAGCCTTCGGCTCACAGAATCATCCGCCGGTGCTATCGCTTTGGCGTGGATGGTCAACGGAGAAACCTTCCCCGGAACACCTCCGGTATTGCCTCTCTTGGAACCCGGCCTGGAGACGGTAGTTCTCACCGCAACGAGCATCCATGGTTGTGCCGCAAGTACCGAGCAAACGTATGAAGTTCTCCCCAGTCCCAAAGCGGAAGTCAGTGTTTTAGCAGATACCGTCTGCTTAAACACCGCTCAGGTTTTCAGTAGCGGCGCTACGGCTGCTACTGATATCTTTTGGAACCTGATGGACGGTACCGGTAGTACCGAATCAGACTTTAGGTATACCTACGGATCTCCTGGAGATTACGCCGTAACGCTCATTGCTGCCAACGACAACGGCTGCCCGTCAGATACCGCTACTTCTCCTGTCCGCGTCAACGTCCTCCCAGTTGCAGGCTTTTCACTATCCGAAAGCGTACGCTGCGGTACCCCCGCTCCCGTGGTATTTATGAATAACTCCTCCGGAGGACTATCCTACCGCTGGATATTCGGTAATGGCGCGACGGCCACTGACCCTAACCCCGAGTATACTTACCTAACGGCCGGCAGCTACTCACCAATGCTTACGGTAGAGAACGAATTCGGCTGCCAAGACACCTCAGGTCAAGAATTGATAATTTCCGGAGCCCCCGTCGCAGAATTTGTTCGCCCACCCTCACTTGCCTGTTCTCCTTACCTCCTACAGTTAGCTGCCGAACCGACCGAAGCGCTACGCTACGAATGGTACCTGGACGATGCGTTCACGCCGGTAACGGGAGAGCTGTTCGACACGCTGTTGACCGAGAACCGTCCCCATCGTGTTCGCTTAATTGCAATTTATGACGACCTCTGTCGCGATACCCTCACTGTCGAAAACCTGATTGACCTGAGGCCTCGACCAGTGGCTGGTTTTACAGCTCAAGAAGACGAATTACCCAACCGACTGGGTGAAGTAACCTTCCAGTCCACCAGTACTGGCGGAGATGACTATTTCTGGGACCTGGGCGACGGAACGGTACGAACCATTCCATCTTTCTACCACGAGTACCGCGTAAACCGGGATATTACCGTGACCCACGCCATTACCCAGCGCTACGAACAGGGCCTGATCTGTTCAGACACCATCCGCCGAAACATAGAGCCGGAGTGGTTAACCAGCTTCTTCGTTCCCAACGCCGTTTCCCCCCAGTCTGGCCCGGACGAGGTAAGGGTATGGGGAGCCAAGGGCTTTGGCGTTGCAGAATACGAACTTCAGGTATACAGCTCCTACGGACAGCTTCTTTTCTCCACCAATGAATTACTGGATTCTCAACCAGTAGGCCGTTGGGATGCACGGCTTTCAACTACCGGCGAGTTTGTTCTACAGGGGGCTTATACCTGGCGCGCAAGCGTGACCTTCGTTGACGGGAATACGAGAAATTTAGTGGGTACGGTTACGGTGGTGCGCTGATGTATTGCGAAGTTATGGAGGTACTGTACTATACTACCGTCGGCCACATGGAGTGATTTTGTGCGCGCAAAACGAGCGCGGCCTTTCTCAAACGTGGCTCAGTAGGGGCGATCGCAAGGGGTCGCCCCAACTGAGCCACGTTTGTCACTACGTGTTCACCTCATGTGCCCGACAGCAGCATAACACCCTTTTACGTAGCCGAATATAGGTTGCCTTTTGCCATACGAAAAACAAGTTTAGTCTATTTAAATAAAATACAAGATGAGTAAAAAATAGTATTTATTTTCAAATCTCCGAAGCACACCGCAGACTCAACGCACCAGGTCATCCGCTTACCCTCCACGCCGTACCCCGTCATAATCCTCCTAGCCACCCTAATCGCCCTCCTCTACCCGAGTTGCGAACCCACCAACTACATCGACAACAAAAACGAAGCCACCACCATCACCCTATCCTATTGAAATAATCAACCTCATTGTACAGAAGAAGCTTGCAACCTCCTAATCGCAACCTAAAACATCCGCGCCTTCGTTAACCTCTCCCGCAGCTGAAGTTCCGGGCAGGATGATCGGCGAAGTTGAAAGTTACTGGAACTACAAATTTTGTAGAATTTCTACCAGAATACGCCCTCAACCAACGGCCATATCCTTTCTTAAATACTGTCTAATTAGACAGCATTTAGCGAAATTATTAGTACATGTACTACATAAATTGCCAACCCGCGAAATAAATACTGTCGAATTAGACAGCATTACGAACACAATGCAGTACATTTACTACAAATAAGAACAATGGCAAAGAAAACTGATTTAGTAATCTATGATACAGAGGTTAAATATGATCAGGTTAACGACTATGTTTGTCTCAACGACATTGCCTCCATGAAGAGTGATGACCGTTTCTACATCGCTGATTGGCTACGCACCATCACTACCCTCGCATTTATCGAAGAATGGGAAAAGTCTTCTAACCCAAATTTCAACCTCGAAGAATTTATCCAGCTTCGCGGCCGCGCAGGTACTGGATCTTTTCGGGTCTCGGTTCAACAACTGACCGACCTTGGCTGCACCGGCATCTACGCTAAACGAGGACGCAACGGAGGTACTTACGCATCCATCGAGTGGGCCATTCACTTCGCTAACTGGCTAGACCCTCGCTTTTATCTAGCCACCTTACGAAGCTACCTGTCCATGCAGAAAAGCTTGTACGGCAACTACGCGGCCCACAAAAGGTTCGCCCGCGAGTTAGCCGCAGAGAACCATCGGCTACCTACTACCCAGGCCGTCACGGGCCTCCCTCCTGAAGCAGACATAATGGTAGAACGACGCCTCGCCTCCGTTGAAGCCGACCTGATCAATCTCGCCCTCTGGGGCATGACCGCCCGCGAATGGCGCATACGCTTCCCTCCAGAAGACCACAAACACAATATGCGCGATTACGCAACTCCCGAGGAACTCAAAACGCTCTCCGCTCTCCTCGTTCTAAGTCAGGAACTCCAACAACAGGGCTACACTTCGGAAGAGCGACTCGACCGACTCAAAAATCGTGCTCAGGACCTCATTAACCACTATTGTAAAACTGACACCAAACAAGATCAGCTAGCCCTCGCCCAGCACAAACGCGGCTGGGGAAACTTCCAATTTTAAAACCGTTTATGGTCAATCAAACCATCCGACAACGCTTCGATCAGCTCCGCAGTGCCATGTCCTGGTCCTGGGCCGATATAGATCGTATCACCGGTCGCAAATTCACCCGTACCAACATAAGCAAAGGTGTTCCCAACTGGGCCCGCCTAGCCATCAATACCCACGAAAGCTATCAAAACATCCTCCGCCTACATCTCCTTGATAGCCTGCGGCTGCGGCTTGGCTTCGAATGGTCACTCACGGAACGAGTACCCCGAGAATATACCTTCATCCCTCCCCACCCCATCGGTGATTACATCACCATTTCTTTCTCTTCAGGCCAATTCCATCTAACCGGAAATTCCAACCTCCTCCCACAAGTCATCGAAGAATTTACCCTTCTCCATCCCTCACTAAAATCAAATACGATAATTAATAGCTTGCCTATCGCCACCTTTTTGATTCATCCCAACGGTAGTTTTGAAGAGGTTTTTACTCCTTATTTGGCGGAGCACGCTATTCCAGCCTGACTTACTGCCGCTTTACAGCTCGTTCAGAAAACTTAGGTGTTAGTCTCCTAGTATTGGGAGGTATTAAAAGTCAAGCCGGTAGCAGTCAGTAGTACCCCCAACAAAGCCAGAGAACTTGGCACCCAGATCGCTGACCTGCAAGCTGCTGACCAGGTTAAGTATGAGGAGAAAATGACGGCAGTCAAACTAAGGTTCCAGGCGGGGCAGGAACCGAACCACTCCCCCACCCCGTTCTTCACCCAGGTGAGGTAAAGCCCAGAGAGTAGGGCGGCCAGCATTAGTGGTTGGTTGATCCGAATGGGCATACTCAGCAGATGAAAAGGTCTACAGATTGGTTGGAGGCCTGGCGTCCGTTCACTCTTCCTCAAGCTTACATTGCACCTGCGGCCGCGCCCAAATTACACGCAACTTTAAACGCGTCGATTTCGACACCTTTAAATCGATTCTTTAGGTGGCCAAAGCCTCCTTTACCGACGCTTCGCCCAAGAAATAGGCCGCGGCCAGGTAGCTAAAACCTCTCCGAATTCTACAATCTGATAATTTATGGCGTCAAGCGTAGCCCCCTACCCTTTCCCCTTTTTCCGAAGCACCTTTCCTTCCGCCTCAAATTCCGCCAATAACGCGGTAAAGTCCTCCTTAGCCAACTCCATAATCTTGGCCTTGACCACATCCACCAGCGCGCGGTCCTGCCGGAAGTCCTCCAGGGTAAGCTTTCGCCCCGTAGCCTCTTCCTTAGTCTTGATAAAAATGCTGGTAATCGGGTCCGAGCGGAGTTTAGACACCGCCTGAGCAGCAATTTTACTCCTCTTAGCGGTAACCTCCTTGATCTTCTCGTTGATCGCCGCCCGCTTACGGCTTTCCAGCTCCAAAAAGGCATTGGCCAGTTCCACCTTCAGCTGCGCCTGTTCCTCTTCCTTCCGGGCTTTCTCCTCGGTCTCGTCCGTGAAGCCGTCTTTAAGCGCCTTGACGAAAAATCCCGCCACACTCTTCGTGATCTGCTGGTTGTACTTTGCCCGGTTGGTAACGCCAATCGCTTTTTCAATGTCCGCCACGGAGTACTTATCCAGCAAGTGCAAAAATACCGAAGGAGTGACGGCAAAGCGATCAATCACGTCGTGGTGGAAGCGGTCAAATAGTTGGTCTTTTTCCGTCTTGGCGATGACCTGTTCCGCTTCATCTTCCATTTCCTGCTCCACGGCAGCGGCTTCGTCGTTGATCAGGTCTAGGCTAAGTTGTTGAATGTCTTCACCCCGCATCTCCGCCAGCTCAATCTCCGTCTTCAGCCGAAAAGCAAACCGCATCGCCACCACGCGCCGACCTTCCTTTAACTTCTCGGTATCCGTCACCAGCAAGTCCGTGTACTTATTGATCTCTTTGATCGCAGGACGAATCACCCAGCGGTTAAAATCACCAAACAAACGGTACTTATCCTCCACCTCAAACATGATCTTCATCTCGTCTACCCGGATCTTACGGTGGCCAATCGATTGGTACTGCTTTAGCAACTCGTACACCCGGATCGGATAAACGCCCAGCTTCACCACGTTCTGAAGGTCGTAAGCCGTAAAGTTCTTTTGTAGCTGTAATAATAGCGGACGCATTACATCTTCCACCACCACGTCGATGTACTCATTATTCGAAGCGCCTAACTTTCCCTCTTCCCCGTTCTGCATCACGTCCACCGTCCGCAAAATGTGGTACAGCTTCTCCCGCTTCACTCCTTTTTCCTCATAATTAAGAACGAATTTCTTCGACATCAGGCTCCGAGCACCATCCCGCAAATAAGCATACGAATCCCCCGACTTCAAGCCAAAAACGTTGATAACGTCCCGGTAACGAATGCGGTACGACTGAAACTCCTGGTCGTCCTTCCGAATCTGAGACAGCACCGACAAAAAGATTCGCGTTTCCCAAATATCAAACTTATACCGCGACTCAATTAAGTCGTTCGCCTTCTTGATCAGTACAATCCGGTTGCTTTTCTTCTTCGACTTGCGCGCTTTGGTAGCCATTAAAGGGAGAGATTTGGAAGAGAACCCCTATTGGTATGAGAGATTTAGAACACAATATAAGGTGTTCTGCCTTACATTTTTCCGTATCTCTCATATTAGTTTTCCAAATTGCTCATTCCTTAGCGACGGACCAATGCTTATCCAAATACCTCATAACACCAGCCGTGGGCTATTGGTGTCTCCAAATTTCTCATACCTGAAAGTTCCATATTTCTAATATTTAACTGGTCTATTCGTTCCAAAACCCTCATAATCGAGGCAGATTACAGAAAAGTCCACCACTTCTTGTTACGCATGAATACTATCCTTTGCAGGATCATCATTTTAACGAAGCCCACCATCAAAATACCATTCCTCTACCGCAGACTACGAAGATGTCGCGCAGCAATTGAGGCCGGAAGAAAAGGTTTCAAACGAGTAAGCAAGCACGTATGCTTACAGCCACGCAAAACCTAATCGATCCTTCGTATAAGCCACTCTATCTATGAGGAAAATAGAGCAATAAGCACGATTCAGCACGGGTTCTAACCCTAAAGTGAGACAACATCTCTAAACTGATCCAAACTGAAGAAAAACAGTCTCCAAATATCTCATAGAAGAGAAACTAGAACACTAAAAAGAAAAGGCGTTCCAAAAATCTCATACCCTTTCTAAATCTCTCATAGCTCTGTTCCATTTTTCTCATACCTTTTTCCAATTCTCTCACTACTTCGTTCTAAATATCTCATATAAAACTCCAAATGTCTCATACAAAAGGCTATAAGGATCTAATTATCAATCACTTATAGGGACGTAAAAGATCTAAAAGAGTAAAAAGATAAAAAAGCCAACAAAACATGACGAAACACTTTATTGGTGTCATTTTTTTTAATCTTTTTAAGAAATTTTCTCTTCAACCGTCCCATCTAGTCCAGCCATAGTCATAAATGTACCGTCCCTTCTTATTTCGCGACCTTCTCTTTCATTTCCTACCTGTTTTTAAGTAAAAAATCGTTCTAAATCCTTCACTTATGAGAGATTTGGAAAGTTAAACTATGAGATTTTTGGAATTCAGACACAAGCGAAGCGTCTAAAAGGCGCAGCCGTCTGAAAGCGCACAGCGCGTCCAAAAGGCCGAAGGCCGTCTAAAAGCGCACAGCGCGTCTAAAAAGCCAAAGGCCGTCTACTTCTTCACTCGAATATTCTTCACCTTAAGCAACCCATGAAGGTAATCGTTAATAACCTCCTTCGTGGTCGATCGGTTTCGGAAGTTGTACTCTCGCAGCGCATCGTGTAGGTAGAAAGGAATGTCAATCGTCAGGCGTTTATTCTTTAGCATCCGTTCTAGCTCCAGCTCGTCGGCTAGTGCCTTTTTCGCGGCGTTTGGCTTTGCGCTGCCCGACTCTACTGTTGTCGACTTTCTAACCTTCGGAGTTCCCGTAGTGGCTACCTGATCAACAGCCTGATCAATAGTTTTATCGTCGGCCAGGCCGGAACGCCGCAGACTTACCTTAGGCTTGTCGTCGCCAATTTTGATCTTGAAGTCTTCTGTACTTTTTGCCATTTTGTGCTGTTTTTGAATGTTGTCTACGGAACTAAAAGTCTAACGGACGACGCTACGGTCGGTGGGCCATGCGGTAGGAACGTGGCCCAGTGAAGAAGGCCGTAAGGGATTGCTCCTACTGGTCTGTTTGTGATTAGATCGCGTTCGTTAGTGTGAACGCAAAGTCACCTTAAGTGGCCGATTGTACTGGCGATCTCTAATTCCCCGCCATTGCAAGAATCTCCTTAACCAGCTGCCCAACTTCCAGCGTAGCTTTCCGGTTATCGAGTTCTACCACTCCCCTACCCTTCATGCTCGCCTCGCCGTAGATTACGCGATTGTGAACGACCGTCTTGAAGCGTTTGACTTTATAGTATGCGCACAGCTGGTCCATGATTTTGATCACTGATTCATGAAGGATCACGTTTTTCTTATAGCCATTGGCCAGGAGGTAGGCTTCTACCTTGCCGCCGTTATCTTCCTTGATCTCGCGGATCTTCTGGAATTCTTTCAGCAGCTTCTGCGTTACCTTGATGTCGTTGCCACCCGTCGTGTTGATGGGAATGAAAAGGTAGTCGCTGATCGACATCGCCTTCACCGCCACCGGAGACAGCGCCGGCGGACAATCAATGATCAGTAGGTCGTATCCACCGTCGTTATACAGCGCCTTTACCTGAGAAGTAAAGGAGGCCGGATTGGTCAGGTGTGATACCATGATCACCGGCTCCAGTTCGAGCTCGTGACGGTCTTCGCTCCAGTCCATCGTAGCGCCCGTTCCATCGGCGTCCACGATGCAGACTTTATAACCTTTCAACGAGAAGGCCACGGCTAGATTCTGAGCGATTGTGCTCTTGCCCGTGCCGCCTTTATAGTTTACGGAGGATACTATCATTTTGATGTTTGGTTTTAATTGGGTCGTGCTATCGCATAGTCGTGTAATCGTTTGTCCGACCGTACGATTATAAAGTTAATCGTCTTTACGACTAATCGTGTAATCGTTCTTGCGACAGTACGAATGTACGGCTAATCGTTTATTCGTACAAACGATTGGTCGTATTTGTGATTAGTCGTTTGGCCGTTCGTAAGACTGCACGATAGTACGGTTATACGACTAATCGTATAGTCGTGTAGGTGTGACCTGTTGATCGTACGCACGATTAAACGACCAGTCGTACAAGTTTAAAGAGAGAAAAAAAGTGTGCGAGTACGATGATGCGATCATACGACTGATCGTGCGGCTGTTCGATTTCTTGGCGGCGGCTGTCTTTAATGCGATTGTGCGACCGTACGATTAGTCGTGCGGGTTAATGCCATAGATTTTACAAACGTAGGGTTTAGGTCCGATCAAAATCGCCGTGGAGGCTATTTTAAGCTCTCCTGACTCACGTTGCCTCTTCTTGTTGCCCGTTGGGTTCTTGGCGCGAGATGCGGAGGGAGGAGGCTCGTGTTGGCGTGGCTAAAATCTTTCATAAAGTTAGTAGCCTGCCGTTATTACGTTTCGTAGCTGCTTTCGGTAGTAGGCGAGGACGCAGGTGCAAGGAAAGCTCGAGAAGCAACGTAAGAGGCGCCGTGTAAATATTATCATTTCAATGATCGCTAATATTGAGATAGGATCACGGTTGATAAGTCATTTCTCTTCCAGGAAGGCTATACTACCGTCGGTCACATAAGGTGATTTTGTGCTCGCGAAGCGAGCTCGGACCCTCTCAAGCGAGGCCAGTAGGGGCGATCCCTCGCGGTCGCCCCTACTGGGCCACGTTTGCCATTACGTTTTTACCTCATGTGCTCGACAGCAGTACCGAAGGGAAAATTGGCTACGCTTGCAGTGATACACGTCACCGGAGGAACTGCTTTTTTAAGACTAAAGGTTACGGGGTAAATGTTTGCTAAAACATGGGTATAATGCCCAGTATAATTTGCCTTCAATATTTTGATTATCATTTTAGTCGTCTTAAGCCGTTGAAAATATTGTTTTATGGCACCACTTTACGTTCGTGCCCGATGGGTTGCGTTATTGCTTTTCTCTGCTTATTTAGCGTAGTATTGAGTACGCAGAGTCGCGTTTATGTTGATGTCGGCGCCACCGGCACATCCTGGGCAAACGCCTGCACCCACCTCCAGAGTAGCCTCGATAACATCGGCACCACCGAAATATGGATAGCCGCTGGCACCTACAAGCCTTCGGTCTGTCCGGCAGGCTGCACGGGTTGTGCAACGAACCAGGACTTTACTTTTCTACTGAAAGACGGCGTCAGCCTGTACGACAGATTCGCTGGCACAGAAGCCCTACTTAGCGAGCGGGATATCGCAATGAATCCCACCATTCTTAGTGATGATATAGGCACGCCAAGCAATGCTTCTGACAATGTACATCACGTTGTTCTGATCGTATTTGCCGACACTATTTCCACCACCCGGCTTGATGGGTTTACCATTATCGGGGGCAATGCGGATAGCAGCTCCGCCATTACGGTTAATGGAGAGAATCTTTACCGCTCTCAAGATGGCGGGATTAACACCGAGGGTGGTACGGGCACGCTGACGAACAACATCATCCGAGGCAACAGCAGCGGGATAGAAAATAGTACTAGTGGTCTGTCAATATTGAATTTGTGGGTAAGGTGCTGATGAATTTTG
>JAPKCQ010000193.1 GCA_026421165.1 Lewinella sp. | reverse complement strand
CGGCGGTTCTGAGCTTGGCACTCAGGCGTATCATTGGCTGGGCAGGCTGGGTGTGTTTCACCAAAACCTTCAACAGTGAGCCGGGAACGGTCAATACCTTTAGTAACAAAGGAAACCGCTACCTGATGTGCCCGATTCTCAGAAAGGTGCGCATTGGTAACCCGATCTCCAACATTATCGGTGTATCCACTAATATTGAGGTGTACATCGGGGTAGGCATTTAGCACGCTTACCATGTTATCAATTTGTCGCTTGGAGAAATCAGAGTCGAGGTTGTCACTTTTGGTTTTGAAGCGCAGAGCATCGAAGTTGAGCCGTGTCGCTTTATCAACAGTGTTATCACTTTTAATGAAGTTGATCAAGGAGTACTCAAGGCCATCTTTGTTGGCTTCGATAGTCGCGCCATCAGGGAGGACAAGAGCCCAAAGACCATTAGCCGTTTCTTTGAGGTCGGACAATGCGTTGCTTCCCATGGCCGCAGCATCATTTGCCAGGTCGCCAGTAGCAGAATTTGCTTTCCCTGTAACGTCGGACATTGTGTCACCAGCATTTTCAATACTCGATTCCACGCCTTCTGTACCACAGCTCTGTAGACCAAACCAAGTAAGTGCTCCGATCAATAATAGTGGGAGTAACCTCTTGAGGAAGCCCGTCCCTTCGAGAATTGAGGGAGAAGTCTCGCCTAGCGCAGATTCAGTGCCGCTGGTCGATTTACCAAGTTGCTTTTCGACGGTGCCTATCAGCGTAGGAGTGATCATTCTTGCCAGATTGTCTAAAATATTTGCCATATAAATGAGTAGTTTCAAGGCTGGTCCGTACGATGTTACAAACCAGTTCTTGCAAAAGTAGTTCTTAAGTTCATGGCGGGCGTTAATGTAATAAATACACGTCAGTTTGAAAACTGATATTCGGCACCCGCGGTGATGCCTCGCGGTCAGTTATTCAATGAGTCGCGTTATTTAATACTTAGAGAAAAGCCACCGCCCCATATCCTTAAGCGATCCTTTTTTACCGTAGTTGAGAATCCCCACCCGGTAAATACGCCCGGCAAGCCAAACCATAAAGCCTGAGAAAATGACGGTTACCAGTAAGCTGCCAATGATTTGCCAGGTGGGCGGGTCGAAGGGCAAGCGTGCAGGCATCACTATAGGGGCAAAGAGAGGAACGAAACTGCTACCAACGGCGAGGCTGGAGTTTGGCGCCTGCAACGCAGCCATCATGATGTAGAAGCCTAGAATTACGGGAATCATCACGATGAGCGTCAGGCTTTGCCCTTCGCCCATATCGTCGCCCATCGCAGCTCCGATAGCTGCGAACATGGCCGCGTACATGAAGTATCCGCAGAGGAAGTAAAGCAGGAAGGCCGGGATGATGACCCACCAGTTCATCTCGTCGAGGCCAGAAATGGCTTGCTCAATCATGCTTTGCATTTCGTCCGGGTCAAGCTGAGAGGTAGCGGAGCCCGCTTGCATCTGTTGCGCAGTATCGGGATCAAACCCGAAGACGAGGGCGACGAGGGCGAGAACACTGGGAATCAGGATCATCCAGGCAAGTACCTGCGTTAGGCCGACGCCGCCGACGCCGATGATCTTACCGAGCAGCAGGGTCGTGGGCTTCACGCTGGAGATTACCACCTCCACAATACGGCTTATTTTCTCTTCCATCACCGAGCGCATCACCATCATTCCGTAGACAAAAATACTGATGTACATCAGAAAACCCATCACTGAGCCGAGGATCGCACCGATGACTCCGGCCATGCTGGTGTCGTCGTCTTCGCCTTCTTCTACAGTTATTTTTCTGGTCTTGATGTCGATATCCGTCTCTAGGGCGGCGATGGCGGTGGCGTCCAGCTCGAGGGCGGAAGTCTTGTACTTGCGCATTGCTTTTTCCACGCGTCGGCTGACGGCCATTTCTGTGTCAAGGGCGAGCGGATCGTCGCTGAAGTACTCTACCCGGAAGTCTTTCAAGCGTGGGTTTGTGACCGTAGGAATTACGAGAATAGCGTTGTAGGAGCTGTCCTCGGCCATATTCTTCTTCAAATCAGCGAGCGGCTCGTCACGGAATTTGAAGTACAGGTTCTTACTATCGGGCAGGGTGCGGTTGAAGATATTGGCATCATCTACCACTGCGATGCGTTGTTGCTCGTCGTTGCCGTAGCTGAAAATGAACTGGACCACCACCACGAAAACGGCCATACCCAGCGGCATCAGTAGAGTCGCCAGAATGAAGGACTTGCGGCGTACGCGGGTTAGGTATTCGCGCTGGATTACCAGCCAGAGATTGTTCATAATTGAATTGTTGAATTGTTGAGCCACTGAATTTGCTACCGCCTGTGGTAGATGTTACATATGGGCGCGGACGCAGGATGCAAAGAAGGGTAGAAAAGCATCTTATTGAATTACTATTATGTCGGTGAGTTGTGTGTCGCGCTTGCCCGTTTAAGGTGAGCAAGCAAAGCACCGCGGATGGTACTTGCGGCAGCCACTCAGTGACTCGTTAACTCAGCTGCCTGTATCAAAAGGATTAGTATTAGTAGGGTCAAGTTGGGTAACCTGCTTGATGAAGACTTCGTTGAGACTCGGGAGTAGTTCTTGAAAACCGACGATGTGGACATCCGCATCCAGCAGGAAGCGGAGGAGGTCATTGGCTTTTTGCCCACCCTTCAGCTGAATGTCTACGCCAGAAGGGGTGGGGTTGAGGAGCTCGTAACGTTCGCTGAAAATGGCCGGTAGGTCGCCTTCGTATTCCAAGTGAAACTTATCGTCCTGGAAGCGGCGGCGAATATCAGCCACCTTACCTTCCAGTATGTTAGCACCCTGATTGATGAGTACGATGTATTCACAGAGTTCTTCTACCTGCTCCATCCGGTGGGTGCTGAAGATGACGCCCGTCCCCGCGGCGTGGAGGCGCAGAATCTCCGTTCGCATGCGGGTGGCGTTTACGGGGTCGAGGCCGCTGAAGGGTTCGTCCAGGATCAGCAACTTGGGGTTGTGGATGACCGTGGCGATGAACTGAACCTGCTGCTGCATACCCTTGGAGAGCTCTTCTACTTTCTTATCCCAATGGTTTTCGAGTCCGAATTTACCGAGCCACTCTTTAGCTGCGGTGGTGGCTTCCTTTTTACTCAAACCCTTCAAACGGGCGAGGTAAAGTAGGTGCTCGCCGACGTACATTTTCTTGTACAGCCCCCGCTCTTCTGGCAAATAACCGATCTGTGTGGGGTGATAACCGGACAGCGGCTGGCCGTTGAATTCGATCTGGCCTGAATCTGGAGCGGTGATGGTGGTGATCATCCGTATGAGACTAGTCTTGCCCGCACCGTTAGGGCCGAGGAGGCCCAAGATGGCGTCGGGTGGCATGGCAAAGGTCACGTCGTCAACGGCTACTTTTTCACCGTAGACTTTACGGACTTTGTTTACTGCTATTATGGGTGCCTTCATAAGTTTATAATTAACAACTCAGTGATTTACCAACTCAGCTTCGAAGGGCAAGGTCCACAATTTTTAATTGTCCAAAGCTACCATCGGACCAATTGCCCGCGATAACCGACCTTTAAGCCGTGAGAACAGATAAAACACCCTGGCACTTCCTTTTAAACCCCTCCGCCGGCCGGGGTAAGGCCTTGCGTCGGTGGCAGAAATGGTTGCCGGTTCTGCAGGCTGGCCTACCCACAATGACGGTAGCGGAGAGCAACGCAAAAGAAGGAATGACGGCCCTCGCAGAGGCCGCCGTTCGCTCTGGCAAAACTTACTTGGTCGGAGTGGGGGGAGACGGCACCCACCACGACATTTTAAATGGGATCGTTCGTGCCGATGGCTTGCAGAAAGTTACCTATGTTCCACTTCCCCTTGGTACGGGTAACGACTGGGTCCGCACTCTGAAAACACCCCATAATGTTGGCTCCTGGCTAAAGATGACCCGCCGGCAGCAAACGATGAATCACCGGGTGGGGAAGTTAGTCTACCTTCCAACACCCTCTCTCTCCCGAGAAGAAGGGCTGGGGGAGAGGGCAATAACCATAATTCACGACCCACTACAAACTACTTACTTCTTAAACGTAGCCGGCTTGGCTTACGACGCGGAGGTGGTACGCCGAAGCGAAAAGTCTCGCTGGGAAAGCCCCTGGCTATACCCCTTACTGACGCTGCTTTACCTCAAGGGCTTTACACCGCCAACGGTAAAGATTGAATACGAGGGTAACACCTTTACCGGGCCCGTTCACACCATAAACATTGGTATTGGCCGCTACAGCGGAGGCGGTATGCGATTAGTGCCTCAGGCTGACCCCACGGCCAATTTACTGGCACTCACGTATGCTAAACGGTTGCCGGTCTGGAAAATCATCTTATCCTCCTGGCGATTTTATACAGGGACCATCGGTGCTATTGAGGAGGTCACCACTACGCATGCGCGGTCAGTTCGTATTACTCCTGTGGACGGGCGAACAGCTTTGGAGGCGGACGGTGAATTACTGGGGGAGGTGCCAGTTATTGCTACTTTGCTGGAGGAACACCTGCGTGTAGTGGTCTGAAAGTGCTCATGGAGTAATGACTGAACTGGCGAGTTGGTAGGGCAATCGCAAGATTTGAGCTTCCGGTAACCTTGTAATTGCACGCAGCGAATCAGTCTCTTAACCTATATTGCATCCCGCGTCTGCGCCTACCACGTAGTAGCTGCGGAGCAAAAAGTATAAAATGAAGTACACGCTACTACTATCGCTCCCGATCTTACTTCTACTAACCTGCAACCAGGCCTCCAACTACAGTTTTCCCGTAGAGGTGGATACCCGTACGAAGGAAATAAGCGTTCAGGAAAAGAAAACCTGGGCCTTCCCCGAAGCCGGTCTGGCGGTCGATAACGAGTTCGACGGCGCCCGCCTAAACGCCGTTCGGCAAATCAACGACACCTCGTATACTTTCATTATCGAACCTGAAAACGGGCCGATCAACCCCAGCCCCTGGTATGCAATGCGCTTCAAATCCGACCGCGACCAGACGATCAGCGTGCGGCTAACGTATCCACCAACTGTCCACCACCGCTACTTTCCGAAAATCAGTACGGACCGGCAGAATTGGGGCCCGGTAGATAGCGCTATGGTGACGCTTGGCCTTGGTCAGTTCACGGCTGATGTCCGGATGAACCTTCGCGCAGGCCAAACCCACTACCTCGCGGGCCAGGAAGTGATTAACTCAACGGACGTAGCGGATTGGCTCGATGACCTCAACACACGCTATGAAGTCGTATGCGCCTTTTCCGTAGGAGAGAGCAAAATGGGCCGCAACCTACCAGCCTTTAGCATCAGCAAAGGCAAACCGGATATGCGCCCGACCATCGTACTTCTGAGCCGCCAGCACCCGCCTGAGGTAACGGGCTTTCTCTGCCTTCAAGCTTTTATCGACGGACTGTTGGAGCATCCCCGCCGTGATGAGTTTCTCGATAAATATCAACTGCTGGTATACCCGCTGCTCAATCCCGATGGCGTCGATATGGGCCACTGGCGCCACACCGCTGGAGGCATCGACAGCAACCGCGACTGGGCCCGTTACCGACAGCCCGAAGCCCGCCAGGTGGCCGACGGTATCGTGGCAACAATGAAGAAAACGAAGAGCAGGGTAGTGCTGGGTATGGACTTTCACTCCACCTATAAAGATGTTTACTATACCCACAACGACCAGGTAGAGCCGCCAACCGCGCTGCCATATTTTAAGGACGCATGGCTGGCGGCCATCGAGGAGGGGATCGGTGGAGACTTCCGCATCAACGAAGATGCCGAGCCGATTGGCAAACCTACCACTATGAGCTGGTTCCGTACCCAGTTCGGCGCCGAAGGAATCACTTATGAGATCGGAGATGGGACGGACCGGGCGTTTGTGCGCAGAAAAGGACAGGTTTCCGCTGATGCCCTGGTGGAAGTGCTGCTGAGCAGATAACTTCGGTCTCACCAGGCTACCAAAAGAGGTTTTGAGGACCTGAAACCGTCGCGACGGGTTTAAGTGTCCGGTAATCTTGCGATTGCCTTGTAGTAACGCCGTCTCCCCGACAATACTCCAAGTCTAGACAGCTTATCTTCGCCAAAACATTTTGCTCCATGAGATTGACCTTGCTCCTGTTCGTACTAGCCTTCAGTTTTTTATCCCTTACCGCTCAGACGGAGGGCTTTCACCGTGCAAAAATCTACTACTCCGACGCCGCCCAAATGTTGCGCCTGATGGAAATGGGCGTAGACCTGGATCACGGACGCGACAAGAATGGGTACTCCTACGAATCTGACTTCTCAGCTGCGGAACTATCCAGAATTCGGGAAGTGGGCCTGAACTATGAGATCATAATAAAGGACGTCGACAAATTCTATGTAGACCAAAACAATCCTGCTAGCCCACGCTACGTCGGATCGGAAGCGGCTAAAAATACAGACTGTGGTGAGGCAACTGCCGGCCCGGAAATCATCTCTCCGGAGAACTACAACGGGGGCTCCATGGGGGGCTTCCTCACCTACTCCGAAATGCTTGCCGAACTGGACGAGATGTACACTTACTGTCAGGCTAATAATATCGACATCATCACTCAAAGGGCCGATAATACCGATCCCGCAGACCCCAACAACTTCAAAACAGAGGAAGGGAACTACCAGCAATGGGTGAAGATTTCTGATAATCCCACTGAAACGGACGATTCAGAGCCGGAAATCCTCTACGACGCCCTCCACCACGCCCGTGAACCAGCTTCCATGCAGCAACTCGTCTTCTTCATGTGGTACCTTATAGAGAACTATACCACCAGCGAAGAGGTCCGAAGCATCGTCGACAATACCGAGCTGTATTTCATCCCCTGCGTAAACCCCGACGGATACCTGTACAACGAACAAACCAACCCCAACGGCGGTGGCTTCTGGCGCAAGAACCGCCGCGGCGGCTACGGCGTGGACCTCAACCGCAACTATAACTACGTCGAGCCTAACGGCAATCCGATATGGAATACCAGCGGTGTTTCCCAGCAAGAGAGCGGCGAAACCTACCCGGGAACATCCGCTTTCAGCGAGCCCGAAACCCGCGCTATTCGTTACTTTGTTGAAAGCCATAATTTTACGATCGCGCTGAATAACCACACTTCCGGTGGGCTGCTACTCTACCCCTTTGGTTATGCCCGGGAGAGGTACACACCGGATAACGGCTATTACGAACAACTCTCGGAGGCAATGGTGCGTGCCAACGGCTACGACAATATCCTTTCTTCCAGCCTTTATCCCGCCAGCGGAGACAGTGACGACTTTATGTACGGATTCCTGGAAACAGTTGATGGCGGTACCCGTGAAAAAGTATTGGCGATGACTCCTGAAATCGGCCCCGCCTTCTGGCCAGCTCAGAGCCAGATCGAAGGTATTTCGAAAGACATGCTTGTCCACAACATGACGGCCGCTCAAGCGCTGAACCGCTTTGCTATTCTGGAGGAAACCACCACCAGCCTGGTCAGTAGCCTTACCTTCTCGTTGACTTATAACCTCACCCGTATCGGTTTTGCGGACGGAGATTTTACGGTTAGTATCGAACCGGTCTCTGCTAATATAGCCTCCGTCGGGCCAAACAACACTCATACCCCCACCCGGGGAGAACTGTTGGCGGGAGAACTGGAAGTTACCATCAACGAGGTTACCGAAGCTGGTGACGAAGTCGTCTTCGACCTAGTGCTGGACAATGGCAACTTCACCACTCGCCAACGGATCATTAAGGTCTATGGCCAGACTGAAAGTATCTTCACCAACGAAGCGGAAGATATTGCTGCCTGGACGACGAATGGATGGGGACTAACAACTAGTGAATTCTACCCAGGGTCACCAAGCGCTTCGCTTACGGATTCTCCCAACGGGGAGTATGACGACCGGGCCGATAATACGCTTACTCTCAACGAAACGATTGACCTTACGCAGGCGAACGTCGTGTCCGCCATGTTGAGCTTTTACGCGAAGTGGGCCATCGAATCGGACTATGACCAGGTTCAACTGGAAGTGTCTATTGATGGCGGTACGAATTGGATTCCGCAGTGCGGCACCCGCACCCGGCCAGGGACGCAGAACCACCTCACGCCCGGAGAGCCCGTTTACGACGGTAACCAGGAGGAGTGGGTGCTGGAAGAAGCCAGCCTGAGTGATTATATCGGTGAGATGGTTATGATCCGCTTTGAGCTGCGCAGCGATGGCGGCGTTACCGATGATGGCTTTTACGTTGACGCACTGTCTGCCGATATCGTCCGCCGCTTGCCGGTTGGAACGGACGAGCCGCTTACCGCTCCGGTCAGCGTTGGCCCGAATCCCGTCAACGACGTGCTGGAAGTAAAAACGGATTTGTCGGATTATAGCGCAACGCTTACCAACGCGCTCGGGCAGGTGGTCGATCGTTCTACCGCGCTCAGTGGTTTTACCCGCATCAACACCGGGTCTTTGCCCGCAGGTGCTTACCAACTCACCATTGTTTCGGACGGCAAGCAGCGTAGCTTTAAAATAGTGAAGTAAGTACCCGACTATTACGATTATTGGGCGCGAACGCAGGTGCAGGGTGAGTCACTGCATTGCTTT
>JAPKCQ010000018.1 GCA_026421165.1 Lewinella sp. | reverse complement strand
CGCTCAACCCAATAGTACCTTAGCCGCCGCCAAAGCAGCCGCCAACCCACCAGGATCCTTACCACCAGCAGTGGCAAAAAATGGCTGTCCACCACCACCACCTTTGATGTGCTTAGCCAAGCCGCGGATCATCGTTCCGGCGTTGAGCTCACCCTTATCCGCGAGGTCTTTGGAGAGGGCCAGCGTGAGCAGTGCCTTTCCGTCGGCCTCGGAGCCAAGAAGGACGAAGCTGTTCGGGTTTTCGCCCGTCAGCTGAAAAGCGAGGGACTTGATGGCCGCGGCATCCGTCAGCGGAACCTTGGCGGCCAGGAAGTTGACACCGTTGATGGTCTCAAAGGCTTTTTCCAGATCGCCTTTGATGTTGCCGGCGGCGGCGGCCTGCATCTTCTCTAATTCTTTCTTTAGCGCCCGGTTGTCGTCCTGGAGGTCGGTGACGGATTTCACGGGGTTGCTGCTTCCCTTCACGAGGGCGCGGATCTCGGCTAAAGACGCTAGCCGTTCATCGACGTAGGCCAATGCGCCTTCGCCAGTGACCGCTTCAATGCGGCGGATGCCGGCAGCGACGCCGCCTTCGGCGATGATCTTACAGAAGCCGAGTTCACCGGTGTGCTTCACGTGGGTACCACCACAGAGCTCGGAGCTGAAGTCGGGGTCGAAGGTGATGATGCGCACGGCATCACCGTATTTTTCACCGAAGAGCATCATGGCGCCGGAGGTGCGGGCTTCGGCAATCGGAACGTCGCGCTGCTCAAGCAAGGGGATGTTCTTGCGGATTTTTTCGTTGACGAGCTTCTCCACGCGGGAGACTTCCTCATCGGTCATCGCGTCGTAGTGGCTGAAGTCGAAGCGCATCCGCTTGGCCCGGACGTCCTGGCCTTTCTGGATGGCGTGTGCACCGAGTACCTCGTGCAGGGCGGCGTGGATGAGGTGGGCGGCGGTATGGTTTGAGCTGGTGGACTGGCGGTCGTCTTCGCGCACCTGGGCGACTACGTCTGCGTCCGGGTTGTCCGGTAGTTTTTTGACGATGTGTACCGTCAGGTCGTTTTCTTTGATGGTGTCGAGGACGGAGATCTTCTGGCCACCGACGGTCAGGAGTCCGGTGTCACCTGCCTGTCCACCGCTTTCGCCGTAGAAGGGCGTGCGGTCGAGGACGATGTGGTACTGCGGTTTGTCCTTCACCTTTACGGTGCGGTACTTCGTGATTTTTGCTCCGGCGTCGGAGAGGTAGTCGAAGCCGATGAAGACGCTGTCTTCGTCGGAGAGGACGGTCCAGTCGCCTACTTCTTTAGCGGCGTCTTTGCGGCTGCGGGCTTTCTGTTCGGCGAGGGCGGTGTTGAAGCCGTCTTCGTCGATGCTCAGGTCCTGCTCCTCGGCGAGGAGACGGGTGAGGTCGATCGGGAAGCCGAAGGTGTCGTAGAGTTCGAATACGTCCTTACCGCCGATGACACCGTCTTTGGAGTCAAGGTCAGCGAAGCGGGTAAGTCCGTTCTCCAGCGTTTGCAGGAACGATTTTTCCTCACTTTCAATGATGCGTTTAATCTGCTCCTCCTGCCCCTTAAGCTCAGGAAAGGCGTCGCCCATTTCCTGGACAAGCACTTTCATCAGCTTATTGATGAAGGGTGTCTTCTGGTCGAGGAAGGAGTAAGCGTAGCGCACGGCGCGGCGAAGAATACGGCGCACAACGTAGCCTGCGCCACCGGAGCCTGGCAGCTGCCCGTCGGCGATGGTGAAGGCGACGGCCCGGAGGTGGTCGGCAATCACGCGCATGGCCATGTCGGCTTTTGCGTCGGGGGCGTAGGAGCCGCCGTAGGCTTTACCGGTCAGCCGCTCGATTTCGGAGAGGATGGGGGTGAAGACGTCGGTATCGTAGGTCGCTTCTTTGTTCTGCATTACCATGCAGAGGCGTTCGAAGCCCATGCCGGTATCGACGTGTCTTTCGGGCAGGTTTTCGAGGCTGCCGTCGGATTTGCGGTTGAACTGGATGAACACGTTGTTCCAGATTTCTACTACGCCGGAGTCGTCGATGTTCACTAGGTCACGGCCGCTTACTTTGGCGCGTTCCTCGTCGGAGCGCATATCGAAGTGGATTTCGGAAGCCGGGCCGCAGGGACCAGTTTCGCCCATTTCCCAGAAGTTGTCTTTTTTGTTGCCTTCCAGGATTCGTTCTACGGGAAGTACTTTTTTCCATTCGGTGTAGGCCTCGCCGTCGCGCGGAATCCCGTCGCTTTCGTCGCCCTCAAAGATGGTGGCGTAGATGCGTTCGGGGTCGACGCCCATTTTGTCGGTCAGGAATTCGTAGCTCCAGGCGATGGCTTCTTCCTTGAAGTAATCACCGATCGACCAGTTGCCGAGCATCTCGAACATGGTGTGGTGGGTACCGTCGCGGCCCACGTCTTCCAGGTCGTTGTGCTTACCGGAAACGCGCATACACTTCTGGGTATCGGCAATGCGGCGGCGGTCGGGCGTTTTATCGCCGAGGAAGAAATCCTTGAACTGGTTCATGCCCGCGTTGGTGAACATCAGGCTGGGGTCGTCCTTATTCACAATCGGTGCGGAGGGCACGATCTTATGGTCTTTGGAGCGGAAGAAGTCTAGGTAGGCCTGGCGGATTTCTGCGGAAGTCATGGGGTGGTTCGTTGGTTCGTTGGTCTTTTGGTTCGTTTGTAGCAGGTGCTGAAATGCTAACGATTGAACAGACTAATTTTTCGGTCGGCAAAGATACTATTTTGGCGCGGACGCGGGATGCCGTGAGGGGTAAGAAAAGCAGGGCGGTGACGGTTTATCGCTATTCAAGTGCCTGATGCTGTAAGGATGGAACAATAGTAGCTCCGAACGTCGCGCAGCGTAGGCCAGAACCCTCATGGTTTTTTGCCGCGAGAAAACAGAACGCAGTAGTCAAAGCTTCACTACCGTCGGTAATATGAGGTGATTTTGTGCGCGCGAAGCGAGCGCGGATCTCCTCCAGCGAGGCCAGCAGGGGCGATCCTTTACGGTCGCCCGTACTGGGCCACGTTTGCCATTACGCTTTCACCTCATGTGCCCGACAGTAGGATACCTCTGATTTCTGAACGCTGACCTCTCTACATTACCGCCAAAGCCAAGCTTCCCGAGCCTTCTTAGCCTTTCGCTTACCTTCCTCAAACCGAATCTTCATCTCCGGACTAACCGACGCCGTAAACCGTCCCGTCTTATCCTGCCCCAACTGCTCAAAACCAATCTCATAGGTTTTGCCAGCTTCCAGGCCGTTCACGATGGCATCCCACGAGTCCTGAGAATTTACCGGCTGCCCGTTCAGACTAATGATTTCGCAGCCTCGGTCCAGTCCTGCATCGTAGAGCGGGGTGTTTTCTGCAACTGTACCGCGAACCGTCATAATTCCATCATTGTCCCGAAGACGCAGGCCCATGAAGCTAACGGTGTCGGGCTTGACCGGTTCTACGATGAAACCGTAGTTGTCGAGCAAAGCACCAAGGTCAGGCAGCTCGCTTTTGTAGACGTAGCGCGCAAACCAATCTTTCGCCCAATCCTGATCGCCAACCACTTCGCCGAGCGCCAGCTGAAGGTCGCGGATGTGGTAAGGAATTTTCGTTTTACCGTAGCGTTGCCAAATTAGTGTCATTACCTCATCGAGGGTGTGGCCGCGCTCCCGCAAAGTGAGGTCGAGCGCCAGGCCGATGGTGGCACCGTAGGGGTAGTAGCTGACGAAGGTATTGCCGAAGTTGTCCGGATCGTTGGCCGTAGCGGCATCGACGAAGGGGGCTTGCTGGCTCATCTCAATAGCATTGCGGTGATCGCGACCTGGCCGCAGGAGAACGTAGTTGAGCTGGCCGGCAAGTCCTTCCGCGTAGTCTTCCTGGCTAAGGATTCCGGCGCGGACCAGGCTCAAATCATCGTAGTAACTAGTAAACCCTTCGGCAAACCACAGCTCTCCGCTCATATTGGCGTGGTCAAACGAGAAGGGCTCCAGGCTGGCGGGGCGGATGCGCTCCACGTTCCAGCAGTGGAAAAACTCGTGGCTCACGGTACCGATCAAACGGTCGGCGTATTCCTCCAGACTTCCAGGGGAGGAGCAGATCGTAGAGTTGCGGTGTTCCATCCCGTCGCCGCCGATCCAGGGGTTGTAGGCGCAGAGGAAGGTGTACTTGCCGTAATCGAAAGCGGGGAGTTCACCGTATACTTTTTGCTGGGTCAATACAACGTCTTCCGTCCATTTCAAGTAGTCGTCGAACTCTTCGCGGGTGCCTTCGTGCATCATGGCGACTTCGATGGTTTGCACGTTTCCGTCCGGGTTTTTTACCTCAAAATCGCCGCGCATGATGGTGCCGACCATCGTCGGAGAATCGAAGAAATAGTAGTAGTTCGGAGCGGCGTAGGTACGGTTGCCAACGTCAACGAGCTGGGTTGCGACGGTCCAGTCCGTCCGTTGTCCGTCCTTGATCTTCAGCATCACCGGCCGGTCGTTGAGTACGTCTCCGTAGAGGAAGCTGGCGGGCATGTTGAGGTGGAGCTTCCGGTCGTCGATACCGGAGTAGGTGCCGTCGCCGCCGTTGGCGAAAAGGGTGTATTCCAGCTTCACCGCGCCGCCGTGGCCCGCGATGGCCCATTCTGCGATGTTTTCCTGGTAAACCTCGATTTCTTCCCCGTCTGCGGCGTAGGCGGTGAGGTCATAAACGTTCTTGGCGAAGTTGTGCTGGGCGTAGCGGCCGGGGCTGCTCTGCGGCATTTTCACCTTGAAGATGCCCGGGCCTACGGCCGGGAAGTCAACGGTAATGAGGAGTTCGTGCTGCTGGACGTTGGCCAGATCGAGCGTGTAGGTTATGGTTCCTGGGTGGCTGGGAACCCACTCCAGCTGGGCGCTGGAAGTCAGGGAGCACAGTAGGAGAGCGAAAAGAAGGGAGAGTTGGCGCATGGCAGGAGGCGGGGGTTAGTGGTTAATAGGTTCGGTAAATGTCCGCAATTTGAATTTAATCGCGTAGAGCACAGAGAACACAAAGAACACAGAGAACACAAAGCGAGGGCGAAGAGAAGGCTGATACACTTCTTTCTTGGGAAGCAGAGGGGTCAGGAAAACTAGCGTATATGCGCTAGTTTACCGACGGCCTCTCCCTTGCGGTAGCCAAATCGCTTATCCCTTATCGCTTATCGAACTCCCTTGCGTCAGCCAAATCAAGAATCAAATATCGACGCTCTTTCCAGTCTCCGCACTTTCAATAATAGCGCGAATAACCCGAATATCATCCCGCCCCATTTCGCCGGGCGCCAAGCAAGGTTTATCGTTCAGGATGGCGAGCGCATCGTTATCCATTTGCAAAGTTTGCTGCTTACCGTCGATGGGTGGGCCGAGCACGGTGCCTTCGCTGGTCATGCCCTTCACGCCGCCGTAGGGTTGCATGGGGTCCATCTGGTGCCAGCCGTTTTTGCCTTCAATTTTTAGGAGGTTGTAGTTGGTTACCACGCTGGTTTTTCCGGTGGCGGTCATGCCGTTGGCGTATTCGAGGGTGTATTCGGTGGTGACGTCGACATCGGTGGGGCGGTCTTGCGTGGCTTTTAGCACGGCGACGGGTGCCATCTGGGTTCCGTAGCGGAGACCGTTGATGGTGTAGACGCCCATGTCGTAGAGGGCGCCGCCGCCCATTTTGCGCTGACCGCGCCAGTAGTCGGTGGGCGGGTCCTGCCCGGCGTAACCGGCGTAGGAGGTGGCGGAGGTGAATTCGCCGAAGGCCTTTTCCTTGCTCAGGGCGATGAATTTCTGGGTGTTGGGCTCGTGGAGCATCCGGTAGCCGACGCTTAGGCGGACTTTATTTTTGGTGCAGGCGTCGATTACGGCCTGGCAGTCCTCGGGCGTCATGGCCATCGGTTTTTCGCACCAGACGTGTTTGCCGGCCTTGGCGGCGCGGATGGCGAAGTCTTTGTGCGTGGCGGTGGGGGTGATCACGTAGACGACGTCGATGTCGGGGTTGTCGGCGATGGTTTCGAGGTTCTCGTAGGTGTACACGTTTTCGTCCTTGATGCCGTATTTCTCCTGCCAGACCGGAACTTTTTCCGGGCTTCCGGTGATGATGCCGCGCAGTTCGCAGTGCTTCGTAAACTGCAGAGACGGAGCAATTTGACCGTTGGAGTAGCTGCCAAGGCCAAGTAACGCAATGCCAAGTTTACGGCCCGTTTTTTCGGGCGCGGCCGCAGGTGCAGTGGAGGTTGAAGGAGCACCGCTCCTCGTCTCGCAACTGATGATCGTTGGCATAAAAATGAGCCCCGTTGCCGCTATCGCGGACTGGCGTAGGAATTTCCGGCGGGCGTTTTTCAGGTCCTGCATGGTAGGGTGTTTTCGGGCGGGGGGCACAGCCTCTCGTCCGCTTAGTTCTGAAAACGGTTCTTCAAAGCCAGCGCCAACAACAAACAACCGATAATCAGCGCGACATTGTAATACCAGGGCATCGCCCCGCCAAACACAAGGTATTTCAGCCCGAAGTACGCTCCGAAATAAACGGCAGACATCAACAGGAAGAGGCCAATTGATGGTTTCTTGGTGTTAATCGGTTCCATCATCATCGGTATTTTTGGGGCGGAAGGATTTGCGGTACTGCCACAGTGCAACTTCCGCCAAAATAACGAAGCCGATGAGTAAGTAGGTCTGCTTGGTGGTTACGTTATCGGCGCCGATAATCAGGTACTTCACGGCGAAATAGGCGATTACGGGAAACCAGCTGGCGATACCGAGCCAGGCGGGTGGGGTGGGTTGGTCAGACATGGGGCTAAGGTAAATCTTAATTCTCGGACCTTGGTTAATGTACCCTCCGTGTGTGCCCTCACGATGTGTTTTCCGAGCGCGAGACCGTTACGGACCTCGTCCGTTTTCGAGGTAGTTTTACCGAAGGAAAAGGAAAGGGCGGAGGAGGTAAAGGAGTGGAATCGAGGATTTGCAGCCGGAAGCTGCCTCGACCAGGATCAGCGGCCTCCGTCCGAGTACGTATAGTCCGGGAAGCCTTTGGGTTGACTGCCCAAAAGGTAAGCCGAAGCTAGCCCATCCGCCACCATTGCCGAAGGGCCAAACACCGTTACCTCTCTCTGGTGCGTAGTTCCGTAGCCGGTGCGCGGATCTATAATATGGCTGTAGCGAACGCCTTCCCATTCCAGGTAGCGATAGGCATCACCGGAGGTTGCAATGGCTACGTTGTACAGATCACTTACTGAGCCGCTTGCGGGAAATTTTACGGTCCACCCTTCGTCAGAAGGAGCATCGCCGAGTAACAGGTCTCCTCCGCCGTCGAGGAGGAAAGCAGGGAAACCAGCTTTACGTAAGAGCTTCCCTACTTCATCCAGCGCGAAACCTTTAGCGACGCCGCCAAGGTCAAGCGACATTTCTTTTCGCCGCAACCGAACCCGCCTCCGCTTTGCTACCCGAAGGTCCTTCCAGTGCACCCGCGCCCGCGCCGCCAAAATCCGATCTTCTGCGGGAAACGCCTGCTGCCGAAACGCCCGCCGCCACAGCTTCGTCAGCGGGCCAATCGTTGGGTCAAACGCCCCTCCTGTCTGTTTAGCCAGGGCCCGACTGAAAACCAACACTTCATGCAATTCCGGCGAAATTTGCTGCCATTTGGTGGAGCCACGTAAGCGGTTTAGCTCGCTGTCCGCCCGGTAATCCGACATCATTTGCTCCAGCTCGTCTACCCGCCGGAAGGCGGAATCGATGGTTCTCTGCATACCGCTGGTATCCGCTGCACTGATCGTAATGCGGAATTCAGTGCCCATTGCCGGGTGGGTGAAAACGCAGCGGGGGGGAGCATCTAAAGGTTCAGAAGCCAGTCCACTAGGCACAGAGAGGCATATGGCCAGCAAGCAAAATCGCCCGGCCCAAATCAAGAATCGAGAATCGAGGATCACATATCGAGAATGACCTTCTACCACACCTTAGTTTTCCCGGGTACCGGTACCGGATAAAACCCATTCTCCATTGGTAAGACGGGAGGTGGTGCATTAAAGTCGTACTTCGTTGGCGAGAGGTCAAGGTCGGAGGCAAGCGCGTCGTCCCAGTTTACGATCTGACCGGAGTAGGTTGCCATCCGGCCCAGAATGGCCGTCATGGTAGCCTGTGCACCGTTTTCTGCATCTGAATATTTGTACTCACCTTTGGCGATGGCGGCGAAGAATAGGTCGTGCTCCACCTGGTAAGGGTTCGGGTCTTTGCGGGAGTTGTGGTCCATCAAAGCATAGCCGCTGGCAGTCATAATCTTACCGGGGGCGGGCGCGCTGCCGTTGGTGCCCTGGAAGGATTCGGTGACCTTTCTGGCCGCTCCTTTCCAGTGGCGGCACTGGCTGTTCATTACTGATCCGTCGGCGTAGGTGTACTGTACGGCGTGGTGGTCGAAGATCTCGCCGTGGTCCTTGCCGTTACGGGTGTGGCGACCGCCGAAGCCTTCCGCCTTCACGGGGTAGGCCTGCTTCACCCAGTTGCCCACGTCGAGGTTGTGGATGTGCTGTTCGTTAATGTGGTCTCCGCAGAGCCAGTTGAAGTAGTACCAGTTGCGCATTTGGTATTCCATCTCGGTCTGCCCGGCCTCGCGTGGACGCACCCATACGCCGCCGGAATTCCAGTAAACGTAACTCGCCGTGATGTCACCAATGACGCCGTTTTGCATCATGTCCACCCAGCCGTCGGCGTACTTCTTTTGGTAGTGGCGCTGGAGGCCAACGACTACGTTGAGCTTTTTCTGCTTAGCAACCTCTGCCGCTTTCAGGACGCGCCGGACACCGGGGCCATCCACCGCCAGGGGCTTCTCCATGAACACGTGCTTATCCGCAGCAACGGCCGCTTCGAAATGGATGGGGCGGAAGCCGGGAGGCGTAGCGATCAAGACCACATCGCAAGCTTCGATCACCTTTTTGTAGCCGTCGAAACCGCTGAATTTATGGTCGTCGCTCACCATCAGGCGCTTGGCGTCGAGGTCGTTGTCGATGAGCTGATTCTTGATGTTTTCGTAGCTCTTGTCCACCTTGTCGCGGAAGGCATCGCACATGGCGACGAGCTGGATGTTTTGCTGGGTCGAGAGGGCCTGCACGGCCGCTCCGGTACCGCGTCCTCCGCAGCCGATGAGGCCGATGCGGATCACGTCATCTACTGAGTTGTGGACGCCGGCGGCTAGTTTGGTGCTCAGGGCTAGGCCGCCGGCTAGGGCGGTGGTGTTTCTTAGGAAAGCTCTTCTTGTTGTTGGCATGATACGGTGATGTGTGCTGGCTGACTGATGACCTCGTACTTCGTTTGATGCTACCGCACCTCTCTGCGTTCGGGGGTTATCATGGTTAAGTCGCTGCGCGACCGGCCGGTCAGTCAATGATTGCTTTGGTGAAAAAATGGGTTGCTTGTTCTTTGTTCGGCTGAATAGTGGGGGAGAGGAGGCGGAAGCTGAGGAATTCGGAGTCGACGTTCCACCACTTGCTTTTCGGGATCTGGGGGTCGCGGGCCTGCCATTTGGCGCTTGATTTTTCGCGGATACGGCAACCGGCTTCTTTGGTGTAGGTATCGAAATGACCGCCACGGACGGCGCGGGAGTGCTTGCGGGTGGGTACCAGCCAGGGGTCCTGGATGAAGGCCTCGATTCGGGTGAAATAGTCGGCTGCGTAGTCGTCCAGTGTCCATTCGGAAACGTTGCCGATCATATCGTAGAGGCCCCAGGCGTTGGGCTTTTTCTGCCCGGTTTTATGAAATACTTCTTCGCCGTTTTCGGAGAGCCAGGCTTCGTCTTCCGTTGGCGTCCTGGCTTCAGTTTCTCCGGCCAGACAGGCGTACTCCCATTCCGCTTCGGTGGGTAGGCGGAAGAAGTGGCCGGTTTTTTGATAGAGCCATTCGCAGTAGTGTAGGGCGGCTTGTTGGGTGGTGTTTACCTGCGGGTATCCGCCGCGGGTACCCATGCCGTAGGTAAAATCAAGGTAGGGTGGTGAGGGGCGGGTTACGGCGTCGGCGCTGTAGTCTTCGGCGGTGCTTTCGTCGCTATCGTTGTCGCGGCGAGCGAAAAGCCGGTAGGCGTCGTGGGTGACTTCGTGGGTGGCGATGGCAAAGGGAGAAATGGTTACTTTTTGGCCGCCTTCTCCCATCTTAAAGGTGCCGCCTTCAAGGTTGGCCATTGTGAACTCTACCTTCGTTCCGGGAATGTTGATGGTGTCGACGGACTGAGCCGTCATTAGAAGTGGGAGACAGAGGAATACGAGGAGGATTTTTTGCATATGTACTTAATCGGTGGGGTTAAGGTAGTGATTTTTTTGGGTGTAGCCGCAGGTGCCAAGCAGGTTTTTTTAGAGTGGTGATGTACGGGCGAGGAGCTCTGCCTCTCGACCATTTATTATAAGGTTTTCTACTTTTTTTTTAGTTTCGTGAAATTCCCTTCAGGGGGGTGATTTCGGATGCTTATTCGGGCAGCAGGCAGCTATTCATCCCGATAACTTTTCCACCCTGATTTTAACTAATTTACCACCCGAAAACCTTAACATTCCTTAAGCTTCCCTAACGATTCTCTCGTGCAACATTGGCTGTGAAATGCGGTGTACACTGCCAATCAAACTGCCAAACCTTAACGTGGCCACGTGTATCTTTCTGAGCACTTTCCTCTTGGCCTTCGTCGGGACTTTTGCTTTCGCTCAACCGGAGGCGACGCCCTTAAAAGTAACCTTTGGCTTTCGCGCGGGGTGCGGTAACTCCAACATCCGTACGGATGGTGGATTTGATGCGGTTAGTGGGCTCCCCTAGCTAACCGACTTAAAGTACTTTAGCAGGTCGGGAAAATGTGGCTAAAATCTATCAATTATGGCAGTTTTCATTAGCGTAATATGCTGCTTTTACCATCGATTTAGCGGATAGGGCGGGGCCGCAGGTGCAAAATTGAGGGCGGAAAGCGGTGTGACGCTGCTGGCACATGTGGAAAACTATTTGTTGGAAGAGAACGTCTACTTCGTACCTTGCGTAAATAGAAATTAGAAGCTAAAAACTAGCGCACTGATTTCTAATTCCTAGTTCCTAGCTTCTACACATATGCCCGAATTCTGCCACCTACACTGCCACACCCAGTACTCCCTTCTCGACGGTGCCGCCGAGATCGGGACGATGATGGACAAAGCAGTGGACGACGGTATGAAAGGCGTAGCGTTGACCGACCACGGCAATATGTTCGGCGCCTTCAAGTTCGTCAACGAAGCCCGTAAACGGAACATCAAACCGATGATCGGCTGCGAATTTTACATGGTCGCTGACCGGCACAAGAAGGCCTTTAGCCGTGCCGCAGGGGAAAAGGACAAACGCTACCACCAGCTGATGCTGGCCAAGAACAAACAGGGCTATATCAACCTGAGTAAGCTTTGCTCCATCGGCTACATCGAAGGGCTGTACGGTAAATTTCCGCGAATCGATAAGGAACTGATCGTAAAGTACCACGAAGGGCTGATCGTGACCAGTTGCTGCATCGGCGCGGAGATCCCCCAGCTACTGATTGCCGGTAAAGACGAAGAAGCTGAGAAAGCCCTGAAGTGGTGGCTTGACATCTTCGGCGAAGATTACTACATCGAGATTCAGCGCCACCGGGGCATCGACGACATCGACCTGGGCAAAGACCGCGAAGGCCGCACCATCTACTCCGGCAAAAGCCAGGAAGACATCAACGTGAAGCTGCTCGCCCTGGCGATGAAGCACAACGTGAAGGTGATCTGTACCAACGATAGCCACTACGTCGAAGAAGAGGATTTTGAGCCGCATGACATTCTTCTCTGCGTCAATACTGGCTCGCTGAAGGACGACCCCAAGCGCTTTCAGTTCCCTAGCTCCGACTTCTACTTCAAGAAACAGATGGAGATGGTCAACCTCTTTCATGACCATCCGGATTCCGTCGCCAACACGATGGAGATCTACGAGAAGATCGAAACCCTGGAACTGGCCAGCGACGTACTGCTGCCCAACTTCCCGATGCCGGCCGAGTTTGCTACCCAGGATGCCTACCTCCGGCACCTCACCTACGAAGGAGCGATTAAACGGTACGGTGAGATCAACGAAGTAACCCGGGAACGACTTGACTTTGAGTTGAGCGTAATTAAAGCCTCCGGCTATCCGGGCTACTTCTTAATTGTACAGGACTTTACCACCGCCGCCCGGGAAATGGGTGTTAGTGTTGGCCCGGGCCGTGGTTCCGCTGCGGGTTCCGCCGTGGCCTACTGCGTCGGAATTACGAACGTTGATCCGATCAAGTATGACCTTCTGTTTGAGCGTTTCCTCAATCCGGAACGGGTGTCGATGCCCGATATTGATATTGACTTTGACGACGTTGGCCGCCAGAAGGTGATTGATTACGTGATCGATAAGTATGGTCAGGAACAGGTCGCACAGATCATCACCTACGGTACGATGGCCGCCAAATCATCTCTGCGCGACGTTGGCCGGGTAATGGACGTGCCGCTGAGCGAAGTCGACCGCGTCGCCAAATCCTTCCCCCAGCAACTCGGCGCTTCCCTGCGCGATGTACTGGCCGACGGCGACATCAATCCCGAACTGAAGGGTAAGATGAACGGCGAGGACGTAGACAAGGCCTACGCCTTCCGCGACCTCGCTTCGCAGCAAGACCAGATCGGTGAAATGATCCGCCTGGCCAAGAAGCTTGAAGGTTCTATCCGCAACACCGGCATCCACGCCTGTGGCGTTGTGATTACACCAAGCAATATTACGGAGCACGTACCTGTGACCTGTGACCGGGATACGGGGATGTATATTTCCCAGTTCGACAACTCCGTCGCCGAAGATGCCGGGCTGCTGAAGATGGACTTCCTGGGCCTCAAAACCCTGACCATCATCAAGGACGCGCTCCGGATGATCAAGGAAAACCACGATGTCGACATCGACGTGGACGAACTTCCGCTCGACGATCTGAAGACCTACGAACTCTTCCAGCGCGGAGAAACCAACGGCATTTTCCAGTACGAGTCTGGAGGGATGCAGAAGCACATGAAGAACCTCAAGCCGACGACTTTCGACGACTTGATCGCCATGAACGCACTCTACCGGCCTGGTCCATTGGAGTACATACCTGAGTTTATTGAGCGGAAGCACGGGCGTAGTCCGATTACTTACACCCTGCCCGCTGAGGAGCAGTACCTGAAGGAAACCTTCGGAATTTACGTCTACCAGGAGCAAATTATGCTTCTTTCGCAGTCGATCGCCAACTTCTCCAGGGGGCAGGCCGACATACTGCGTAAGGCGATGGGTAAAAAGCAGAAAGCGGTACTCGATAAGATGTACCCTACTTTCGTAGAAGGTGGAACCGCCAACGGCCACCCCGAAGAAAAGCTTGGTAAAATCTGGAAAGACTGGGAAGCCTTCGCCTCCTATGCCTTCAACAAATCCCACTCCACCTGCTACGCGCTGGTCGCCTACCACACGGCTTACCTCAAGGCGCACTACCCGGCGGAGTACATGGCTTCGGTGCTGACGCACAATAAATCGGACCAGACGAAGATGAGTTTCTTTCTGCGGGAATGTCGCAGTCTGGGTGTGCTCGTGCTCGGCCCCAGCGTGAACGAAAGCCAGGGAGAGTTTGCGGTAAATAAAGACGGAGCCATTCGCATCGGTATGACGGCACTGAAGGGCGTCGGTGAAGGCCCGGTGGAATCCATCATCGAAGCCAGGAAAGAAGGCGACTTCGAAAGTATGTTCGACATGCTCCTGCGCATCGAGCCCGGTACCGTCAATAAGCGGGTACTGGAAGCCCTGGTGGACGCCGGCGGCTTCGACTGCTTCGAAGGCATACACCGCGCCCAGTACTACGCCCCCACGCCCAAGTTCGACTCTTACCTCGAAGACGCGGTGAAAACGGCGAACGGTACCATCGCCCGCCAGGCGGAAGCAGCTAGTTCGCTCTTCGCCGCCGTGCAGGACGAAATCCGGGTTGATCCGCCCCTACCTCCGGAAGCAAAACCTTTCCTGCTGCCCGAAAAGCTGAACCGCGAGAAGGAAGTCACCGGCATCTACGTCTCCGGCCATCCGCTGGATGGTTATAAGGTGGAGATTGATAACTACGTTACCTGTTCACTTTCTGAGTTGAATTCACAGAAGTATGGCCGCAGTACGGTCAAGCTGGCGGGGATGATCGTCGGTGGCCGCCATTTGGTGAGCAAGAACGGTAACGGATGGGGCATTTTTGAACTTGGCGATTACGACGAGACGATCGAGTTCAAGCTCTTCGGCGAAGACTACCTCAAGTTCAAGCACGTGCTTAATCACGGTACGGCCCTTTTTCTTACCGCTACCTTCCAGAAGAAGTGGCAGAGTGAGGAACTGGAACTGAAGATTTCTGAAATCAAGCTGCTGGAAGGGGTAGGGGAGGCACTTACCTCCGCGATCATTCTCAAAATGTCGCTGGATGAGCTGACCGAGGCGAAGGTGGTCCAGCTCGACGATCTCTGCCAGCGCTACCAGGGTGATGCTAAGCTGCGGATGGTTTTCTATGACCGGGAGGAAGACTCTAAACTAAAGATGTTCTCGCTGAAACGTACCGTCCAGGCGGATACTGACTTTATCCGGGAAATTGAGCGGATGGGGATTAAGTATCGGCTGGAGGGGGCGTAGGATAAACTTTTTATCGCCTGTTGTCATTCTCATCTTTAGACCACACTTTTGAAAGTAAAGCTATCAAGGCTGTTGGCGTCAGCCGCCGCGCTGATTTATACCGTGTATTAATCGTTGTCAAATTGCCAAGATGAAGCCCCTGTCCATTTTCTTCCTCCTATTCACACTTTGTGCGAGCCCGGTGTTTGCGCAGAACAACGGCCAATCTTCTCCGGTGAAATTACTGGTTGGCGGCGCATTGGAACTTGGCGGCGACCGGGCCGGCTGGGTAACCGGTGAAAACGGTGAAACCCAATTGATCCGCGGCGCACAGGGGGTGTCTTTAGTGACGGGTGTACAACTGCGCTTGCCTTCTCTCGATCGGTTCATGCTGCACGCCACCGTTGGCTATAAATACTGGCGGACTTTCACCGAGGGCGCCCACGTTCGTATGACCCGCATTCCCTTGCACCTTACTGCGCACTACTTCGTTACGGACGACATCCGCGTAGGTGCCGGAATTTTAACCGATCGTAACATCCGCTTCAACGGCGACGGGCTGGGCGAAAACGCCGAATATGACCCTTCGTTTGGCACTAAATTTGAAATTGGCTGGCGCAACCTCAGCCTTGGCTACACCCGGATGAATTATAACCGCTCCGGTGATCGGGAGCGTTGTGCCGGAGGCTTCGGGCTTACTTATTTGGTGGCGCTTTAGGAAAAGCGGTAGTTATTAAATCGACGTTCCTTATCCGCCCAAGGCCCAGGTTTAATCAAGGAAGAAGGGCCACCCATGAAGTGGGGCATTGGCTAAGGCTCACCCATGTTTGGGGAGATGGTGGCTGTAATATCGATGACGGAATAAGTGATGCGCCAAACGCAAGAGGCCCTAATTTTGGGTGCAATGCAGACAGTTTAGCCTGCTCGGGAGATACCCTGCAAATGGTACAGAACTACACGGATTATTCGGATGATGTCTGCGTGTACCTTTTTACTCAAAAAACAAACGGATTTGAGGAGAAGGAATTTCGCTTCAAGAGGTGAGCGACAACATCATGGTTACCACTTCGTGGCGTAAAGTAGGTTCTTTGGATAAAGTTTGTTTTCAGGATCTTCGAGTGTCCGGGTTATTCAAGGCAACCATCCCAATAAACCAACAGTCCTTACCTTACACACCCCAAAATCCACCACCATGCACCTGCGTTCGCGCCTCCCCATTTTACTATCCGCTGTCTTTCTTCTCTTCACGGTCTTCCTGACGGCCCAAGAAACCCGCCTTTTTCGCCAGCCAAACCTCGGCCCCGACCGCATCGCCTTCGTCCACGGCGGCGACGTATGGACGGCCGATAAAACCGGCAAAGACGTGCGCCGCATCACCAGTACCCCAGCGGTCGAAGAACACCCTCATTTCTCACCCGATGGCAAGTGGCTCGCCTTCACTTCCAACCGCGCTGGCGGAACGGCCGTCTACGTCGTCGACGCAGTGGGTGGGATGCCGAATAAGCTTACCTGGCACCCTTCCGGAGCCTCCGTTCGCGGCTGGACTCCGGACGGTGATCGTATCCTTCTGGCCAGCACCCGCAACACCGCGCCGGTGCCCTACAACCGCCTTTGGACCGTAACCGCAACCGGCGGAACACCCGAACTGCTTCACCAGCAGTGGGGCTACGACGGCTCCTTCAGCGCCGACGGGAAACTGATCGCCCTCGACAAAATGTCCCGCTGGGACGGCGAATGGCGCAACTATAAAGGCGGACAGAACACCCCGTTGATCATCCTCGACCCCGCCACCGGCGAAGAAACGCTGCTGCCCCACGATAAAACTACCGACGTGCAGCCTAACTGGATGGGCGGCGAGGTTTTCTTCCTTTCCGACCGCGACTGGACGATGAACGTCTGGGCCTACAACGTGAAAACGAAAGCCGTGCGCCAGGTCACCAAATTTAAGGCAACCGACGCCAAATGGTTGGATGCCCGCGACGGTAATCTGATCGTCGAACAGGCCGGCTACTTGCATATGGTAGATCCTGAAAACGGGAAAGCGAGTAAGCTTTCTATTTCGGTTGTTGGCGACTTCCCCTGGGCGGCCACCGGCTGGGAGGACGTTAGTAAACGCGCTTCTTCCATCTCCCTTTCACCCACCGGCAAACGCGCAGTGATGGAAGCCCGGGGCGACGTATTTACCGTGCCCATCGATAAAGGTGACGCCCGCAACCTGACCCACAGTTCCGGAGCCGCCGACCGCGCGCCACTCTGGTCACCAAAGGGTGATCAACTCGCCTGGTTCTCCGACGAGGACGGCACCGGTTACGCGCTTTACCTAACCGATCAGACCGGCCGGGGAGACCGCCGCAAGATCAGCATCGGTGCCTCTAAAATGGCCTGGACGCCCGCCTGGAGCCCAGACGGAAAGATGATCGCCTTCGTCGATGACGATATTCGCCTGCAAGTCATCGACGTTGAGGCCGGTACCCTCAAAACGGTGGATACGGGTACCTCCAACCTCGACCGCCAGCGTACGGCACCGGTCTGGAGCCCCGATTCACGCTACCTCGCTTACGTCAAATCTGCCGACAATAACTTCCGCCAGCTCATGAGTTGGGACAGCGAAAACGGAAAGATCGAAGCCCTCACCAATACCTTCGCCGATGCCTTCAGCCCGGCCTGGGACCGCGACAAAAAGCACCTCTATTTTCTGGCCAGTACCAATACTGCCCTCGGTTCCGGCTGGGCCAACACCAGCTCCATACAGGCCGAACCGAGCTACGCTGCCTACGTGATGGTGCTGCGCAACGACGAGGATTCACCCTTCATTCCCGAAAGCGATGAGGAAAAAGTTAAGGAAGAAAAGGAAGAAGGTGACGAGGACGAAGAGGATAAGGGCGAGGACGCAGGTGCAGAGAAAAAAGACGAAGAAGCAAAGGACGACAAGAACGGTAAAGCCGAAGAGGAAAAGGACGAAGGCGTCCGCATCGACTTTGACGGACTAGAGCGCCGCATCATCGCCCTGCCGGTAGACCGCGGCAACTACGTCGGCACCGAAGCCGGACCCGCCGGAACTCTCTTCCTCGCTCGTGCCCGTGAAGACAGCCCCGGCAGCGCCCTCATGAAATTTACCCTGAAAGACCGCAAGGCCAAGGAGTTCGCATCCGGCGTCCGCAGCTTCTCCGTCTCTGCCGATGGTAAGAAAATCCTCGTCCGTACGATGTCCGGCTGGAAGGTCGCCGGAACCGGGGGTGCCAATGCTAAAAGCGGCGAATCCCTCCGTCCCAAACTAATGATGAAGCTCGACCGCATGGCCGAGTGGAAACAGATGTTCGAAGAAGCATGGCGCTATGAACGGGACTACTTCTACGACCCCGAACTGCACGGCCGCGACTGGAATAAAGTCTATGAGCGCTACGCACCGCTCGTGCCTCACATCCGCCACCGCGCCGACCTGACGTATATCCTCGACCAGGTCAACGGCGAACTTTCCGTAGGCCACAGCTTCGTCTTCGGCGGAGACTTCCCGGATACAGAGCCTTCCCGCGTAGGCCTTCTCGGTGCCGATTTGGAGGTTGCCAACGGCCGCTGGCGCATCGCCCGCATCTACACCACCGAAAGCTGGAATCCGGGTCTGAGTAGCCCGCTCGACCGCCCCGGCCTCGACGTGAAGGCCGGCAGCTACCTCGTAGGTATCAACGGCCGCGAACTGAAATCTGAAGACAATCCCTACGAATTTCTGGACGGTACGCGTGGCGAACAGACCGT
Organism: Lewinella sp.; assembly: GCA_026421165.1. GTDB lineage: Bacteria > Bacteroidota > Bacteroidia > Chitinophagales > Saprospiraceae > Neolewinella. Next base: position 7,700 of record JAPKCQ010000018.1, on the reverse strand, counting down.
ACTGCACGTCAACGATGCGCCTGCTTTTCAGGACAACCGGGAAGTGACCGTAGAACCCATCCGCTCCGAAAATGCCCTCCGCCAACGCGCCTGGGTAGAGGACAATCGCCGCCTGGTGGACGAGCTTTCCGGTGGCAAACTCGCCTACATCTGGGTGCCGAACACCTCCGGCGCGGGCTTCGTCAACTTCAACCGTTACTACTTTGCTCAGCAGGATAAGCTTGGCGCTGTGATTGATGAACGCTTCAACGGCGGCGGCCTTCTGGATGACTACATGGTTGACCTGATGACCCGCTCGCTGCGTGCCGCAGTTACGAATGAGGTGCCGGGAGGTAAATCCTTCCGTCTCCCCGCTGGTATTCTCGGGCCTAAAGTGCTGCTCATCAACGAACGGGCTGGTTCCGGAGGCGACTTCTTTCCCTGGGTATTCCGCCAGCAAAAGGCTGGAAAACTAATCGGAGCTACCACCTGGGGCGGCCTCGTGAAATCATCCGTTCATTACGGCCTGGTAGACGGTGGCGCCCTTACCGCACCCGACAACGCCGTATTCGACCCAGTCTCCGGCAAGTACATCGGTGAGAACGTCGGCATCCCGCCGGACATCGCCGTCCGCCAGGATGCTAAGGCGCTGGCTGCCGGTAAGGACCCGCAGTTGGAGCGTGGGGTTAAGGAATTGATGGAGATGCTTAAGGGTGTTAAGGTCAATCCCGCTGCGCGGCCCGCCCACCCTACACCGGCTAAACAATAGCCTGGTCTTTTCGAGTGCGAGCTTCCGCGCTGCGTTATGGGCTGCCGGAAGAGATGGAGGAGGAAAAACCGACGTTCCTAAACCCCGTAGGGATTCAACCGTAGTAATTCGGGACGCCGCGCAGCGGAGTCTCGGATTACTATACTACCGTGGTCACAGGAGGAGGTTTTGTGCTCGCGAAGCGAGCGCGGCCTTCCCCAAGCGCGGCTAGTAGGGGCGAGTCCTTGCGGTCGCCCATAATGGGCCACGTTTGCCACTACGTTTTCACCTCACGTGCCCGATAGCAGTATAACACCCTTCTATTTCAGACGTGCGGCGCAAAGAGACGACAGATTGCAGGAGTGGTTATACCTTGCAGCTTAACCACACCGCGATATGACCAACCCGCTACAACTAGAAGTTCTCCACGAAGGTAAAGGCTACGTAGTAATAGACAAATCTCCCGGCATAGCAGTAGAAAAGAACTTCAACAACGACACCGTAGAGGCGCGGGCGCAGGTGCAGTGGAGCAGACCGAGGAGCACAAAAGTCCCCTTCGTAGGCATCGCTCACCGTCTCGACCGGCCGGTCTCCGGCTGCCTGATTTTGGCGAAGAACATATCCACCCTTCGCCTCCTAAACAAAGCCTTCGAAGAGAAAAAGGTGGAGAAAACCTACCTCGCCCGCACCGCCGCACCGCTTCCGGCTGAGAAAGGTAGCCTGAAACACTACCTCGCCCGCGACCGAATGGGGCGGAAGGCCGTGGCTTCCAAACGTCCGCTCGCTGGCGCTAAGGAATCATTACTACACTATAAGTTAGTTGGTAGGGTAGAGGAGGATCACCTCTACGAGATTACACCGGTCACCGGCCGCTTTCACCAGATCCGGGTGCAGTTGGCTACGGCCGGGGCACCTATTGTTGGGGATGTGGCTTATGGGTCTGAGCGGGAATATTTGCCGGAATGTATTTGTTTGCGTGCTTCGCAGATTGGCTTTGTTGACCCTATTAGTGGAGAGAAAATCATCGTCGATGCTCCAGCTGTAGATTGGGCAACGATAGCCGCTATTTAAAGTACTTATACGGCGTCCCTAACGCTGGATATTCTGCCGCCTGAGCCGTATTCAGTAATGTCTGCCACGTCTTCCCTCTCTCTAGAAGAGGGGCGCCGGGGGAGAGGGCGCAAACCACTTACTCCACTCGCCGCTTCCGATACCCAACAGCTCCCCGCCAAATCATGAAGCAAAACAAAGCAACTCCAATCGCCAGGTATAGGTAATTCAAAGACCCCATTTTACCAAAAATAGCCAGAAATGGTATACTAATCAAAAAGAAAGTAGGCACTTCATTCCATAGCCGTAGCTGCCAGTCTGACCACGGCCGCGCATTGGCGGCCATCGGGAGCATCAGCTTTTTCTCAGTGTACAACTGGTAGACCACCATCAGGCCAACGAAGGCCAGCTTAACGTACAACCAGCCCGGAGTGCCACTCTGTAAGTAGGATGGGTTAAAAACAATCATCGTTAGCCCCGCCACCGAGGTAATCATCATCGCCGGGTTAACGATGATGCGGTAGACCCGCGCCGCCGTAGCCGAATATTCCTCGTGTAAAATCTCTTTCTTCAAACGATTGCGGACGGCCTCGGGCCCATCGCCAGCGACGGGCTCTATGTTCTCAGTGTCCGCATGGTTTACGAGTACCCGCCCGAGGTAGAACAGCCCGGCGAACCAGGAAACGAAGCCCACCACGTGAAGTGCTTTGGCAATCAGGATGATGTTTGTAATCATGGGGCGAAGGTAGGGTGAGGCGGCTTAGGTAATGTTAGGTCTACGTCAGAAGCTCTCCAAGCTTACATAACCTTCCATCAAAATTTCTATCTTCGTCCTCTTAACCTAACCCTCAAAGAAAAACCAAGCGGTGTCCCAACAAGCCGAAGTACTATTTAATTTCGAGTTCCGCAACGGCGTCTACCTGCCCAAAGCGCTTATCGCAGGTAGGAGTACCGCTGGTCGGTTGGTAAAGGTTTACCAGACGGCAAAAGCTTCCGGACTGGGAATCTATAACATCGAGAAGTCCACCCCGCTTGAGCGCGCCCTCACCCTGGCCGAAAGCCTTCGCGAGAAAAACATCGCCGAAGCCTACCGCAAGGGGGCTAAGAAAGTACCCACGCTTCCGGGTTTACTGTCCGAAAAAAACAAAGACCGTGATCTCGTAGTTCGTTACATCCATCACCGCTCGGCGGAGATACTGGAGCTGTGCCGGGAGCACGGCTATGCGGTAGCCATCAACTTACCACCCCGGAAGGAGCCGGACGACTATCTTGCTCCCTTTGCAAAGCATGCGCCGGAACCATTACTGAAGTTTATTATCGACGAAGACGGGATCAACTACCAGTTCCGCCTCGTTAACGCGGAGGGGAAAACCTCTCCCCTCCGCTTCCACGATATTCGAGTGATCACTAACCACCCGACGCCGGGCTGGCTCTGCCTGGACAAGCAGCTCGTCCAAATCGGAGAACTTAACGGCGACCAAATCAAACCCTTTCTGACCCGCGACGGCGTCCAGGTACCGCCGGAAACGATGGAGAAATACTGGCGGGAATTCGTTGTTCGCCTGGCAGAACGCAATACTATTGTGGCCGAAGGCTTTCAGTACGGGGAAATCCATACGCCGGAGAAGCTAAGACTGGCTGCTCGTCCACATCCCTTTGAGGAGAAGTATTACCTCTACCCAGCGTTTGTCTACGGCCGCAAGTCCTTCCCCCTCGGTGATCCGCGCGCTACGGCGGTAGACCATAACGTGAAGCCGCCTTTCCGCCTAACCCGTATCGTCCGCGACATGGCAAGGGAAACCGAATTACTCCAGCCACTGCTCAACCTTGGTCTGACCCATATTTCCGGAAACAACGCGCTCAAAACACCAACCGACGGACACTTCGACGCCCTCCGCTGGCTACTGCAACGGGAAGCAGAGCTAAGCGCCGCCGGGATCGAGGTGGTCCCGCCGGAAGAAGCAGGTAATCGCTTTAGCATCTACGAGGGAACGGTAAGCCTGGACGTGGCCGAGGACAATGATTGGCTTGATTTAAAGGGTACCGTTATCGTCGGGCCGTACGAAATACCCTTCGCCAAACTCGTCCGCTTTATCCAAAAGGAAGAACGCAAATTCCCCCTGCCCGATGGCGATATTTTTCTGATTCCGGAGGAGTGGTTCGCTAAGTACCGCCCTGGTCTCCAGTTCGCAAAGGTGGAGGGCAAGAAGGTGAGGATGGCCCGCTCGCAAGCGCCCTTACTCGCTACCCTTGGCCTCGAAGTTGGTGATACGGGCCATGCCGATGCCATGGCGGAGGCCTTCCTACCCAGCCCTAAACTCAAAGCCACGCTGCGTCCTTACCAGCTTGAAGGTGCTCGCTGGCTCGTCCGCCACCACCACGAATTGCTCGGTGCTTGCCTGGCTGATGATATGGGACTCGGTAAGACTTTACAAACCATCGCCGTGTTGCTCTACGCAAAGGAACGTTTAGCGACGCTGCTGCCGGAGGAGGTAGGCGCGAACGCAGGTGCAAAGGAAGGTTTAAAGAGCAACGAACCAGTTCCACAACTCGACCTCTTCTCCGCCTCCGCCCCCGACGAAGAGTTCCTTCAACCCCTGAAGGCCCTAATCGTCCTCCCCAGCTCTCTCGTCTTTAACTGGCGCAACGAACTAAGCCGCTTTGCCCCTAGCCTCACCGTAGAAGCACACACCGGACAAAACAGGACCAAAGACCCCCGCATCCTCCGCCGCTTCGATGTTTTGCTCACTACTTACCAAACGGCCCTGCGCGACCAGCCCTTCCTCGATCAAATCGAATGGGAATACATCGTCCTCGACGAAAGCCAGCAGATCAAGAACCGCCAGAGCAAGGTCTTCAAGGCCCTCAACGAACTCAATGCTAAGCACCGCATCAGCCTCTCCGGTACTCCGATTGAAAATTCCCTTTCTGACCTCTGGAGCCAGATGCAGTTCATCAATCCCGGCCTGCTGCGCAACTTCGCCTTTTTCAAAAAAGCCTTCATTACCCCCATCGAAGTCCACGACGATGAGCAGAAAAAGGAGCAACTCCGTAAACTCGTCACGCCGCACCTTCTCCGCCGGACCAAGGAAGAGGTCGCGCCCGACCTTCCCGACCTCGACGTACAGGTCTTCTACTGCGAGATGACTAGGGCCCAACGCAAAGCTTACGAGCTGGAAAAATCCTCCGCCCGCAACGCTCTACTCGGCAGCTTCGCCCCGAACGACGGCCGGTACAAAATCCGCGTAGTCCAAACCCTAACCCGTCTTCGCCAACTCGCCAACCACCCGGTGATGCTGGATGCGCAATACGACAAAGACTCCGGTAAATTCAGCGAAGTCTACGAACAGTGGGATACCATCCGGAGAGCCGGTCATAAAGTGCTCATCTTCTCCAGTATGGTGAAGCACCTTGAACTATTTCGCGAAAAACTTCTGGCGGCCAACGAACCTCACGCCTGGATCACCGGCTCCGTCAACGCCAAAACCCGCGCCAACGAGGTAAAGCGCTTCCAGGAAGACCCGACGGTGCAAACCTTCTTCATCTCCATCAAAGCGGGTGGGACGGGCCTCAACCTCACCGCTGCCGATTACGTCTTCATTCTTGATCCCTGGTGGAACCCTAGTACCGAAGACCAAGCCATCGCCCGTGCCCACCGTATCGGGCGTACCGGCAACGTCTTCGCCCGTAAGTTTCTTAGTAAGGGTACGATCGAAGAGAAGATCAATAAGCTGCAGCAGCGGAAGAAACAGCTGGCCGAAGATATCCTTGGCGCTGGGGGTGGGCTCGACTTTGATAAGACCGAACTTGAATACCTGCTTGATTAACCTGGCCGAAGGCTACAGTACCGTTCCCTTAGTTGGTAACATAAATCCCCGGGTCAACAACTTCTCCAACCAAGCAATGAAACATGACCAGGGTAAGCACCATCAGGAGGAACATCAGACTAAGGATGATTTTCGGTAGAACAACAGTGGGGATTTTCATACGTAAGTCTATTTATGGGTAAAGCGAATCTCTAAGAGGGTAGGTAACGAGAACTGTAACCTTTAGCAAATATAAAGTATAGGTAGGAGGCCTTGGGAGGGCTGGACATCTCTTTCTCGACCTAGCACAAATCCTGGTTTTAGCTGGACATAAATTGAATAGTGTAATATTAGCAGGTGTAGGCGACTACATCGAACTGCTCGTATTGTGCCTCTACTCCGTAAGCGGCAACATCGGGCTGAACGCAATTCCGTAAAATAAGCGCGAAACGCCCGGGTTCCTCGGCGTGGTCAACATGACGTAAACTGTACAAGATTAGTAAGTAAGTTAAAAGCAACCTCATCCAGAGTGGTACTGCAAGGTGTCGCTAATTCGGGAGGTGCGGCGAAGTTTATAAACGTACGATTAAGCCAATAAACCCGGCTTTGAGCGCTTTAAGGCCGCGAGTTTAGGCGCAATGAAACGTTGGCAGAACGGCCTCTCAGGGTCCGTTCGGTAGTAATCCTGGTGCTCTGAAAGAGAGGGTTTGAAGTCAACGAAAGGGAACACGCCCGTGACCAGTGGTCCCGTAAAGCCTTGCGCCAATCGCTCCAGAATTGCATCGAAGTAGGTAGCATCTTCCGGCGAAAAAGCATAGACGGCCGATCGGTAGCGATGCCGCAAACCATGCGCCTTTGTCGCGGCGTGCGTTTCCAGGTGAACCCCGATCAGGTCTTCAGCTGAAATTATAGCGGGGTCGTAGTGCACAATCACCGCTTCGGAAAATGCATCGTGGGGTGGGGTGGAAGCTACCCACCCCTGCTCGATCTGGTCAACGCCGCGCAAAGAAACAAACACACCTTCGGTGCACCAGTGACAGCCGCCGCCGAGGGCTATTTTCTTAATTATAGACATACTTTGAAAACGGAGTGCGGACCTTTTCTGTTTCCTGGTCTTCCCATCGGGCAGCATTTTTTGCTCAGTAGGCTTCCCTTGGGGACACTGGCGTAGCTGCTCAGGGTGGTGGCAAAAGTGCCTAGTTCTGCAGTCTGAAGGGAATTGTATCTTCTCCTCGATCTCTACCGAAGTTCGACCTTGATGCGGGTTATTATCGCTTTAAAGTAAAAAAAAACTATCATCATAAGGTTAATTTTTTTTTGATGGAAATTAGCGACGAGTGACTTTTTTATTGTATTAAACGCTGATTATACTTGTGGAGATGCATATTACCAGGAGAAGTACCTACCTAGGCTGAGAACCGCTGGGTAAGTAGGTATTAGAAAGGATTGCGTATTTACTGTGAGTAATATAGTTTTGTGGTCCTTACAGGTTGTAAATTAGATTTATCTTCTCATGAAATTATTTTATGTCCGCGCCCAATGGGTTGCGTTGTCACTTCTCCTCTGTTTATTTAGCGTAGCATTGAGCGCACAGAGCCCCGCTTACGTTGACGTTGGCGCCATGGGGGCGAACAATGGTACTTCCTGGGAAAACGCCTTCATCAGCCTCCAAAGCGCCCTCGGCAACACCGGCCCCGACATCACCGAAATCTGGGTAGCCGAAGGCACCTACAAGCCTTCGGCCCATCCGGCAGGTTGCACGAGTTGTGCAACAGACCGAGACTTCACCTTCCAGTTGAAGGATGGCGTCAGCCTGTACGGCGGATTCGCCGGCACGGAAACCCTGCTTAGCGATCGGGATATCGCAATGAACCCCACCATTCTCAGTGGCGACATTGGCACGGTAGGCGATGCTTCTGACAATGTACACCACGTTGTTCTGGCAGTATTTGCCAGCACTACTCCCGCTACTCGGCTTGATGGGTTTACCATTACCGGGGGTAATGCGGATGGCAGTTCTAACATCACGGTTAGCGGAGAGACTATTTCCCGCAATAAAGGTGGCGGGATTTACACCTCCGGCGGTACGAACACGCTGGCGAACAATAGCCTGTCGG
>JAPKCQ010000192.1 GCA_026421165.1 Lewinella sp. | reverse complement strand
AGCCAGCGGTCAAAAGGCGCCGAGCAAGAAGCATGGTTTATTTATTTCACGTCCCGTAGATGGGGAGTTTATGCTCGCGGTCTTTATCGAGGGTGGAATCGCTTACTTCCATGAGGACGAGGATGTCGTCTCTTGTAGGGTGGCCTTCTGCGTAATTATTTTCGTCCCTGACAGCAATGATGAAATCCGGATCGGGCTCCGAGTTGTCCAGCATGGCTACTGGATCTTGTGTGCGCCAAGTAATTTTTTTGCCAAACGATAGGATGAAAAATTCCTGAATATTGCTCACACAAGCTGCATGGTATCTTCCGACAGGGCTCATGGGTACAATTTTGCCGTACAGTAATTCAACGCGATCGTTTTCGGTCAGCACACCAGCAGCCATCATGCTGTGGTACTGCTCCAGTGTCCAGTCAATGGTGTTGAAGAAAAACCTTGGTTCGATACGCTTGGCCATAGTTTGTAAGGTATGGGTACTAAGGGAACGTTACAAGTCTTACCTTAGGTTCATACGGGCGCGGCCGCAGGTGCAATGGAACGTTCTTGCAGGAGCGATGCCCGTCAAAACCCAGGCTTCGCACCTGAAAACTATTCCGTTTCCGAAAAGTCTACACCATAATAAATGTCGGCTAGCTTTAGCATTGAATCGATGCTAAGATAAGGTTTCTCCGCCTTAGCGCGTCAGGTACATACTACGGTTACGGTCCAGTTCCCGGAAGAACGGATCGGTCATATCCTTCACGAAGCGGATAGATTCACCGGTAGATTTCATCTCTGGCCCCAGCTGCTTGTCCACGTTCGGGAATTTGTTGAAGCTGAAGACGGGAACCTTAATTGCATAGCCACTTGGCTGCGGGTTGATCACGAAATCCTTCAGTTTGTGGCTGCCCAGCATCACCTTGGTGGCGATGTTGAGGTAGGGCACTTTGTAGGCCTTGGCGATGAATGGAGTCGTCCGGGAAGCACGGGGGTTAGCCTCGATAACGTATACGATTTCCTCGCCAGTTTCCTTATCCGTCTTAATGGCGAACTGGACGTTGATGAGTCCCTTGGTTTTCAGCGCGAAGGCCAGCCTCTCGGTGTACTCGCGCATCTTATTGACGACGTTCACGCTCAGAGAGTAGGTTGGCAGCACGGCTGAGGAGTCACCGGAGTGGATGCCGGCAGGCTCAATGTGCTCCATGATGCCCATGATGTGGACTTCGTCGCCGTCGCAGATCGCGTCGACTTCAGCCTCCTTAGCCCGGTCGAGGAAATGATCAACGAGTACGACCATTTTAGGGTCTTTCTTGAAGATGCTAAGTACGTGGCGTTCCAGTTCGGCGTCGTTGATCACGATGCGCATATCCTGGCCACCGAGTACGTAGCTGGGGCGTACGAGGACGGGGTAACTGACGCGCTTGGCAACGTCCAGGGCTTGGTCTGCATCCTTAGCCGTACCGAAGTTAGGGTAGGGGATTTCGAGCTCTTTCAGGAGGTTACTGAAGCGGCCCCGGTCTTCGGCAAGGTCAAGGCTTTCGTAGCTGGAACCGATGATCTTGATGCCCCGGTCGTGGAATTCTTTGGCCAGTTTGAGGGCGGTCTGGCCACCCAACTGAACGATGATGCCTTCCGGCTTTTCATGCTCGATGATCTCGCGGATGTGCTCCCAGTAAACGGGCTCGAAGTAGAGCTTGTCCGCTTGGTCGAAATCGGTGGAGACCGTTTCCGGGTTACAGTTCACCATAATGGCTTCGTAGCCGGCTTCCTGAACGGCGCGCAGGCCATGTACGCAACAGTAATCGAATTCGATGCCCTGGCCGATGCGGTTGGGCCCGGAACCGAGCACTATGATCTTTTTCTTGTCGGAAACGATGCTTTCGTTCTCCTGATCGAAGGTGGAGTAGAAGTAAGGCGTCTGCGCTTCGAACTCTGCGGCGCAGGTATCTACCATTTTGTAGGTCCGTCGGATGCCGAGTTCGTAACGGCGGTTAGTGACGCCTTCTTCGTCTACGCGTAGTAAATAAGCAATTTGGGCGTCGGAATAACCGAGTTCTTTGAGTTCGCGGAAGAAGTCAGCGGGGATGTCTTCGGGAACATTATAGCGCTGCACCTGCAGGTCGTAGTCAACAAGGCGTTTGATCTGGTTGATGAACCAGGGGTCGATCTTGGTAAGCTTCTGGATGGTTTTACGCGGGACGCCGAGTCGGAGGGCGTCCTTGAGGCGGAAGAGACGGTCGTCGGAGACTTCCTCCAGTCTTCTGAGGATGTCGTCGGTCTTGATCCATTCTTTCTTGTCAGAGCCGAGTCCGGCGCGGCCATTTTCGAGGCTCTGGCAGGCTTTCTGCAGCGCTTCGAGGAAGTTACGGCCGATGCCCATTACTTCACCAACGGACTTCATCTGGAGGCCAAGCCGGTGGTCGGCACCGGGAAATTTATTGAAGTTCCAGCGTGGGATCTTCACGATCACGTAGTCCAGCGTTGGCTCGAAGAAAGCCGAAGTGGTTTGGGTAATCTGGTTCTTGAGTTCGTCCAAGTTATAGCCGAGGGCGAGTTTGGCGGCAATCTTTGCGATGGGGTATCCGGTAGCCTTTGAGGCAAGGGCGGAGGAACGGGATACACGGGGATTGATCTCAATGACGATGAGTTCTTCCGTTTCCGGGTTCTGACTGAACTGGATGTTACAGCCGCCGGCGAAATTACCCATGCCGCGCATGGCTATAATTGCCTGGTTGCGCATGTCCTGGTAAGCCTTGTCGGAAAGCGTCATGGCCGGGGCTACCGTAATGGAGTCACCGGTGTGGATGCCCATGGGGTCGAAATTTTCGACGGCACAGATAATGACGACATTGTCGGCAGAGTCGCGGAGCAGTTCAAGTTCGAATTCTTTCCAGCCGAGGACGGCCTTATCGATGAGTACTTCGTGGGTGGGGCTGGCGTCGAGCCCGCGGCGCAGCATGTCCGCAAAGTCTTCTTGCTTGTGGCAGAAACCACCTCCGAAACCACCGAGGGTATAACTGGGGCGGATGACGAGTGGGAAACCGATTTCCTGGGCAGCCTCCATCCCTTCGAGGAAGGAGTTGGCGATCATGGCCGGAGCGCACGCTAAGCCCAGCTTCTGCATGTGGAGACGGAAGAGCTCCCGGTTTTCAGCCAGGTCGATGGCTTCGAGGTCAACGCCAATCAGGCGGACATTGTATTTTTCCCAAAGGCCGATCTCGCCGCACTCGATGGCAAGGTTGAGCGCCGTCTGGCCTCCCATGGTGGATAGAACCGCATCAATCTGTGGCTGTTCGCGTAGAATCTGTTCTATGTACTCCGGCGTGAGGGGGAGTAGGTAAATGTTATCCGCTGTCGACGGATCGGTCATGATCGTGGCCGGGTTAGGGTTGATGATCGTGACTTCAACACCCTCTTCCCGGAGGCTATGACTGGCTTGGGTGCCGGAGTAATCAAATTCGCAGGCCTGACCAATAACGATCGGGCCGGATCCGATGATGAGGACTGATTTGATGGTAGTATCCTTTGGCATGCTGTGGGTGGGTTGAAATTCGCGCAAAGATAACCGCTTGTCCGGGAATTAGCGCTGCCTCGCGCGCACTACTTTCGTCACGCCTCCACTACTTTTGGGGCTGTAGATTGTTCCTAATTCTTGACCTAATCCGCGTGTGAACATCTAAATTGCACCGGGTTTTATTTTACGTGCATGCTTTTTGACCTTAAAGCCAAGTGGCTTGATGGCCATTTGCGATCTTTAGGAACATCAATTCAATAGCTGTCCTGTTTGCGCAAACCATTAAATTCTTACGCCTGCGCGCTTGCTTCTGCTTTTTACGCTGGTGTTCGTTGCGACCCTCGCGTACTGCCAGGAAGTGGCCACTATTTCCCCTGATTCTGTATTTACGACACTTGATTGGCTGGAGACTTCCGGCGGCCAGTATATCTAGCTACTCGCCACACGATAGCTGCGCCAACAGCGGAACTTGAGAATCAAAACAGGAAGCTGACCGGCCAGCTATCAAATAGCGGCTTGCCTTTACCGCTGAATTCTATAAGCCAGCAAGCGCCGCAGACGATTAAGCTGTAGCCCAGAGCGTATAACCGAATGAGCTTCCAGGGCGTAAGCCCAGCGAAAATCTCGTAGCCTTACCCTCCTGGTTAGGGTGTCGGTTTTTGGTGTCGACGTCCGTTAATCTAAGGATAAAACAAGGCTGCAGCGAAAAATATTACACTACCGTCGGTCACATGAGGCTTTCCGCAGCGTTTATTTTTTATCAAAAATTAAGTACTACCTTTGCTTTTAAGGTGACAAAAATGCAAATTTTGCCATCAATTGTGAATACTCACATTCTAAACTAAAAAATCTTGAATTATGACTAAAATGCTTACTTTTTTCTTTTTCTTCTTCATTGCTTCCTTCAGCTTAAATGCTCAACCCGGTAATCAGGTAGATTATGTCGATTCATTTGGCCCACATACGCTTACGTATAAATCTATACAAAACGGTAAAAACAGCTATTTTACTTCAATTAATGGGGGTGACACGATCGAGATTTTATGGACTGGTTCCCGTTGGGAAGCTGTCTACAACAGCATGGGTTTTTCTTTTTTGCTGTTTTACAGTGAGGAGATTACCGGAGATAACCCACCGAACACAACTGTAGGTAATTGGGTGGATGGGAATCAGAATGCTGAGGATAACAATAATATTGAGGATTTATCCGTCACAGGCACAGGCACTGGACCATCCGAAGCTATGCCCGTAACGTTCTTCTCCTTCACCGGCGAGTACTCCGGTAAGCGCGTAGCACTGGCCTGGGAAACTTCCGAAGAGATCGACAACGAGCGCTTCGAGGTAGAACGTAGCAACACTGCGGGCGAATTCCAGAAAATCGGCGAGGTTGCCGGAAATGACAACCGGAGTGCGACGACTCGTTACGAATTTAACGATGTCTCCCCGCTACCGGGCACCAATAACTACCGGCTACGGCAGGTGGATTTTGATGGCCAGTTCGACTACAGCTCTATCGTTTCCATCGTAGCACCCAATACGGATGGCTCCCAGGAACTACTGCTAGCACCCAATCCGGTTGTTGCGGCTAGTCCCCTTAACGTTCGCTTCTATGCCGCTACTGATGAAGTAGCACAGCTGAGTATCTTCAATTCCTTGGGGCAGCAGGTTGCGCGCTACCCGCAGGTACTTCGTGCAGGCGATAACCGCTTTGCGATCGACCTTGGTAAGCTGGCTTCAGGAAACTACGTCGTTCGTATCGACGCGGGAGGCGAAAGCGTTACCCAAAAGCTGATTGTTCGTTAAAACTGACATCAGGTAATTACGCTAAGTTCAGCGGCGGCACGGTAATACGTGTCGCCGCTGACTTTGTTTATGGAGGTGCGGTTCGCTCATCGGATGCATCTTCCAGCGTGGCGTAGCCGGATGGAAGTGAGCTTCGTTACCCCAGGAGTGAATGCAATGTTGACAGACCACTTATGGGGCTCAGACTGATTTAGGTTCCCGGTGTACGGTCTCCATGTGCTCCTCTAGCCAAGCGAGTACGTAGCTAAAGACCTCCTCCCGCTCGGGCTCATTGTGGAGCTCGTGGTAGAGTTTGGGCCATGATTTAAAGGTGAGGTCTGCGGGGTTACGCTCAGCGAAATCTTGGCTGCCGTCGTGACTGGTGATGCCATCGGCCTCGCCGTGCATTAGCAGGGTAGGGACGTGCAGGCCATCGGCGTAGCGGTTCAGTTCGTCGGCGTTTTCGAGGATGTCGATGCCGGTGCGGCTGGTGAGCTTGGCGTGGGCGAAAGGGTCGGCATCGTAGGCGGGTTTGATGGTAGGGGTTCTGCTGAGCAGAGCGGTGTCTAGCTGGTTGTCCTGGCTGAAGGTGGGGTAGATGGACCGCATCACCTTGCCTAGGCCCACGAGCAGCGGGTTCGGGGTGAACGCCAGCCGGATGTGCGGAGCGGATACCACCGCTGCACTGATGTTGGGGTGGCGGCGGATGAGGTAGCGCAGTAGCAAGTGACCGCCCATGCTGTGGCCATAGAGGAAGACCGGCAGGTCAGGATAGCGGCGCTCACATTCGATGAGGAGATAGGCGACCTCGTCCACATATTCTTTATAGTTTTCGGCGTAGCCTTTGCGGCCTTCGCTGCGCCCGTAGCCCTGGCGATCGTAGCCTACCACGGCGACTCCGTGGCCGTTGTACCACTCTGCCATCTCGTCGTAGCGGCGGCAGTGTTCGCCCAGTCCGTGGATGATCCCCATTACGGCGCGGGCGTTTTTTACCGGCCATTCAACGGCGTAAACTTTGTTGCCATTGCCGTTTTTCCAGCTAAATTCGGTTGCTTTCATGTTGGTGAATGTACGGGGTGTTGGTGAGATTTTAGGGTTCTGAATTCAGTTTGAAACCACATAAGCCTTTTATGGGATTTGGTGGCGCGGACGCGGGGTGCAGGGGGCGTTGAGAGGCACTCGATGTTGGGTGAGAAGGGGTTACTATTGGTTCAAGCCTCCCGATCGAATACACTAGTGTAATGATTTTGACGCTCAACCTTTACACTACTCCTCTCCGTTCCCTACCTTAGCCCCAATGGAAAAACCCCGCATAGTATTTATGGGCACCCCCGATTTCGCCGTGCCCAGCCTCGAAATTTTAATCGCCGCGGGTTACCCCGTGGTTGGTGTCGTTACTTCTACCGACAAGATGGGCGGCAGAGGGGGGAAGAAACTACTTGAGTCTGCTGTGAAAAAATGCGCGGTGAAACACGGCATTCCCGTTCTTCAACCCGAAAAATTTCGCAACGAAGACTTTTTAGAGGAACTGCGCTCCCTGAAAGCCGAACTCCAGATTATCGTCGCCTTTCGGATGCTGCCTACCGTGGTTTGGGACATGCCCCGCCTGGGTACCTTCAACCTCCACGGTTCCCTACTGCCCAAATACCGGGGCGCTGCACCCATCAACTGGGCCGTTATCCGGGGAGAAAAAGAAACGGGCTGCACCACTTTTTTCCTCAAACATGAGATCGATACGGGAGACGTTCTTCTCCGCCACCACATTCCCATCGGCCCCGATGATACGGCTGGCAACGTTCACGACCGGATGATGCTGGAAGGTGCAGAGCTCGTTCTTCAAACCGTTCAACTCATTCAATCCGGAGTGTATGAACTTCAGGCGCAGGATGGTAGCACCGCTACCTCCGCCCCCAAGATTCATCGGGACACCTGCCGGATTGACTGGAATCAACCCGTTCAGACGGTTCACGATTTTGTTCGCGGCCTCAGCCCCTGGCCCGCTGCTTGGACCACGCTGGAGGGGGATACCCTCAAAATTATTTGTGGAGCGGCTGAAACTGTATCCCACAGCAAAATACCGGGAACAGTGGTCTCCGACGGCAAGGAAGTGCTGAAGGTCGCCTGCTCCGACGGGTACCTCAAAATACTCGAACTCCAGGCCGCTGGTCGTAGGCGGATGGACACAAATACCTATTTACTGGGTAGTGAAATTGAAGCGGGGACGATCCTTGGCGCTTAACGGCGGCCGAGTTCTGGAGGGACGCTTTGTGCAACGAGGAGTGGAGTAATGGCGAAGCTATTCACGTAACCGCCCGTTCAGTACAATCGCTGCACCCGGTGACTTCCGGGCTTCTCGATAATAACGGCGTGCGCGCCCAATCAAGAATTCCTACCTTACGTCAAACCAAACCAAGCTCCGCGTGTCTACCCTCCACCATCAAGTCTGCCCCCTCTGTCAATCCGAAGCCATCGCCGAAGAGCGTCAGGTGAAAGACCACAGCATAAGCAAAGAATTATTCGCACTGTGGCGCTGCGCAGCTTGTGACTTTCTGTTTACCCAGGATCCGCCCGTTGCCGATGAGGCTGGCCGCTACTACCAGGGCGAGGAATACATTAGCCATTCAGACAATCAGGAAGGGCTGGTGAACAAGCTTTACCACAAAGCTCGGGACTTTATGCTCGGCCAAAAGTACCAACTGGTAAACCGCGTAGCTGCCGGAAAACACCTTCTGGATTATGGCACAGGAACGGGTTACTTTACCGACTTTATGAACCGCAAAGGGTACGCTGCGGAAGGCATCGAAATTGACCCGGAAGCACGGAAATACGGGGCGGAGAAGTTTGGCATCCTGGTCCGCGCACCGGAATCTTTATTTACCGAGCTGCAATCGGCGACTTTTGAGGTCATCAGCCTCTGGCACGTCCTCGAGCATCTTTATGATCCGAAGCGCTACCTCGACCGGTTTTATGAGTTACTCAGTCAGAACGGAAAGCTCATCATCGCCGTTCCCAACCATAAAAGTAAAGATGCTGAAGCCTACGGGTCCGACTGGGCGGCCTACGACGTACCGCGTCATCTCTGGCATTTTAGCCCCGCCACGATGCGCAAGCTGGTGAAGAAGTCTGGCTTCCGCGTCGTGGAAACCCACCATATGCCGCTCGATCCGTTCTACGTCTCGATCATGAGCGAGAAGTACAAATCAGGCGGTGGGCTAATCGCTGGCGGGCTTGAAGGCTTGGGCTCGTTTATTTCCAGTACGGCCGATGCTGAGCGGGGTAGTTCGGTGATTTATGTTATTGAGAAGAACTAGGGATTAGAAGCTAGGGAGCTAGAGATTAGGAGCTAGTAACTAGAAGCTAGTCTCTCA
>JAPKCQ010000478.1 GCA_026421165.1 Lewinella sp. | reverse complement strand
CAAGTTTCTTTCGGTTCATCTTTTTATACCAATGGTACCTTGCGAATTTAGGCCCTTCGTACCCCATGATACGCCTGTCCTTGTTCGTCTAGGTCATGAACAATGACTACGCGTGCTGAACGCTTGTAAGCGTCCGAGCACCCCATCTTCCCTACCCCGATCCCACGCCAGAACTTTGTCCCAAGCAAAGCAATCACCATACGGCATACCCATAAAGCCATCCGGCAGTTCCTAGCCGAGCAAATAGAAAGTGCCGAATCCATAGCCTGCTGCTGCGCCAACAATGAAATCAAAGTTTCCACCTTCTATTCCTAGAAGAGAAAATACAGCAAGGTCCAAACCGTCGTTCAGCAAGGCTTCTACAAGATGACGCCGAAACGGACAATCGCCGAACGAAGCCTGCGCCTGCCAAGCGGATTACAGCTGGTGCTTGCGGGGCTATTGCTGGGAGAGATCGCCGAGTTAATCCTTGAAATCGGCCGCAACCATGCTTAGTTTTACAGCCAACAGCGATCCTTTTTATATCGCAGCGCGACGGACACGCGCAAAGGGTTCAACGGACTAGTCCGCGCAAGCACATCAGTCACGAACTGACGAGCGGTGACGTTTTCATTTTCCTCAATAAGCGCCGTGACCAAGTCAAATTATTGGTCTGGGATCAAACCGGCTTTATCGTCGGGTAAAAGGTGCTCGAACAGGGAACTTACGAATTGCCCAACGCCGAAAAGGACACGCTGAAGATGTCACGGACCCTATACCTATACCGGATAGAGGCACGCTACCGCAAGCGAAAGTTCACTTCGGAACAACGTATGGGAATGCGCCAGCAAGTCTCTCGGCTCGTCTATGAGGCCCTGCTCGACTGGATCAACTACGAACAACGTAATAACCTGACCAAAGGGGACATCGCCAAAGCACTACTCTACGCTAAAACCCACTTAGGAACGTCGATTTAATAACTGTCCGATTTGCGGCCTGGCGTTTTTGTTCCTACGTTCTCAACCGGGTTGTTATCGATCTCGATGCGATCGCCCTTCAGGTAATAGCGTAAACGCGGCAGGTAATTTTTGGTGAAGCCCAACACCTTACCTATATTCTCTTTACTTAGGTTATTTCTCTGCTGGTAAATCACCCATGCGAGTAGGGCCTCGTAGGCGGGGCGAGCCACCCAATTACGTACCCGCAGGCATTACTCCGAGGTGTAGTTGTTATCTTGGCAGAGAGCCTCGATACGGTACAGGTATTGAATCGCTTTAAAGGCTAGCTCGGCCAACTCCCGGTGGTTACTTCTTCCAGTAAAGAATCTGCGTCGGATGTGGACTAGGCAACTGACCCGTTCCACGTCGTGCTTTTTGATGTAGCTCTCATAAGCAATGCATCCGTCGCTTTGCAACAGACCGGTGACGTCAGCTAAGGTTTCATGTAATCCGTAGGCACCACGTCCGCTACGGTACACGAAGAATACGCTACCGCTGACCGTGGCCTATCATATCGGCGACCGCTCAGGTGTCTCGGCGAGAGCATTGTGGAAGAAAATTCCTAAGCAGCTGAGGACCTGTAAACTTGAAAGCGACGACTGGGATAGCTACAAGAATATTTTCCTGCCGACAAACATCGAATCGGGAAAGCAACTACCTACTTCATTGAAGGCTTCAACGCGACGATTAGGGCACGGTGTAGCCACTTGGTCAAAAATGCATTATCGTTCTCAGAGTCTGAAGAATGGCACAACCTAGTGGTCTGTCAACATTAAATATTGGGGTAATCTGCGATGCCTTTTGGTGCTGAATTTCGTTGAAGAACTCCTTCCGTAGCTACGGCTATGCCAGGAATTCTTCGCCTCATTCAACACCAAAATTCATCAGCACCTTACCCACAAATTCAATA
>JAPKCQ010000191.1 GCA_026421165.1 Lewinella sp. | reverse complement strand
ACGTGGAAGGGAAAAACCTGGTTCAAAACACTTGATTGTCCGGACGATGAGCGCAATCACCTGGCCAAAGGCGACAACTGGCAACGCGCCTATGCCCGCACGCACCAGGATTGTAGCGGATGGCCGCACCTGGTGGAGATGGTCTATGAACACCGATGGACTGGCTTTCAATGGTTACCGATCTGGGTGGTTGGGGTTCGGTGCGGGTTTTCTGGGCCTTAGAAGGGATGTTGAAGCGGTGCAAAAACATTACGCGTTCAAACACAACTCGTATATATCAGTATATCCATATATCGGTTTCTAGAGATATCGACATGTCCATAAACCGGTAAATTATGGAACCTATTGTGCTGACTCCCAATCAACCCAAGCTTCCCAATACCGCCACCCCATGTACACAGAAACACGTTTATACGCAAAGCATATAGCTACAACAATATTGAAGCCCAAAAGACTAACACTCTAAAACACGAACAACCTAACTTTGCCCCCATGAAAGCCAAAACCGAAGCCTTCCAACGCCTACTAACCATAATGGATGAACTACGCGAGCAGTGCCCCTGGGACCGCAAGCAAACCTTCCTCTCCCTTCGCAAACTCACCATCGAGGAAACCTACGAACTGACCGATGAGCTGTTAAAGGAAGATCTCGAAGGCATTAAAGAGGAGGTCGGCGACTTACTCCTCCACATGGTATTCTACGCCAAAATAGCCAGCGAGCAGGGTGCATGGGACATTGCCGACGCCCTGAATTCCATCTGCGATAAATTAGTAGAGCGCCATCCCCACATCTACGGCGACGTAGTGGCCGACGATGAAGAAGCCGTAAAAAGGAACTGGGAAATAATCAAGCTAAAGAATGGAAAAGGGAAAAAGACCGTTTTGTCCGGTGTCCCCACCGCCCTACCCGCCATGGTAAAAGCCATGCGGATGCAGGAAAAAACCGCACAGTTTGGCTTCGATTGGGATAATGTAGACCAGGTTTGGGACAAGGTCCGCGAAGAGATGGAAGAATTCCACGAAGCCGAGACCGATCGCCATAAAGAAGAAGAGTTTGGAGACATTCTCTTCAGCCTGATCAACTACGCCCGCTGGAAGGGCATCGACCCCGAGGCCGCCCTCGAGCGCACCAATATTAAATTTCGGCAACGTTTTGAGTCCGTAGAGAAAGCGGCCGGTGAGGGAGGCTTGGCGGATATGCCGCTTGAGGATATGGAGGCATTGTGGCAGGAAGCAAAGTTAAAAGCTTAGTTCGTTGCTCTTTTCGTTCGTTACTACCAACGCACCAAAAGACCAACGATCCAACGTACCTTCGCTTTTCGTAAAAAATAAAAACCCAACTTCATGAGCACTCCCTCCAATTTCGGCCACCACGCACCCCGCAGCTGGCACGGTAATGTATCCGGCGAAGACAGCTGGACGATGTTCAAGGTCATCAGCGAATTCGTTGAGGGTTATGAGGTGATGAACAGCTGCGGACCGTGTGTGTCTATCTTCGGATCAGCACGGACAAAGCCCGACCATAAGTACTACAAACTGGCTACCGAAATTGGACAGGCCATGGTTCGTGAAGGCTACGGCGTCATCACCGGCGGCGGTCCGGGCATTATGGAGGCCGGAAATAAAGGTGCGCACCTGGAACAAGGTACCAGCATCGGCCTCAACATCGACCTGCCGTTTGAGACCAGCTCCAATGTCTTCGTTGATCCGGACAAAGACATCGACTTCCGCTACTTCTTCGTACGCAAAGTCATGTTTGTGAAGTACGCCCAGGCCTTCATTTGCTGCCCCGGCGGCTTCGGTACGATGGACGAACTATTCGAAGTCCTCACCCTTATCCAAACGCGGAAAATCAATAAAGTACCCGTCATCCTTATCGGTACGGAGTACTGGGCCGGCATGATCGACTGGATCCGCGAGACGATGGCCGAGAAAGAACAAACCATCGCTATGGATGATATGAACCTCATCCCCGTGGTCGACTCCCCCGAGGAGGTCCTAGAGATCATCAAGGCCTTTTATAACGAGCAGGGGCACAATCTGGAGCCTAACTACAAGCTGTAGAATGGTCTTTTCACTTCGAGCAAGTGCCAATACCTTTACCCCGTGCGAAAACAGCTAAAACAGTTCTGGCAAAGAACACGCAACCCAGCGTTGGTGGTGTTACTCTTCCTATTCGTGTGGTGGCTATTTTGTTTGCCAAAGCCGTTATTCAAAGCACCACTAGCGACCGAACTACTCAGCAGTGAAGGCGAGTTACTCAGTGCCCGAATCGCGGCGGACGGGCAGTGGCGGATGCCGGCGGCAGACAGTATTTCGCCGAAGCTGACTGCCGCGGTGATCAACTATGAAGACAAGACTTTCCGGCGGCACCTGGGCATCAGTTTGCGGGGGTTTGTCCGGGCGTTGCGCGATAATTGGTCGGCCGGGCGGGTGGTGTCGGGCGGGTCTACGCTGACGATGCAGGTGGCAAGAATGGCGCGGGGCAATCAGGCGCGAACGCTGGTGCAAAAATTGGTTGAAGGAGCCGTGGCCACCCGCCTCGAGGCTACGTACTCTAAAGACGAAATACTGCGCTTCTGGCTGGCCAACGCACCCTTCGGCGGCAATGTCGTTGGCGCCGAGGCCGCGACCAGAAGGTATTACGGTCGCTCCCCCGCAGAGCTCAGTTGGGCCGAAGCCGCAACCCTGGCGGTACTCCCCAACAGCCCGGCCCTTATCCATCCTGGTCGCTCCCGAAAGGCACTGCGTTTCAAGCGCGATCGTTTGCTGGACGACCTTGTTGTAAGCGGAAACCTTACCGCCGAAGAAGCTACGCTGGCCAGGTTGGAACCACTGCCGGAGGAACCCCGCCCCCTACCCCGCGGCGGTGAACATTTATTGGAGCGGCTGCGGCAGACCAACGGACCAGGCCGCTACCGGAGTAGCCTGAATGCTAGTTTGCAGGCAGAAGTTACAGAGCTGGTCCGCCGCCACCAATCCCTGCTCGTTGGCAATCAGGTACACAACGTGGCTGCAATGGTTACCGAGGTTTCCAGCGGGAGAGTGGTGGCTTACGTCGGCAACGTACCTGGTATTGCACCCGCGTTCGCGCCTGATGTTGATATTATTACGTCTCCACGGTCACCCGGAAGCCTCCTCAAACCGATGCTCTACGCGCTTGCACAGGAGGGCGCAATACTGACGCCACGCGGGCTGTTGCCAGACCTTCCGGTTAAATTTTCCAACTTCCAGCCTGCCAATTTTTACAGAAGCTACGATGGTGCGGTACCCGCCAACGAGGCGTTGGCCAGATCGCTCAACATCCCTTTCGTTTACCTGCTGCAGGACTACGGTGTACCCAAATTCCACGCGGTCATGCAAGCTTACGGCTTTCGGCAAATCAACCAACCGCCAGATCACTACGGCCTATCCCTCATCCTCGGTGGCGGAGAGATCACCATGGAAGAAATCAACGGCTGGTTCCTCGGCATCGCCCGTCAGGTACGCTACTTTCATGACCGCCAGGGCTGGTACCAGTCGGCTGATTTTGACCATCCCGCACTACTTTTAAACGAAGCCCGTCCACCTTTAAAAAACCTCACAAAGACGCCGGGCGCCATCGCTGCCGGATCCGCCTACCTCACACTGGAAGCGCTGACCGAGCTCAACCGACCCGATGAAACAGGTGCCACCCGCCGTTTCTCCTCCCGCCGCCGCATCGCATGGAAAACAGGTACGAGCTTTGGCTTTCGCGACGCCTGGGCGGTCGGCTGTACTCCCGCCTATGTGGTCAGCGTCTGGACCGGAAATGCCGACGGTGAAGGCAGGGAGGGCCTGGTTGGTGTGCGTGCCGCGGCACCCCTTATGTTCAATATTTTCCGGGCACTGGACGAGCACTCAACGGAAGCGCCGCCCTGGTTTGAACCGCCCTGGGACGAAATGGTCGAGGCCTCCACCTGCGCTATGTCCGGGCTTCTTGCCGGTCGGGACTGTCCAGTAACAAAGGAGTGGATGGCCACCTACTCCGAACACAGCCGTGCGTGTACCTATCACCTAAAGATATTTACCGATCCCGATGAAACATGGCGCGTTCGTCAGGACTGCGGGCCCGGCCCTGCTTCACCGCAGAGTTGGTTGCGGCTCTCCGCCCGCCAGGCATATTTCTATCAGCGCCGGCATCCGGACTTTCGGCCAATCCCCCCTCTACACCCCGACTGTGGCTTCGATGAATACGCCGATCGTGGCCCGATGCAACTAATCTACCCCTACAAAGACGGCGTCCTGAGTCCAGTAAAAAACTGGAAGGGAGAAACGGAGCCCATTTTCTTCGAGCTGGCCCACAAGGATGCGGAGACCACCGTATTCTGGCACCTGGATGAAAAATACCTGGGAGAGACCTCCGTATTCCACAGCCAATCCGTAGACGTTTCGCCGGGAAAACATGTTTTAACCGTTGTTGATAAATTCGGAAACCGGCTGGAAAGGCGTTTCCAGGTAAATTGAAGGCTACGGACCAAACAGTTTTTTCACGAGAAAATTTCTTTGGGCGTAACAAAACGACTGGTCAGCCAACCCACGATAGACGAATAAAAGAAATCTCAAAAAGAGATAACCGTTTAAAATTTCACAAAAGACCACCATGCATTATTTAATTCCTTAAACCATGCGGCTCTACCAACCTACCCTATCGTCTTGACAATAACATTCAAGCCTGAACGTGACGTTTTATCCCCCAAGAAACCGTCTTACATTTGTATTATCAATCGGGAATGAGACATGATTGAGACCTGAAAGCTAGACCGTGTCGGCCTTCGTGATCCACTCAAAACATCCCGGTTCTTTAGTACGGCATGATCGACTTTAAGCTTTTATCAGGCGGCCCTTATTTGGGGGCCGCCTCTTTTTTGTCTAAAGTAGGCACTTCGGGAGAGATGGACCACCCCGTACTTATACGGGAATACCAGAAGCCGAAAAAAACCAGTACCCTACTCTAGGTAGCGCGTCGTCCAGACTGGAGAATCGTTGTTACGACCGAGCAGGTAACTTCCAGTCTCCACCTTGATGATTTTTCGGATTTCGCCAGGCACATTGATCCCACTCTCAGCAGAAGACAGTGCGATCAGCTTACCCGTTCCGTCATTTATCAACACCAAACCCCGGCCAGCATCGTAGCGACCGATCTCAGGCTTAGCGTAGTAGAAGTTTCCACCGAGTAAAACATCCTGGTCACCATCACCGTCGAAATCGTCGGAGACGATGCCGTAAACGGGAAATTCTTGTGTGCGCATTGGTAAGTAACTGACGGAAAACTTGCCAGTACCTTTATTAAAGAGCGCAAGGCTCCGCAATTCAGTTGCACGGTTAACGACGGAGCGATTAAGCACTTCCTGGCTGAAAATGTCTTCCATTGTCTGGTCACTAAAGGAACTGTACTTAAGATAGCGTTTACGGAGGCCGGGCATTTGTTTTACGAGGTCGTGAAGCAGCGGCATCGGATACGCCTTTCCATTTTCGTAGGTGGAGACAATTTGCTCCGCCTTACCGTTTTGATCAAAATCGTTGACGTGCATGATGACGGGCTCCTCCTGGGTAGCACGGAAGCGAGAGTTCAGGCCATGGTTACCGAGCAGGAGGTCTGGCTTACCGTCGCCGTCAAGATCCGTAACGGTAATTGCGTTGTACCAACCGTGAAGGTCCATCTCAGCTCCTTCATCCGTTCCTTGAACCTGCGGCCCCGCCTGAAAATTCAGCGCAAGCGGCACCAACTTTCCGCTGGAGAAGGAAAAGGCTTGCGGCGCCATCCATTCACCGACAACGATGAGTTCTGCCCGTCCGTCGCCGTCAAGATCAGCCCAGGTAGCGTCGGTCACCATACCGAGATCCTTCAGGCTTTCGTCCTCAGCATCGGTGAAGTTCCCTTTACCATCGTTGAGTAATAAATAGCTGTCGGCGGGCACACCGTAGAGGCCCGGTCGGATGCGGCTACCGACAAAAACGTCCTGATCGCCATCGCCGTCAACATCGTAGTTTTTCACCACGCTGCCCACCGCCGGGCGCTTACTGTTCGGCAGCAACTGCGGGCTCTTTGTCCACTTACGAGGGTTACTGGTACTGAGGTAAAGCCGGTCGAGCAGCGCCGTGGAGGACGCACCAAATTCGCTGCTACCGCTGACTACGTAAACATCATCACGGCCGTCTCCATTCGCGTCAAAACAGGCGCAGGCAACGTCTTCGCTCACCTTATCTGCCTCCAATAAATCCTCATTCACGGAGCCTGAATTACGGGTAGCGGAAAGCATGAAGGTACCAGCCTGATCACGGCCTCCACCGAGGTAATATCCGGGACCACGCGACCCGTCAAAAACACCAGCACAAAGTGCGGGGCCTTCGGCGCTCAGCATCTGGTACATCAGTGGATCACGGTCAAAGTCGCTAAAACGATTTTCTTTATGCCGAATATCTTTCAGTGGTTGTGTAGCAAAAAGAGGGGCGGCCGTGATTACTGAGCGGAGCCGAAGTTCGGATGCAAGAGAAGGTTGTTCAGCAAAGAATAATTGCTTGATTTTCAGCAACTGGTCGACGCTGACGTCTTTCAAAACTTCACGCCCACCTTCAGGCCATTCTACAATCAGGCTGTCTACTTTGTCGTGCTGCCCCAAACCAAAGTGCATGCGGTAATCCATACTACTCTGGAAGCCACGCATCGGGTTATGCTCCAGGTAAAATTCTTCTCCTCCGGCGTAGACGGTAACCTTCGTACCGACGGCGAAGCGGTTGCCACCGTCTTGCTCCGGTACAATCTGGAGCCAGTGGTTATTTTTTTGGTCCTCCGTATGGTTGCGGTAAACCACCGCCGGTCGGTTCACATTATTGACCACCAGGTCAAGGTCGCCATCGTTGTCCAGGTCGCCATAAGCTGACCCGTTGGAAAAACCGCTGAGGTTCAGGCCGTAGTCAGCGGCGATGTCCTTAAAGTCATAGTCAGCCGCTGGGCCGAGGTTGCGAAAAGCTGCGTTAGGAACGGGATTGGATGGGATTGCATCCACCAGCACCTTGAAGTCCACCTTGCCGCTTGCCGTGACTTCTTTCTTGAACTCATCGGCGGCGATGTAATCAAGGAAGTCGCGGTTGGTAAGGTCCTGGTAAATGCCGTTGGCAACAAAAAGGTCTTTGTACCCGTCATTCTCAAAGTCGAAGATAAGGGCACCCCAACTCCAGTCGGTTGCCTCTACGCCGGCCAAGCGGCCTATTTCGGTGTAGGTGCCGTCGCCGTTATTACGCTGCAGCATGTTACGGGTAAACTGGTGGTAGTAGTCGTTTTCGAGGTTAAGCTGGTACTTATTCCAGTTCTCGAAGGTCGTGGCCGTTTTCAGGCGGGCGTTGGTGGCCGGTAGCATCTCGGTGACGAAAATCTCCCCGTAGCCGTCGTTGTTGATGTCGGCCATATCCGCGCCCATGCTGGCAGCGCTAATGGAGCTCATCGCGTCGGTAAGGGTTTCGCGGAAGGTACCGTCGTGGTTGTTCACGTAGAGGTAGTCCCGCTCGAAGAAATCGTTGGAGACGTAGATGTCGGGCCAGCCGTCACGGTCTACGTCACCTACAGTTACGCCGAGGCCGAAGCCTATTATTGAGCCGTAGATGCCGGCTTTTTCCGACACGTCTACAAAAATGGGGAGTGCGGATGTTGAAGGCGTGGTAGTTTCCCTATTTCCCGGCCCCTCTCCTGGAGAGGTGGGAGATACTGAAGGCGTAGCAGACGCGGTGGTCGCGCGCTCTACCGTCATATTTTTGTAGAGAACATCTCCCCCTTTCTCATCCCGTTTCGGCCGTTCGTTGCGCTCAAGGTTGAAAGAACCGATGGCCTGGTAGGAGTTATTGAGCAGGTAGCAATCTAGGTCGCCGTCGCGGTCGTAGTCAAAGAAGACGGCGTGGGTACTGAGGCCTTCGTTGGCCAGGCCGTAGTCTTCGGCGGCTTCGGTAAAGGTGCCGTCCTGGTTGTTAATGTAAAGCTCGTTGCGGCGGTTGTCTCCCGCGATGTCTCCGGAGTTGCAGAGGTAAAGGTCGAGGTAGCCGTCGGCGTTGAGGTCAGCCATGGTTACGCCGGTACTCCAGGCAGCCTTGCCGGCGACACCCGCCTGTTCGGTGATGTCCTCGAACTTGAAGTCGCCCTTGTTCAAGTAGAGTTTGTTGCTCACCATATTGCCACTGAAGTAGACGTCCGTCAGCCCGTCGTTGTTGATGTCGCCCAGGGCTACGCCGCCGCCGTTGTAGAAGTTGCGGTATTTATAGATGTTGAAGTCTTCGTCGTAAGCGAGGCTATTGGCGAAGGTTATGCCGGTTTGGATTTGAGGTACTGGTTCGAAGAGGGTTTCTTGGTTCCAGCTTGGGTATTCTCCCGTTATCCCCCCAACTGACGAGTCCTGCTCACAGGCTGCGGTCATAAGGAGTAAACAAGCTACCGGGATTAATTTTAGCTTTTTCATACAATCACTTTCTCGGTCGAGACCCTCCAGGCCGAATTCCTGCGTTGCGAAGCAACGAAAAAGGTGTTATAATTTAATCGCTTCGCGACCCCGGAACTCGGCCCGGAAGACCTCGACTGGAACAGAAATAGCCTCTGGGGCTATTCCAGTCCAAGGGGTTCGTTGGGCAAAGCATTGAGGTCCGTTATCCGCCCG
>JAPKCQ010000190.1 GCA_026421165.1 Lewinella sp. | reverse complement strand
AGATAGACCGCTTAATCACTGTTTGTGAAATGTTACCCAAACTCCGATACTGCTGTCGGGTACATGAGGTGAAAACGTAGTGGCAAACGTGGCCCAGTACGGGCAACCGCGAGGGATCGCCCTTACCGGCCTCGCTTGAGAAGGGCCGAGCTCGCTTCGCGCGCACAAAACCACCTCATGTGACCGATGGTAGTACAGCTTCTTGTCATAGGGCAATTTTTCTTCGACTTTACGCCCCTAGTTTTGCAGTTGGAAATCATCCACACAACATTTCTCTCGATGTAACTAAATATATTTACCATGAAAAATTTTGAATTTAAGAATCCGACCAAAGTGATTTTTGGTAAAGGCCAAATCAGTAAAATTGCTGCGGAAATCCCAAAAGAAGCCAAAGTACTGCTACTCTACGGCGGTGGTAGTATTAAGAAAAACGGAATCTACGAGCAGGTAATAGCAGCTCTAGACGGCGTAGACTTTGAAGAGTTCGGCGGTATCCCCGCAAACCCGGAATATGAAGTGCTAATGGAGGCATTAGCCGTAATTAAGGCTAAGAAAATCGACTACCTACTTGCCGTAGGCGGTGGCTCAGTGATTGATGGAGTTAAGTTCTTGTCTGCTGCCGCATACTATAAAGGGGATGAGCCCTGGGATCTTCTAGCCAAGCGTATTCCTACCAAGAAAGGGATGCCTTTCGCTACGGTACTCACCCTGCCGGCTACCGGTTCGGAAATGAATTCTGGAGCCGTGATCACCCGGCGTGAAACAAAAGAGAAGCTTACGATGGGCGGCCCCGGATTGTTTCCCATATTCTCCATTCTCGATCCTTCGGTGGTCTCTTCCGTCCCGCAGCGGCAAATTGCTAATGGCCTCGCTGATGCTTTTACACACGTGCTCGAGCAGTACATGACCTTCCCCGTCGGTGCCTTGCTTCAGGACCGGTTTTCGGAAAGTATCATGCAGACACTGATCGAGGTCGCTCCGGCCATTATAAAAAACCCAGCGGATTACGAGGCCGCCGCCAGCTTCATGTGGAGCTGTACGATGGCGCTGAACGGACTGATCCAGAAAGGCGTACCCACCGACTGGGCTATTCACATGATGGGCCATGAACTTACGGCTCTTTATGGCATCGATCACGCCCGTACACTGGCGATCCTTACCGCTTCCCACTACACCTATAATCTGGAGACCAAGAAAGAAAAATTGGCCCAGTACGCAGAGCGGGTTTGGGGAGTAACAGAGGGAACTACGGAAGAGAAAGCCAAAGCTGGCATCCATAAAACTACGGAATTCTTCCACTCTATTGGTATCAAAACCAAGCTTTCCGATTACACCGAAGAGAGCGAAGGCACTGCTGCGAAGGTTGCTGACCGCCTAGCCAGTAGAGGAATGACTAAACTTGGCGAACACGGCACACTCGCGCCTGCGGACGTAGAGAAGATCGTAGCCATGTCTTATTAAACCAATTGAAAATTTATAATAATGAAAAAGATACTATTCGTACTGACCAGCCACGACCAACTTGGTGACACCGGTAAAAAAACCGGCTTTTGGATCGAAGAGTTTGCGGCTCCTTACTACCTTATGAAGGATAAAGGCGTAGTGATTACCCTCGCTTCCCCTAAAGGTGGTCAGCCGCCCATCGACCCCGTTAGTGCTGCTCCTGCTTCTCAGACCCCCGCTACGGCTCGCTTTAATGACGACAAGGCGACTCAGGAAGTTCTCGCCAACACGCTGAAATTATCCTCCGTGGATACTGCGGACTTCGATGCGGTATTCTACCCCGGCGGCCACGGCCCACTCTGGGACCTGGCTGAAGACCAGGAATCTATAGCTCTCATCGAGGCTTTCTACAACAGCGGTAAGCCAGTAAGTGCTGTTTGCCACGCTCCGGCGATCTTCCGTCACACCAAAGGTGCCGATGGTCAGCCTCTAGTCAACGGTAAGAAGGTCACCGGTTTCAGCAACACTGAGGAAGATGCAGTTCAGCTGACGAACGTCGTTCCCTTCCTGGTGGAAGATATGCTCAAGGAAAACGGAGGACACTATACCAAAGGTGACGACTGGGGAGCCTACGCAGTGGAAGACGGCCTGCTAATTACCGGGCAGAATCCTGCTTCTTCAGAGAAGGTCGCCGAACTACTATTGGAGCAGCTGGGATAAAACTTACGCTCATTGGATAATAAACTCTATGTTTTCAGGCCACCGCAGTATACTCTGCGGTGGCTTATTTTATGAGTGTGGGAACAAAAGCGTGGGGCCGCAAATTGGAGAGTTGTTAAATCGATATTCCTTAGCACATTGGTCAACTTGTTGTTGTCATGCGCAGACCCTTCTTTTTTTCCTTGCTCTTATTACTCTTCTTTTGCACCTGCGACCGCGCCCATATTTGTACGCGTATTTTTTAGTATTATTGCCTTGTTGTTAAATACATCACGCCTCCAATTATGCTAAGAACAAGAAATCTATCCTTTACGCTGTTGTTAAGTCTTTTTGCCGCTTGTTCAAGCCCGAGCGAAGCACCAACCGACCCCCAGCGCCCTAACGTCGTCCTCATTTTTGCCGATGATCTTGGTTATGGTGACCTGAGTTGCTATGGTCATCCAACCATCCAAACGCCACGCTTAGACCGCCTGGCTAGCGAAGGAATCAAGCTTACGTCTTTCTACACTGCGGCGGCGGTGTGTACGCCATCACGAGCGGGGCTGCTGACCGGACGCTATCCTTTGCGCGTAGGGTTGCCGGGTAACCTTGGCCCTGATTCCGAGGGTGGGCTTAATCAGGAAGAACGAACGCTGGCGGAAGGGCTGCGAGGCAACGGCTACCGTACGGCGGCTTTTGGTAAGTGGCACCTGGGTGCAGTTCCGGGGTACCTGCCTACCGACCGGGGCTTCGATGAGTATTTCGGAATCCTGTACAGCAACGATATGATGCCTCCCTGGGTCAATACCCAGCGACCGCTACACCTTTACCGCAACGACCAGCCTACCGCTGAACAGCCGGTAGAACAGGCTACCCTAACGCAACGGTATACCGATGAGGCGATCCGCTTCCTGAGTGCGGATTCGGACAAGCCTTTCTTTCTGTATTTACCTTACGCGATGCCTCATTTACCGCTGAACGCCTCGGCGGCATTTCGTGGGCAATCCGCCGGAGGACTGTACGGCGACGTGATCGAAGAAATAGACGCCAACGTAGGGAGATTGCTGGACGCACTGGAAAGCGCAGGCCTGGCGGATAACACCCTCGTTGTGTTCACTAGCGATAACGGACCCTGGCGTAACCTGCCCGATCGTATGATTAACTCTGAGCCCGTTGAAGCATGGCACGGCGGTAGTACCGGACCGCTTTCTGGAGCCAAGGCGACCTCGATGGAAGGCGGTGCCCGGGTACCGGCCTTAATTCGTTGGCCAGGGAAAATACCCGCCGGTCGTCTGAGCGCCGAACTGGCGACTACGCTGGATTTACACGCCACCATTCTGGATCAAACCGCTACGTCCCCGCCGGCAAAGCCTCTGGATGGACAAAGCCTTTGGCCGTTGCTGACCGGAACAGGCCCATCCCCCGTGGAGTACTACTATTACTTTACCGGCAGGCGCCTGGACGGCGTGCGGGACACAAACTGGAAGCTGCGCATTGCACCACCGGCGGACGACTGGAGCTCTCCGGAGCACATGACCGGGAAGGAACCGGTACAACTCACGCTCTACAACCTAAAGAACGACCCCTTCGAGCAGTTTGACCTGGCGACTGAGTTTCCGGACAAAGTTGCCCGCTTACGCGGTGTAATGGAACAGATGGCCGCCAGTACGGGTGCCAATTTGGCCGTCTTACCCAAAAATATCGTAGCGAATTGAGATAAGTATCCGTGGGTTTCGTGGGGGTTGAAGTGAGCTTATGCTTAGTGCGGCGGTATGTATTTCGGATAAAGAGTTGAACTATAATTTTTTGAAGGAGAATTACGGGTTGCGGAAGTACCAGCCTTTTATTCTGGCTTTGGAACGGGCTGCCTTCGGTATCCAGGCCGGCTTTGCCGGTCTTTCTGGAACACAAAGGGGCACGGAGGGAGTACGGAGTTACCCAGAGTTGCCGTCGTTGGAGGCGCGACGTGAATGAGCAGGCCCGGGGGAGAAAGAGCAATGTCCATTTTTTATATTGAAACCATCAAACACGGCCTGGCCGCAGAAAATATAAAGACGAATGACCAATGATTTTAACGGTAATTACCCCTCGGTAGAAGACCTGCGCACCAAAGCCCGCAAGCGTATCCCTCGTTTCGCTTTTGAATACCTCGATGGTGGCTGTAACGAAGACGTGAACCTGCACAAGAACACTGCTGAATTGCGGGAGGTGGAACTGCTACCACACTACCTGCGCGATTTCAACGGTTCTTCCATGAAGACGGAGCTGTTTGGGGTGGAGTATGATGCGCCCGTCGGCGTAGCGCCCGTGGGTTTGCAGGGGCTGATGTGGCCGGAAGCTCCGGAGATCCTCGCTAAAGCGGCGGTGAAACACAATATTCCTTTTTGCCTGAGTACGGTAACCACCAGTAGCATCGAGACCATCGGTAAAATTACGGACGGCAAGGCCTGGTTTCAGCTCTACCACCCGACGGAGAACAGCCTGCGTGACGATATCATCAAGCGCTGCCAAAACTCCGGTTACGGCACCTTGGTCATTCTCTGCGATGTACCCACCTTTGGCTACCGCCCGCGTGATATCCGGAACGGCCTGGCGATGCCGCCGAAGATGTCCATTTCTAATTTAATCCAGATTTTTGGCCGGCCAAACTGGGCGTTACGTACGCTTTTCAACGGCCAGCCCGAGTTTGCAAGCCTCAAGCCGTATATCCCGAAAGGACTTGACATGACCCAGCTCGGAAAATTCATGGACCAGACCTTCAGCGGCCGTCTCAACGCCGAAAAAATCAAACCAATTCGGGACATGTGGAAGGGTAAGATCGTGCTCAAGGGTGTGGCCAACGAAGCGGACGCTGCCGAGGCCATCCGCCTCGGCCTCGACGGTCTCATCGTGAGTAACCACGGTGGCCGCCAGCTTGATGCCGGAGAATCCAGCATCAAACCACTCACCCGGATCGCAAAGAAATACGGTGACCAGATCGTGGTGATGCAGGACAGTGGCCTTCGCTCCGGGCCCGACATCGCCCGCTCCATCGCCTCCGGAGCTAAGTTCACCTGGATGGGTCGATCTTTTATGTACGGCACCGCCGCTCTCGGAGCCGCCGGCGGAAACCACACCATCGCTATGCTGAAAATGCAGCTGCAACAGACTATGGAACAGCTTTGCTGTGAACGAGTGGAAGATCTGCCCTCTCATTTAATAGAAGCTAGAAATTAGGGAACTGGCCAGTCAAGTCGGGATCCACGGGCTAGTTTCTATTTCATCTCCTGGTAGGTTGATTCGGTTTTCGCTCCCCGGTGGCCTGATGCGGTGGGCGCGGCCGCAGGTGCAGTGGTGGCTTTATGGAGTAGCCACGCCGTGAATCCTACCCCTCTCCGGACGCTGCTTCTCAATTCTCCACCTTACAACTGCGATCCCGTTAAATAATATATTTACTCATCCTTTATTTTCTTTAATTAAATAATTGACCTTCCGGCGTAAGCACGAAGCATAGAATCTTCATCTGTCAGATGATCCCGCTATCATAAACTCCTTAAGTAAGACCGAAACTCTCCCGTCTTCAGTTAATGCTGTAGCGCATTGGATTTACCAATACAGCATCGACTCTCTTAAGCAGTGTGGGAAAGTGTGTTCAATAATTTACACCGGGTTGAGCTATATCGGCCCGCGCTAAAGCAGAGGCTTTGAGCGTTAAAGTCATTCGTGGTACCAACTCAGAGGCTGAATAAAGTGTCCTTGGAGCATAAACCTTGTGACTAAATGGGTACAGTAATCTCTTCCGTAACGCAAACACATCTTCAACAATTCCGGGCCTGTTTGGGCATCTGCCGGTCCTGCCTCGAGACGGCTAAACCGTCGGCGGCGCACCGTGCCGGCCTGACTGATTTGGTACTGGCTCTAGAAATTGCAGTGGCGATGATTGAAATAAATTACCAGCATGCGGTTGACCAGTTGCGTTACTGTGGAGAAGTATTTTCCGCAGTCTCTGGTTTGTGGTTCGAGGGCGGTTCCGTGCGGTGCCGTGCTTGTGTGCGGATTTGTGGGGAGGTTTTGGGGGAATGGGATGGGTACAGAGGTTAATC
The DNA here is from genome assembly GCA_026421165.1 of Lewinella sp. Taxonomy (GTDB): domain Bacteria; phylum Bacteroidota; class Bacteroidia; order Chitinophagales; family Saprospiraceae; genus Neolewinella. The sequence goes on along the minus strand of JAPKCQ010000190.1, from coordinate 2,450 downwards.
GAGCTGGAGGAATTCTCCATCAAAACCTTTCTTCGTACCTGCATAATAGGGTGTAGCATTCATTTATGGCTTGCTACTTAATTACTAACCTCCAAAGACTTCCCCTTAGTCTCCGGCATCATCCGCCAAACGAACAGTAGCTGTAGGAACATCATGAACGCGAAAAACGCGAACACCGGGGTAGTACCGATGGTCGTAAACAACAGAGGAACCGTCGAGGGAATGATGGCCGCCAGCACCCAGTGAACGGAACTTCCGAAGGACTGCCCGCTTGCCCGCAGGTGGTTTGGGAAAATCTCCGCAATGAACACCCAAATCACCGTTCCCTGCCCGATGGCGTGCGCGGCAATGAACATGAAAAGGAATATTGGGATGGCCATACCCTCCCACTCCAACGCAAAGGCTATGGCGACGAGCGATAAGGAGACAATGTAGCCTACCGAACCGATGTACATCAGTTGCCGGCGGCCAAGACGGTCGATCAAACTAAGCCCGATCAGGGTGAAAAGCAGGTTGGTGACGCCGATACCGACACTGCTCAGTAGGGCCGTACTCTCTTCCAAACCGGCGAGTTCAAAGATGCGGGGCGCGTAGTAGAGTAGGGCGTTGATGCCGGAAAACTGGTTGAAGAAAGCGATCAGGAAGGCTAGGATCAGCGGACCGCGGTACTTGCTGCTGAAGATGGTCTCGCTGGTGTCTGCCTGGGCAGAATCTGCGGCTATCTGGTCCATCAGTATTTCTGGGTCGCTGTCCGGGTCGATGAGTTGCAGCACTTTTGCCGCCTCCACCCGGTCATTTCGGTACGCAAGCAGCCAGCGGGGGCTGCGGGGTACGGTGAAAATCATAAGACAGTAGATCGCTGCGGGAATTGCCTCCGCTCCAATCATCCAGCGCCAGGCGTTCTCGCCCAAGCCACTAAGTAGGTAATTGGACAAAAAGGCCACGAGGATACCGAAAACGATGTTGAACTGGTAGAGGGCTACCAGCCGTCCGCGGTCTTTAGCCGGCGCGATCTCGGAGATGTAGGCCGGTGCGGTAATCGTAGAAGCACCTACCCCGAGGCCCCCGATGAACCGTAACGCCGCAAACATCCACGGATCGGTCGCTAGGGCCGATCCCAAAGCGGAGACCAGGTAGAGCACTCCGATCAGGATGAGCGTATTCTTCCGCCCCATCCGGTCAGTAGGAATGCCGCCAAATAAGGCACCAACTACCGTACCCCAAAGGGCGGAAGCCATGATGACAAATCCGTGAAAAGCTTCTCCTTTATCCCATAGCGCCTGCAACGAAAGGTCTGCACCCGAAATGACGACGGTATCGAAGCCAAACAGGAAACCGGCAAGGGCGACGGTTATGGACCAGAGGAAGATCTTTGAGTTTTTCATGGATTTGAGTTTGGGCTAAAGTTACACTAAGGACGTGGAGCACAAGCTAGGTCTAGGAGAACGGACACTCGGAGGTAGGATGTATCGGATGAAAAAAGGCTTCGTTACCACGCCCACCAAAAAGCAAATTTTGTGCATTCTAGCTCGGAGGTCCGTTAGTCTTCTAGCTTCTAGACCACTAGTCCCTTCCTCCTATTCTCCAATATTCTGGCAAAGAAAGTCTGGAATAATCCCTGAGGTCCGGATTTCCATTTCTACGCTATCTGCGCGCGTATTTCCACTTAGCACCAAAGCCGTGGAGACTCCGAAGGAATTCCCTCCCAGAATATCAGTATGTAAAGTATCGCCGACCATCAGGATATCTCTCGGGGAAACTTCCGGAAAAACCTGGGCCACGCTGTCCAGCCCCATTTGGAACATCTGGCTGGCGGGCTTGCCGAACTTGGCAAACTGCCGTCCGAGCACGTATTCCGCTAGGCGGGCGACGCTGCCCGTTGCGAGGGCTACGTTTTCTTTGTCTACGGGATATAAGAGGTCCGTATTGGCAACTACAACGGGTACGAGCCGGCGGCGGAGGAGGTTAATCGTTAGGTTAATGTCTTTATTAAAGTCATAGCCCTCATCGTCCAGAAAAGCAATGCCTTTAATCTCATCGAGCTTATCAAAATCTACCTCGGTAATGGGTACGGCTTCCAGCCCGGCGCCGATGATGTACTCGGCCGCGTCGGCCGTACCGAGGTAAGCGATTTTACCGGATCGAATTTTCTGTTCCAGGAAGTGCCTGGTGGTGGCTCCGCTGGTGATAATCTCTTCAGCCGGAATACCTGGCAAACCGTAGTATTCAAGCCGTGCAGCTGCCGAGGCGGGGCTACGCGCGGCATTATTGGTAAGTACCCGGATATGGACGCCCTGGGCACGTATACGCTCAACGCATTCAATCGCTCCGGGAATCAGACCATTATGGTTGCGTAAAACGCCGTAGCTGTCAAAAAAAATGACGGGAAAGCCTTTGGCGATGTCGGAAAAGCGGGAAATCTGCATTTAAATATGTTGTTGAGTGTGTTG
>JAPKCQ010000189.1 GCA_026421165.1 Lewinella sp. | reverse complement strand
TACGGTACTTCTGCCCGTTTCCCGAATCCTTACCAGACGCGTATCCCACTGGGTAGCTCTACCAACGTAAGCCAGACTCCTGGTGGCGCCGCACTTAACACCAACTTCGTTTCCAACACGCTTGGTAACGTAAACCTCGAGCCCGAGCTTCTCGGTGAGCTTGAATTTGGTATCGAAGGTCGCTTCCTCAACAACCGTGTAGGTCTTGATCTTAGCTTCTACGATAAGCAGTCTAGCGACCTCCTCGTAGGCCTTGACCTTGACCCTGCCAGTGGTTACTCTTCCACGACAATCAACGCTGCCGAAGTATCCAATAAAGGTTTCGAAGTTAGCTTGAACATCATTCCCGTTAAGTCTAAGGACTTTACCTGGGATATGACCTGGAACATGACCCGTAACAGAAACGAGGTGATCAGTATCGCTGACGGTGTAGACCAGATTAACATCGCAGGTTACACCAACCTCGGTAACTTTGCTATTCCCGGCCAGCCCTTCGGTGCGCTCCAGGGCACTGCATTTGTTCGTGGCCCTAATGGTGGCCTACTCGTAACCGCCGCTGGTGAGTACGAAGAGACCAACGACATCGAGGTGATCGGTGATCCGAACCCTAACTACACGGCCAACTGGCTCAACACGATCAGCTACAAAGGCCTCCGCCTCGGCTGGCAGTTCTCTTACACTGACGGTGGCGACATCTACAGTAAGACGACCGCTACCATGTTGGCGCGTGGACTTACCGTGGATACTGACTTCGACCGCTTCCTCCCACTGATCCTTCCTGGTGAAGACAGTGAAGGTGCCGAGAACACCGTACAAGGTTACGCTGGTGATTACTTCTTTGCTGGTTACTTTAGTGCTGACGAAGGAAACATCTTCGACGCTACCGTGATTCGCCTCCGTGAAATAAGCCTCAGCTACAGCATCCCCGCTAGCCTGCTGGAGAAACTGCCCATCGGTTCTATCTCCCTGCGCCTTTCTGGTGAAAACCTGTGGTACTACGCGCCTAACTTCCCCGTTGGTGTAAACTTCGATCCTGAAGTTTCTTCCCTCGGTGTAGGTAATGGCCGTGGCCTCGACCTCCTCACCGGTCCTACGACCAAGAAGTACGGTGCTACTATTAGCCTAACCTTCTAAGTAAACTTTTATAGCGTGTATCCGTAAGTTGTCCGAAATGGGTGGCTTACGGAGCACCTTGAAGTTTACCACGTAACCAATTTAATAAAGATTACAACAAGCAATAAATATGAACTTGTTTAAGAAATTTGCTCTGGCAATGATCGTCCTTTCAGTGTTCGCCTGTACGGACCTGGACGAATTGTTCGAGAACCCAAACGGGGTCGACCCGTCGCGCGCCGACGCTGTCTCCCTGTACAACAGCGTACAGCTGAACTTCCGCAACGTTGCCAACAGCCAGACCATGTACCGCTTCACGGCAGGACTGGCCCGGATGAGCGCCGAAATCGGAGGCTTCACTTACGTGTCTTCCCACGGCCCAACCGAATTTGACGGTTTTTGGAACGATGTTTACGCTGACCTCTTCCCGGACATCGAAGCATTCATCGCTCTCGCAGAGCCCGTTGGTCTTAATGCCGAAGCTGCTTCAGCTAAGATCATGAAGGCCTACACTCTCATGCTTCTCGTTGACCTTTTCGGTGACGTGCCTAACACAGAGGCTGGCCAAGGTGCCAACCCTGACAACCAGATCCTGAACCCAACGGCTGACTCTGGTGCTGACGTTTATGCTGCGGCCATCGCCCTGCTTGACGAAGCCTCTACTCAGCTTGATGGTTCTACTGGTTTCGGTTCCGCTGCTTTTGACAACTTCTACGGTGGCTCTGCTGCTAGTTGGAAGACCCTTGCCAACACGCTGAAGATTCGTGCGGCTGTAACTACCCGCCTCGTCGGCGGTGCTGGTGGTGCTGGTACGATCAACGCAATGGTAACTGGTGGTGACATCATTGATACTAACGTCGAGAACTTCGAGTTCCAGTATGGTAACAACCGTGCTAACCCGGACAACCGTCACCCTTTCTACGGTAACGGCTACGAAAACAACGACGGACAGTACCAGGCCAACTGGTACATGTGGCTACTGGCCGAGTCCAAAGGTTTTCCCGATCCACGGGCCCGCTACTACTTCTACCGTCAGGAAACTGATATCTTAGGTGTTGTTGCGGACAACCCTAACGTCTTTGATTGTCTCTTCACGATGACTCCTGATGCTGACTTCATCCCACCTCACTACGAGGCCGTATCCCCGGATATGCCTTACTGTTTGGGTAGCTACGACCAGGGTTACTTCGGTCGCGACCACTATATGGGTTCCGGTATTCCGCCAGACGGTCCTTTCCGTACTATCTACGGCCTTTACCCCGGTGGTGGTCAGTTCGACGATGGTATCTCTAACGGTGATGCTCAGAACGGTGGCACCGATGGTGCCCAGGGTGCCGGTATCGCACCGATTTGGCAGTCCTCCTTCACACACTTCAACCTCGCCGAGGCTGCCCTGACTATGGGCACCGCTGGTGATGCAGGTGCACTTCTTGCTACAGCTATCGAGATGTCTCAGTCCCGCGTCCGCGCTTTCGAAAGCCTTGTTGACGGTGCTGAGCAGATTGCTAGCGCTCCTCCGGTAGACGTTTTCGTAGGAGATACTTACCCCGCTGACTCCCTGTTCACAAACTACGTAACGTTTGTAATGGACGAGTACAATGCTGCTGGTTCCGACGAGGCGCGCCTCGGCATCGTTGCTCGTGAGTACCTCATCGCACTTTATGGTAATGGTATCGAAGGTTACAACCTTTACCGCCGTACCTGTTTGCCAGCTGACATCCAGCCTGCGATTGACCCCAACCCGGGTGCTTTCATTCGTTCTGCGCTGTACCCATCTGTACACGTGAATCTCAACCAGAATATTACACAGAAGAACAGCTTCACCGACCCCGTTTACTGGGATACGAATGATGCTTCTTGTAATTACTAGGCTGAATTGAACTAACCGATTTACGGGCGGGTAATCGCTTTTGATTACCCGCCCGGTATCGATCATTACTTAAACTTTTGCTGTCCTTTAGCGAGGGTGGCTAAAATATAATAATATGCTTAAGAAAGTATTATTTCTTCTTGCCGCAGCATGCGTTGTTATGTCCAGTTGTGTGGACGAGGAGCGCAGTCCGGTAATCACCCAGGATAACCTCCTGTTCGGTGCCTTTCCTTTCCTGAATGAGCTAAAGACGGGCGAATTTGACCTCGCCGACCTCACTGGTTCCGCTTACGAAATGGACATCTACTTCGTAGACAACGCGGGTGGTGCTGACATAGCTCAGTACAACGTCTACGTTGCGTTTGATGACAATAACCCAGTCCCCTCTGACCTGTCTACCGAGCGTACCCTCTTCAAGAGCTTCGGCCCGTCTGACTTCGCTCCTCTGGGCGATAAAGGCAACCTTGGTATGACTCTGCGTATCCCCTTCACTGAAGTAGCAGCTTTCGTAGGTGCTAGTAACGTTGGTGATGTGATCTCTGGTGACCGCTTCCAGTTCTCTACCGAGGTAATTAAGGAAGATGGCCGTGTGTTCGCTTCCACGAACTCTACGCCTGCCGTTACTAATGCCTTTGGTGGCCTCTTTGACTTCAACGTTAACGCTACTTGTCCGCTTCCTGACGATGTATTCGCTGGTGACTACAACGTTCAGTATGGTTACGTTTACGACGTATTCCCACTTTTCGGTGCTGATGTTCAGCCGTTCGGCCCGGCCCTCGACGCTACGGTAACTCTGGGCCTTGTTGCTGGTTCTACTACCCGTCGTTCCTTCAACTTTGGTGCTTACCTTCTTCCCGGTTACGGGTTCGGTACTTCAGACGTAGTCCTTGACTTCGCTTGTGATGTTGTTACTTCTTCAGCTGTAGATTCTGGTGCCGGTTGTGGTGGTGGTTCTATCGCTGCCGTTCAGGTGAACAGTGCATCGTTCGATCTTGCGGATGACTCAACCTGGACCATCGAGTACGAAGGCTTCGGCCCGAACGACGGTGGTTGTGGTGTTCCTGAGCTTAAGCCTTGGAGCGTAGTTTTCACTAAGCAGTAAATTTTTCTTTCTTCGGAAAGTAAACATAAACTCTCCATAAAGGGGTGCCGCTCGTAAGAGTGGTGCCCCTTTTTGGTGTTTTGGACCATTGGGTGCGCGGGTACAGAGGAGGGGAAAGTAGGTACTTACTTCGGTGTATACAGCAAATTGCAGACTCTAGGTGGTTCACCTTTCTCTCTCTCGGCTCCTCTTCTTGGGAAAGGGGATACGTCTCTGGCGGTATTTTTTTTGAAAGCCTGCAATTTATTACACACGTCTCACTTCGTTCTCATTTGCGACTTTGCTCTCTGCCTCCTATCTTATAGGCAAAAGGGACAGTTGTTTAGCCCTTTTTCGTAACGTTAAAAATTGAGAACCATGAAAAGATTGTTTTATTTACTTCCCTTTATTTGCTTCCTGTGCTTAATCTCCTGCCAGGATCCCGAAACCAGTTCCGAAGAAATGACCACCGCAGCATCCTTCGATGAAGAAGCGGAGTTGGCGGTTATCATGGCGGTAATCGAGGACGAAACCAAGTGCTTCTTTGCCCGTAACTACGAATGCTGGAAGGAACATTGGGTGAATGAGAATTATGCCTTTCAGGCCTGGAATAATCTCAATGGAACCTACGACGCCAAAGTTGGCTGGAGTGAGGTGGACCGCCGGGTTGGTACCTACATCAAGGAAAATCAGGGCACTTTGGGGGGTACCGAAGGGCACCCTAATGTAGAACGGCTGAACATGCGGACTCGCTTTTACGGTAATACGGTAGCCTACCTTACCTGGGAACAATACAACAGCGACGACAAGGAAGAGACGTACCAGATCAGCCAGGAATTAAGGCTGATGGAAAAGGTTGACGGTGATTGGAAGATCGTTACTGTAGCGGCTTTCTGGGATTACCTCAATAAAGTACAGGCGGGCACTTTTGATACTAAGTAAGTACCCGAACATCACGTGAAGTAAATAACTGTACGTCCAACTTCACACTAGGTGTCCCTAAAGGGCGAAAAGCTCAATTACCCGTACGGGCGACCCTTGCGGGCGCCCGTACGGTGCTTTTAAGCCTAATCATATTAGTGGTCTGTCAATATTGAATTTGTGGGTAAGGTGCTGATGAATTTTGGTGTTGAATGAGGCGAAGGATTCCTGGCATAGCCGTAGCTACGGAAGGAGTTCTTCAACGAAATTCAGCACCAAAAGGCATCGCAGATTACCCCAATATTTAATGTTGACAGACCATTAGATCGATCTCTTTGAAATAACTTCGCCGGAATTGAGCAAACCCGACCTCAAAGCGGCTGATGTTGTAGCGCTGAACTTCTCCCGTGTAAGCGAGGTATTTGTTGACTACCTGGTCGAACAGCGTAAGGAAAGTCCCCACTATATGGAGTGGTGGAAGCTGGACCGGAAGCGTTGAGGTCCACGCATTGGTTTCCCCGCCTCTAAGCTGAAAATCAGTAACCTAAAGGTCCGTTAACCTTCATGGCCTAAAGGCCGGGAAACCAAACCGAAACACTACCTTTGCGTCCCTGAAAAGACATACCCATGAAGTTCGACGTAAACGCCATCGATAAGAAGTGGCAGCAGTACTGGAAAGACCATAAAACCTACCGTACTACTAACGATAAGGATAAGCCTAAATTTTACGTCCTTGATATGTTCCCTTATCCATCCGGAGCGGGGCTGCACGTTGGCCATCCGCTGGGGTACATCGCGTCGGATATTGTAACGCGCAGCAAGCGGCAGCAGGGCTTTAATGTGCTGCACCCGATGGGTTTTGATTCCTTCGGTTTGCCGGCGGAGCAGTACGCCATCGATACGGGTGTCCACCCGAGTGAATCCACGGCTAAGAACACGAAGCGGTACAAAGAACAGATGGAGTCTTTGGCCTTAAGCTTTGATTGGGACCGGGCCGTGAACACCTCTGATCCCAACTACTATAAATGGACGCAGTGGATTATCACGTTAGTCTTCGACAGTTGGTACGATTATAAAGCTGATAAGGCGCGTCCGATCGTTGACCTCATTGCTCATTTAACCTCCCACGGCACCCGCGATCTCGCCGCCGCCGAAACAGAACCGCTGGAGGTCTCTGCCGACGCCTACAACGCCATGTCGGCCAAAGAGCAGAGCGACGTGCTGATGAACTACCGCATGGCCTACCGCGGCGACAGCTCCGTGAACTGGTGCGAAGCGCTTGGTACGGTGCTGGCCAACGATGAGGTAAAAGACGGACGTTCTGAACGCGGCAACCACCCCGTAGTGCAGAAGGCCATGACGCAGTGGAAATTGCGCATCACCGCCTACTCGGAGCGTTTGCTCTCTGGCCTCGAGACCGTGGATTATTCCGATGGACTGAAGGCCCAGCAACGCAACTGGATCGGACGCAGTACCGGCGCCCAGGCCTTCTTCGACATCGACGGCCACGGTAAGCAACTGGAAGTGTTTACCACCCGCCCGGACACCATCTTCGGTACGACCTTCATGGTCATCGCTCCGGAGCACGACCTCGTGCCCGAACTGACAACAGCGGAGCAACAACAAGACATCGACGACTACCTCGCCTACGTAGCCGCCCGCTCCGAAGTGGACCGCCAGGCTGAAACCAAGGTCACCGGTGCCTTCACCGGTAGCTACTGTATCAACCCCTTCACGAAGAAGCGGGTGCCAATTTATATCTCTGAGTACGTCCTGAAAGACTACGGTACCGGTGCGATCATGGCCGTACCGAGCGACGATGACCGCGACGAGCGCTTCGCCAATAAATTTGGCATTGAGATTATCGACGTGATCGATAAGAGCAAGTACCCTAGCGCGACGAATAAGGACAAGGTGGGTACCATGATCAATTCCGATTTCCTAAACGGAATGGAGGTGGCCGACGCCATTAAAGTAGCTACGGACAAACTGATTGAAATGGGTATCGGCGAGGGCCAGGTGAACTACCGCATCCGCGACCTCCTTTTCAGCCGCCAGCGTTACTGGGGTGAGCCGTGGCCGATCATTTACGACGAAAACGATGTACCCCACGCTGTAGCTCCGGCCGACCTTCCCGTAGAATTGCCACCGATGGACGATTTCCGCGCCGAAGCGGGTGTCTCCCCCCTTGAACGCGCCACCGACTGGAATAGCACCCCCGCTGGCCGCCGCGAGACGGACACTATGCCCGCCACCGCTGGCTCCAACTGGTACTACCTCCGCTACATGGACCCCAACAACGACGGGGAATTTGTAGCTAAAGACGTCATTGATTACTGGCAAGACGTCGACCTTTACGTGGGTGGCGCTGAGCACGCCGTAAGCCATATCCTCTACAGCCGCCTGATTCACAAATTCCTCTTCGACATGGGAAAGGTGCCTACGCGCGAGCCGTATAAGAAGCTGTTGAACCAGGGGATGATTGGTGCGCCGATCGTGAGCATTCACCTCGGTCTACTGAAAACGGCTGCCGGCACAGAACCCGTATGGGTAGGGGCGAACCTCGCAGAAGGAACGGCACTGGAGGCCGAAGGACTCGGCGCCGGCACGCTGGTATTCGACGACACCACCAGCGAGCGTAAAGTTCCGCTGCGCATGGTAGAAGAAACCAGCGTGGACAACGAAGCCAGCTTCCGGATCTACAAAGAAGCTATTGATGCCCTTGAGGCTGATAAGGAGCAGGACGCTGCTTATTTCCGTGGCATCCTATCGCAGGCTAAAGCCATCGCCTGGGCTACCGATAAAGACGGCCGTAAGTACATTGAGCTGAGCCACCAGATGGGCAAGATGTCTAAGTCGAAGCACAACGTCATCAACCCCGACGACATCTGCGCCCGCTACGGTACCGACTGTTTCCGGATGTACGAGATGTTCCTCGGCCAGATCGATCAGGCCAAGCCGTGGTCCGTTTCCGGCATCGACGGTGTCTACCGTTTCCTGCGCCGCTACTGGAACCTCTACACTGCCGACAGTGAGGCCCTGAAGATCTCCGACGCCGAACCAACGAAGGAGGAGATGAAGGTACTCCATACCCTCATCAAGAAGGTCTCCGAAGACATCGATAAGCTGAGCTTCAACACCTGCGTCTCTGCCTTCATGGTAGCGACCAACGACCTTGGGAAAATGAAGTGCAACAAACGCGCCGTACTGGAGCCGATGACGCGCCTCATTGCCCCCTTCGCACCGCACGTTGCCGACGAACTGTACCATGCCCTCGGTGGCGAAGGCAGTGTTCACCTAGCCCAATTCCCTGAAGTGGAGGAAAAATGGCTGGTGGAAGACAGCTTTACCTACCCGATTGCTTTTAACGGTAAGACCCGCCTTACGCTTGACTTTCCCGCTGGAGCATCGAAAGAGGACATTGAAACTGGGGCCAAGGCTAATGCTGAGGTGCAGAAGCAACTGGAGGGTAAGACTATTCGTAAAGTGATTGTTGTGCCTAAGCGGATGGTCAACTTCGTGGTAGGGTAGTGCAGATTTTGTTTCCTAGGAAACAAAATCTAGCCCCATGACTACGAAGTACTTCACCTGCAAAAGCTGCCACGAAAACACCAAAGTTAAATCCATGGCCACCGACCGGGTGGAAATGGAGCGTGATGTTGGCGAAACCTTCCTGGCAGAATGTGGTCATTGCCATGACCGCAAGATCATCCACGTTAATGACGTGAACGCGGAGGC
>JAPKCQ010000477.1 GCA_026421165.1 Lewinella sp. | reverse complement strand
TCAAGTCCTCCGGAAGGAAGCACGCCGGGCAATAAACTCAGTGACTCACCAACTCACTCCGTACTACACAGGAAATCAAGTACCCGGTCCTTCCCCCGTCAGGCTACTACTCCCCTTCACCGATACGGGTTTTACCTGTGGCAGATACGGGGTATCGCGTAGATCAACCAGTTGTGGTAGCATAAAAATTTCTTGGTACACCGTATCGTATTTCGTTCGGTAGCGGACCTGATTGACCGTTTGGTAAATGGTATCGGTAGCGGTAGGTATTTGGGGCTCGGCAGAGGCGCTGAAACCGGATTTTAGCCGTAGTTACCAAGTAGCCGCATAGCGAAATGAGGATTTCAGCAACGCAGCTACGGCGTAAATCCAAGACTTGGGTGTATTAAAACTTAGATTACACCATGCCAGATGCGTTACATGCTTTAGTACTTGCCTGGGTTTACACCGGTGGATGGTTGGCGTTCAAATTTGAGGTAAAAGTTTTACATATCACCAAGGTCGTCGGACGAACTATTCAAAGATTCAGTAATACCAGCGCCAAAACTTATTTCTCACTCCGCCACCGCCAACCCGACCATAGAATCCGCCGTACCGTAGTACAGGAACCATTTGTTCTGGAAGCGCACCAGCCCCTGGATGAAAGTCGTACCCGAAGCATACTGCCCCGTCATCTCATGCGGCAGGGACGGGCAGACGAAGGGTTCGTCCTGGCGTGCCAATAATTTGGCGGGGTCTTCCGCGCTGAAAAGGGCCTGCCCGCCACAGTAGGCGCCGGGCCCCATGGCGTTGGAGCGTAGAGAATCTTCGGGAGAGTTGCGGCCGTTATAGAGTAGGAGAATGCCTTCGTCGGTAAGAAGTGCGGGTGGTCCGGGTTCGCTGAGGCTACTGTCGAACAGGCCACGGCGGGGCGGGATGGGATCGAAGAGGGTTTCGTCTTCGTTGAGGACGGGCGTCCAGTCCACCAGGTTATCGCTGTGGGCCAGGCCTACTACGGCATCGCCCCAGTACATCCAGTATTTGCCGTTGATTTTGGTGGCCACGATGCGGCCGTCGTCCATCAGCTTGCCGACTACGGATCCGGACTTGGACCAAATGTCGTGAAAGCGGCCAGCATAGGCATCCTGAAATACGGGGCCGTGCTTCTCCCAGTCGGTAAGGTTCTTTGAAGTGGCACTGCACAAGCGGGCGACTTTTTGGTTCCAGCCGGTGTAGAGCATTAGGTAGCCGCCGTCGGGAGTGTGAATTACCCGGGGGTCTTCACAGCCGCCGCCCCGTTCGAATTCGATGTTGTTGTCGTTATCCGGATATAAAACCGGCGTTGGGCGAGAGACGAAGTTGATACCATCCGCACTGGCGGCCAGGCCGATGCGGCTGATGCGGCCGCCAAGATGGGCACGAGGGTTGTCTTCTGCGCGAAAGAAAAGGTAAATACTATCTCCTTGAGCAATGGCACCGGGGTTGAACACATCCGCCTTACGCCAGCGGACGAGTGTATCGGCGATGGGGTCGAGAAATACGAACGAACTATCAGCCGTCATGATCGGGTTCTGGGGTGGTTTCTCGAAGCCGGTGAGGAAGGCGGTGCTTTCGGCTACGATTGTGTCAAAGGAGCTATCGGAGCACTGAAAGAACAAGACTGACAGAAGGGCCGCAAGAAAGAAGCGGGAGGAGTACATCATTCCGTAATATCGCTTATTCCGCGTTATCTTAACCGACTGATCATTTCCTCTCCAGTGCATTCGTAAGGGCACCGGACGCTCAAAGGGCCTCAACAACTACGCCTCCGGCTTCGTTATTGAGAACGCTTCGAGGTCCTGAAACGACCTTACGATTGACCTGCTATTCCCTCCGCCATGCAACGCCGTCAATTCCTAAGTACCGTTCCTGCTCTGCTCCTTAGTCCTTCCGCACTG
>JAPKCQ010000188.1 GCA_026421165.1 Lewinella sp. | reverse complement strand
CTGGGCGTGTGCGTTACCGTCACTAGGCCGGCGTTGTGGATGGCGGCGATGAGTATTCCGCAGGCTAGGCCGATAGATTCGTTGACGTAGTAGTTCTTTTCCTTGTTACCATCCGCATCAAGGTCGTAGGCTTTCTTGAAGGCTATAATGATGTAGGGGGCGGTGGTGAGGAAGTCTTTGTGCCAGTCGGTACCAAATTTCTTCAGGTCTTCCAGCCAGTCGTCGGACATCCGGCCGTGGTAATTATCGTATTCTTCTTTTTCGGCGGCTTTTCGGATCTGAGCCTTTACTTCGGGGTTAGTAACCACGCAAAAGTTCCACGGCTGTTTATTGGCGCCACTAGGGGCGGTGGAGGCGGTTTTGATGATAAGCTCTATTATTTCCCGGTCTACATCGCGGTTGCTGAACATGCGCACGGTGCGGCGGGCTTCGTGCTGGCGGTAGAATTTTTTGGCGCGGGTGAGCATTTCTTCCGGGCTGTATTCGGTATGGGCTAAGGGCTGGAAGTTCTGGTTTACGTGGGGCATGAGGCCAAAGATATTTGTTCCGACGGAGACGGCATAAGTGCCACACCTCAAAGCAGCCCAAAGGCAACTAAATCTACACCGCCGGGTCGGGTAAATAAAACCGGCCGCCGGGAGCAAGTCCTGACGGCCGGTTCTAACGGTCTAACGAATTAAGATACTAGCTCCCGCTTCCGTTAGTGGGAACACTATTGTCTACCACTCCGGGTCTCGTCGCGGGGGGAACCTTGCCGACGTCGACAGGGCGTGGGCCAATGAGGCGAATCAAGTCCTGACTAGTCAGCACTTCCTTGTCGAGAAGTTCTTTAGCTAGTAGTTCAACTTCGACACGTTTATCGGTAAGGAGTTCCTGGGCACGGACGTACTGCTTGTCAAGCATGTTACGTACACGGTTATCGATCAGCGTAGAGGTCTCATCAGAGTAGGGGCGCTGATAAGCATCGCGGCCCATGCTGTAAAAGCTTACTTGCCCGACTTCTTCATCCATACCGTAAACGGTAATCATGTCGTAGGCTTGCTTAGTAACTTTATCGAGGTCGTTCTGGGCACCGGTACTAATCTTACCAAAGATAACTTGTTCGGCGGCACGGCCACCGAAGGTCATGCACATCATGTCAAGCATCTGTTCGGTGCGGGTGATGTACTGCTCTTTAGGGAGGTACTGTGCGTAACCGAGGGCGGCTACACCACGGGGTACGATGGTGACCTTTACCAGCGGGCTGGCGTGCTCCAGGAACCAACCACAGATGGCGTGGCCAGCTTCGTGGTAGGCGATGATTTCCTTCTCGTCGGGGTTGATGAGTTTGTTCTTCTTCTCCAGTCCTCCGATTGCTTTGTCGAGGGCGTAGTTGAAGTCAACGAGTGTGACGCTATCTTGGTTACGGCGGGCGGCGATGAGGGCCGCTTCGTTACAGATATTGGCAATTTCGGCTCCGGCGAAGCCAGGGGTCATTTCTGCGAGGGTGAAAGAATCAACCGTAGCACCGTCGGTCTTGATCGTTTTCAAGTGGACTTTGAAGATGGCTTCGCGTCCCTTCAGGTCAGGACGGTCGATGCCGATCTGGCGGTCGAAACGACCGGGGCGCAACAGGGCGCTGTCCAGTACGTCGGGGCGGTTGGTGGCCGCCATCAGGATTACACCTTTATCGGTACTAAAACCGTCCATCTCTACGAGGAGCTGGTTGAGGGTGTTTTCACGTTCGTCGTTACCGCCCTGCATACCGTTACGGCCACGGGCGCGTCCGATGGCGTCGATCTCATCGATAAAGATGATACAGGGAGCTTTCTCGCGGGCTTGCTTGAACAGGTCACGTACTCGGCTTGCACCGACACCAACGAACATCTCTACGAAGTCAGATCCGGACATGGTAAAGAAGGGGACTCCGGCCTCACCAGCTACAGCTTTCGCGAGAAGGGTTTTACCCGTTCCGGGAGGGCCTACAAGTAGAACACCTTTCGGGATTTTACCACCGAGTGCGGTGTACTTCTTGGGATTCTTGAGGAAGTCTACAACCTCCATCACCTCTTCCTTGGCTTCATCGAGACCAGCAACATCGGCAAAGGTGATGTTCACCTTGCTGTTCTGGTCGAAGAGAGTGGCTTTGGACTTTCCGATGTTGAAGAGTTGACCGCCGGGGCCTCCACCTCCTCCGCTCATGCGGCGCATCAGGAAAACCCAGATGAGGATGATGATGGCAAGAGGAATCAGGAATGGTAGTGCTTCCGCAATCAGGTTAGTCCGGCGAACGGAGTTAACCTTGACTCGCTTCTCGAAAGAGATTTCGAGATTATCCTGCGCTTCCTTGAGGTAGTCGCTGAATACTGCGGGGTCGAGTACGGGCAGAACGTAATCATACTTGGTACCACCGAAGCCGCCAGTGGAGGCATCTTGGTAGGGACCTGTATCTCCCTTTCTCTCATCCGCGATGTAAATTTCTGCGGATCGCCCGTTGACGAGGTCAATCTTTGTGATCGCACCTTCGTCGTCCAGCATTTTATAGAGCCGTTCTTTGTCGATCTCGTGGCTGGTTCCGCTTCCAAGACTGGAAATGAGGAGGACCAGTAGCACCAGAGACATGAGGGCGTACATCCAATAGCTTTGAAACTTCGGACCACCTTCGGGCTTATTATCTTGATTGTTATTACTCATGGTAAAGGGCTAACGCACAATCAACCGTTTCGTTGGGTCAAATTGTACTGATTTCGCTTAAGTGAATGTTAACGGCCTGAGATTAATGAGGTTTGCTTATGCGTCGTAGGCTGTCACATCGGCATCACTCCAAAGGTCTTCCAGTTCGTAGAAGGCGCGGGTTTCTGGATAAAAGACGTGGACTACTACGTCGAAATAGTCGAGGCAGATCCAGTTTGCATGTCGGCCACCTGTAGCGGTTTTGGGAAGGTCACCGATTTCTTGCTTTAGTCGCCTCTGGACGTTGTTGGCGATGGAAGAAACCTGAGTGGTAGAGTCTCCTTCACAGACAATGAAGAAGTCTGCCGGGCGATCGTGCAGTTTGCGTAGATCGAGGCGGACAATTTTTTTGCCTTTGATGTCTCGGATGCTGTCCAAGATAAGCTCCAGCCGTTCTTCCGTTTCAACGGAGAACTTGGTAGGGGCGAGGGTTGTGGAAGTATTCAGAATGGTATAATTTTGTTACTAAAGGGAGCAAATGTCATACCCCTTTTGAACGATAAAAGTTGCCGATATGATTGGAATAAAAGATATAACTGGCAAATCCGGACATTCACCCGACATTACCCACTGTAAACACTATGTTAATACCTAAAGTTGCCCGCCACTTTGAAGAGCTGGAAAGTACCAACGCAGCGGTCATTAGGGCGCTGAACGTAGGTGAAGAGGTCGCTAACGGCGCCGTTTTCCTTACCGATGCTCAAACTTCCGGCCGCGGCCAGGGAACTAACTCTTGGTACGCTACACCGGGTGCCAACCTGACGTTCAGCATGGCGGCTTATCCTGACCATTTGGCGGTTGAGCGGCTTTTTGCCCTTAATCAACTTTCCAGCCTGGCCGTCGCGGATACCGTTAAACGCTTTCTTCCCGATGAACTTGCCGCCACCGTTCGCCTGAAATGGCCAAATGATGTTTACGTTGGTAAGCAAAAAATTGCGGGTATCCTGGTACAGAATGGGTTGCGGGGTAGTACGGTCTCTTGGTCTGTAATCGGTATCGGCCTGAACGTGAACGAAACTAATTTTCCGGAGAACCTGAAGGAAACGGCCACCTCTCTGGCCCTGCTCGCCGGCCGCAACTTTGACCTGAAGGGCGTGCTGGACTATTTGCTTGAACGCCTCGCCGACAACTATAAGCTAACCAACCCCGGCCTACTGCGGGAGCTGGACAACCGCTACCACCAGCAACTCTACCGGCTCAACGTGCCGGGGAGGTACCAGTTGGTGGAAAACGGAGCGAATTTCTTTGCGGTGCTGCGGGGGACTAATGAGGCTGGGCTGCTGCGGTTGGAGATGGCTGAGGGGGGGGAGCGGGTATTTTCGCTTAGGGAAGTTCGGTTCATCTGATGTTCTCCGGCCTTTATACTGGCGACTGGAAGGAGGAGGTGGGCCACAGAAGTGTATCCGGGGCGAAGGAGACGTAGTACACAAAGAGCGGAGGCCGAAAGAGACTTTCGCTTCGCTCCCCAGCATAAGTGCCGGGGAATCAACTGGTGCTCGTCGACTTTCGTTACACCTGCGTCCGTGCCTTTCGTTAGATTAGTAGATATGATAGATTGATAGTACTACTGCACGAGATACGACCACGTTTCAATATGCGGCAGCCTATCAACCTACTAAATTATCGCACCTACTCTTTACCCCGATAAATAGGAGCAACCCCATCAGTCATCCACCCCGGCATAGGCTTACCCATAAGGTAATGGTCAAAAAACTCGGCCATCCGCGTCTGGAAATCTGCCCGGTTAGCGGTCTTCACTGGCCAGTGCGGCTCGCCCCGGTAATTGAGTAGCCAGGCTGGTTTGCCAAGGCGACGCAGGGCCGTGAACCATTCGATGCCCTGTTCCCACGGTACCGCGCCATCGTTGTCGTTGTGCAGAATGAGGAGCGGCGTATTGATCTTATCGGTGGTGAAAATCGGGCTGTTTTCGTAGTAGCGTTGGAAGTGGCTCCAGGGCGTTCCGCCGATGCGACTCTGGGTGTGCTCGTACTGAAACTGGCGGCTACGACCGCTGCCCCAACGGATACCGCCGTAGGCAGAGAACATGTTCACCACCGGAGCGCCGGACTCCACGGCGGCGAAGAGGTCGGTCTTGGTAACGAGGTAGGCCGCCTGGTAGCCGCCCCAGCTGTGGCCCTGCATACCGATCCGCTTTTTATCGATATAACCTTCGCTGAGTAGGCTGGTGATACCACTCATCACGCAGTCGTAGGCACTCTCGCCGGGGTAGCCGACCCGGTAAACGACGTCCGGATTGAAGATCACGTAACCTTTACTGACGTAGTGGCTATAGTTGATACTGCTCCGGCCCGGCACCGGCGTACGGTGGCGGTAAACGCCTGCGCTACTGCGCTCGTAGAAGTTGACGAGTAGCGGGTATTTTTTGGTGGGGTCGAAATTGTCGGGCTTTACCAGCATGCCGCGGAGGGTGCGGCCCTGCAGGTCGGTCCATTCGTACGTTTCGTTGGTGCCCCAGGCGAAGTCGGCTTGCTGGGGGTTGGCGGTGGAGATTTGACTACCGGCAGAACGTTCATCTTTTGCCAACTGTAAATCAGGAAATGTTCTGAAATCTCCTCGCGTGAAAATCATACCGCCACTACCTTTTGCGTACTGGAAACCTCCGTAGGTCACTGGCCCGGCTTCGACAATGTTTACCTCATTATTATCTAAGTCAAGCGTTCCATAGCCACCGTGGTAGTTTTTTTCGTTAAAAGATGAAAGCATGACTCCATTCACAATCGGGCTGATGAACCTGTCTTCATCGTCCAATTGAATGATGCGATAGCGTGTGCTTTTTTCACGCCCTCTTGTAATTCGCGTGGGCTGATTTATTCCGGTAGGGTCTAGTTCCCAAAGGTCATATCTGTCAGCGACCCAAAAACGGTTACCCCGGGAGAGCGTGCCCTCGTAGCCATAACTCCGCGGGTGCATCGGCCGGTCGTTGATCTCATCGTAAAATACTCCGGTGGCGTTGGTCGTCAGCACGTGGTGTTTGGCGGCAACGGGGTCGAAGCTGTTCCAGGTAGTATCCGTGGGGTTGTACCAGATGAGGTATTTGCCGCCGTCGAGCCAGCGGGCGGGAGTGATTTCGCCGTTGAGCATGGGCGTTCGCTTGCCCGTCCGCAGGTCGATGATGGTGGTGTTGCGGGCGGCAGAGCCGCCTTCCCACATGGTTTGCTTGGTGTAGGGCCGGTCGTCGTAGACCATTACGTAGTGGCCGGCTTGGTCGTTGGCCTGGTAGTCGTAGGGGCGGTCGGTAGAGCCGAGTTGGAGAAAATCGTTGGTTTTTGTGCGGTAGGTGGCCAGGTAAGTTCGTTTTTCTTCGCGCTTGAGGCGGACGTTTTCCTCGGTGTACATCCGGTCGTCTTCGGTGGTCCAGATTTCTACGTTGGCGATTTCTTCGTCGAGTAGGCTGGTGTCGCGTTCGGGGCGGCGGGGGGTGGTACCGAAGAAGAGATAGTCGCCAGATTCGCTGAAGGTCAACTCGCGGTCGTCACTGATGCGGAAGCTTTTTTCGAGCCATGCTTCGGGGTCGTCGCTGATGCGTTCGGCGGTTTTATCATCGCCCCGCCAGTGGTGGAGGAAGAAGGGCTTTTGCTTGTCCTTAGCGTCTTTTTTGGAGGAAAGGAAGGCTACTTGCTTACCGTCGTTACTGATGCTGATTCCCGTGTAATCGCCTTCGTTTTTGCTAAGTGACTCCCAGATGAGTTTGTCGGGGGTAAGGCGGAGGATGCTGGCTTCCCAGCTGCTGTCTTTCGGCGCCTGGTGGGCGACGATGACGGGGGCATCGCGGGCAAATTCGTAGGATTTTATACCTTCAAGGTAGGAGCTGTCCTGGTTATAGAAGTTGCGGACGAGCAGCCGGTGGACGTCCTTGTCCATCTCTTTTTGTAGGCTGTCGGGTAGGGTGGAGGCGGTGGTGTAGGCGTAACGGTCGCTCCAGCGTTCGCTGGTTTTGAAGCCGTAGACGTTTGGTGTTAGTTGTGGTTCGGCGTCGGTCAGGTTCCAGACCAGGAGGGTGTCCATGGTCTTCAGTTTGTCCTTCGCTTTTTTCTTTTCCTTTAGTTTCAGGGCCTTTACTTCTGCCATTCCTGGCTTCAGTAGGCCGATGAGGTACTTACCATCGTAGCTCAATTTGGCGCGGTGGAGGCGGGGAAAGCGGCGCTCGGTTTTGGCTTTGACGTTGTAGATCACGGCGGTGGGGTCGCCCAGGTCTTTTTCCAGGGTGTAGAAAACATGGGTGCCGTCCGGGCTAATCTGTTCGTTGCTGATCTGGTTCCATTGCTGCATGTCTTCGACGGTGATCGCCTTTTTCTGGGCGCTGGCGCAGGTGCAGAGTAAGAATATGAGGAGCAGGGTGGGTAGGGTACGTTGCATGGCTCGGGGTTAATTGACGCTATAAACCTACGAATTGATCCTGGTTCGTGAGGGATTGATAATTTTTTTGCGGAAATTATTAATCTCTCGCTAGGAGTAGTGCACCACCCGACTAGCTTCTTGATGTAAGTGTACTCTTCCTAGGGATGGGTTGATCTGCTGCTGGTAGGCCTCGACCCGCTCATCACAACAAACAGAACATACCTTAACTTCCGTCCAAAATAAAAGCCCCATGCTACGTTACCTCCCTCTGCTTCTCCTAACTTTTCTCTGCACCAGCGCCCGCGCCCAAGCTCCTCAGAAAGCCGCGCAGCGAAACTGCTTACTAATTGAACCTGCCCGAATATTCGACGGCGAAAACTTCCACGAGGGCAAAGCTGTACTCGTGCAAGATGAACGAATAACGGATATTGGAGAGGTAGGTGAAATGGAGGTCCCTGCGGACTGCGAAGTCCGGGAATTTCCCAAAGGAACCCTGCTGCCCGGAATGATCGAAGGCCACAGCCATCTACTGCTTCACCCCTACAACGAGACATCGTGGACGGACCAGGTGCTTCTCGAGTCTTACGCCGAACGCGCTATTCGCGGGGCAAATCATGCCCGTAAAACCCTGGCGGCGGGCTTTACCACCGTGCGCGACCTTGGCTCCGAGGGCGCGGGCTACGTAGACGTGGGCTTGAAGCAAAGCATTGAAAAAGGCGTAACTCCCGGCCCCCGCATGATTGTCGCTGGTAAGGCAATGGTCACTACCGGAAGCTATGGCCCCAGGGGTTTCGCCGACCACGTAACCGTCCCCCTCGGCGCTGAAACTGCTGACGGATTAGACGATCTCACCCGCGTCGTCCGCGACCAGATTGGCCGTGGTGCCGACGTCATTAAGGTTTATGCCGATTACCGCTGGGGGGCTAATAAAATGGCGATGCCCACCTACACTCAGCGCGAACTAGAATTGGTAGTGGAACTGGCCAGCAGCAGCGGACGCCAGGTAGTAGCCCACGCCGCTACCCCGGAAGGGATGCGTCGCGCCGTTGAGGCCGGCGTCCGCACCATTGAGCACGGAGACGGCGGTACCCGCGAAGTATTCGAACTCATGAAAGCCCGCGGTGTTGCCCTCTGCCCAACCCTCGCCGCCGGAGACGCCATCACTCAGTACCGGGGGTGGGAGAAAGGCTCCGAACCTGAGCCGGAACGCATAGTTAATAAGCGGAAGTCCTTCGCTCTCGCTCTGGCCGTCGGCGTAGAAATTGTAGCCGGAGGAGACGTAGGCGTCTTCCCGCACGGCGACAACGCCCGCGAACTAGAAATGATGGTGGACTACGGAATGAAGCCCCTGGCCGTACTCCGCTCCGTTACCTCCGGCAATGCCGATGTCTTTGAATTACCTGATCTCGGCCGTGTTGCGTTGGGTAAACTGGCGGATTTGGTGGTGGTTACGGGGAATCCTGGAAAAGACGTTGCCGCGCTGCGGAAAGTGGAGCTTGTGGTGAAGGGCGGGGTTGTTTTTTTTGGTGAGCGGTGATCGTTTTCTGAGGCTGACTGAAAAGTCCGTCAGTCCTTAAGTCAAACTGGTCGAATTTGGGGTTGGTTGACTGAAAAGTCCGTCAGTCCTTAAGTCAGCCTCGCATATTTCAAGACCCGCTG
>JAPKCQ010000187.1 GCA_026421165.1 Lewinella sp. | reverse complement strand
AGAGCGGTATCCCTTTCGGAAGGTGCTAATGAGGGCTCGGCAGCAGGTACAGGGTTGGGTTCGGAGGCGCGCGCTGTTGTCATCATACTGCCGGTCTTCGGGCTACAGGAGGAGACTAACACGGTAAGGGTGAAGGCGAGTAGGTAGAGGAAGTTGCGCATAAGGATCGGTGGGGAGGCTTGAGTCCCTAGTTCGGAGGGTTATTGTTATCAGCGGGCGCTTTTGCGACGCTTTTCTCCCACGCAAACGTCTGACGGGGAAGCAAGTTGCAGCACGGGGATTTCGGAGTAGTCAGTAGGTTGGGCACAACGTGTACCTTTGCCGCCAATGAAAGACATTTTCGATCTCCTTGGCCGCATCCTGTTGAGCTTTATCTTCTTCTTTGAAGCCTACGATTACTTCGCTTACGAAGGGCTGAACAAAAAGGCCATGATGATTTACGGCCTCACCTGGAACCAGGATTTTTTCCTCTACGGAGCGATCTTTTTCCTCTTCATGGGCGCCCTTTCCATTCTCCTTGGTTACCGGATGCGTCTCGGAGCCATTATGCTGATGATCTACTGGATCCCGCTCACGTTCATTGTACACGACTTCTGGACGGAGTCTTCCGGTACGGATGAATACCGGCTGCAGAGTATCTTTTTCATGAAGAATATTGCTATTACCGGAGGGTTGTTGATTACGGCTACGCATACTTCGGGGCGATATCGGCTTAAGCGGTTGTTTGCTACTATCCGTGTTTGATGTTAACATACAAACAGATTCCTGATGATCATTTTAAAGATAGGTGGAAACATCCTCAATAAGCCGGGCGCCCTGGCCGAAGCACTGGATTATTTCGCGGCCCTCAAAGGCCCTGCCATTCTAGTACACGGGGGTGGCCGCAAAGCGAGCGAAGTCATCGCCGCCATGGGCATGGAGCCGAAGATGATCGACGGTCGTCGGATTACGGACGCGGCTACGCTGGAGATCGTTACGATGGTCTACGGAGGACTGATCAATAAACAAGTAGTCGCGGATCTTCAGGCTCGTGGCCGTAACGCTATTGGCCTGAGTGGTGCCGACGGTAACGCCATTCTTGCCGAAAAGCGACCCGTCAAAACGATCGACTACGGCTTTGCTGGCGATGTGCTCGGCGCGGACGGGGAGATGCTCTGGCGGCTACTCGATGCGGGCCTGACGCCGGTGCTTTGCCCCATTACCCACGACGGAAATGGCCAACTTCTCAACACAAACGCCGATACCATCGCCAACGAAACGGCCATCGCTATCGCCCGTGCGCGGCCGGAAGAGCAAGTGTCTTTACGCTACTGCTTCGAGTTTCCCGGAGTGATGCGGGACATCAAGGACGCTGATTCCTGGATACCTGAATTAGTACCCAATAGCTACGCCGGTTTTAAGGCTGACGGGACTATCGTCGGGGGTATGATTCCCAAGTTAGACAACGCCTTTGCCGCTGTAGCCGCCGGCGTGGAGGAGGTGGTTATCGGGGATTTACCCGCCCTGCGGGCGGGGGAAGGAACGCGGTGCATGGAAAACAAATAAGACGTTACGGCACTGTAAAAAGGTTGTTATTGCCGTCTGCAAACGACACAAGTTCCATTCCTCTAAGTTTAAACTAAACCATCCGTCCTACTTATCCGTATCTATGCATTCAACGGATGATGAAAGAATATAACCTCGGCACTTTAACCGGTCCCGTACTAATTTTCGGTGGAGTCTATTCCAACTTCGATGCCCTGCAGTCTCTGCGGGCTGAAGCTAACCGCTTGGGAATCCCGGCCAGCAACGTTATTTGCTGCGGTGATACGCCGGGTTACTGCGCCGAACCGCAGGAGTGTCTCGACCTGCTTGAAGAATGGGGCTGCCCGGCCATCGCTGGCAACGTAGAGACCAATCTAGTGAACGGAACGGACGACTGCGGCTGCGGCTTCGGCGACGGATCCCGCTGCGATATGTTTGCCAAACTCTGGTACACCTACGCTGCGAAGAACGTTACCGAAAAGAACCTGGCCTTCATGGCGGGAATGCCCGACATTCTCCGGTTTGAATACGCGGGTAAAAAGGTGATGGCCCTTCACGGCTCTCCCGAGAACCAATCAGCGTTCGTCTGGCGAAGCACCGATGCAAACGAAAAAGCACAATGGTGCGCGGACGCAGGTGCTGATGTTTTGGTTGGAGGGCACAGCGGACTACCGTTCGCGGAGGTACTCCAACGTGCGGAGCAAATCAAACCTCAAACCTTAAGCCCCAAGCCTCAAACGTCTTACTGGTTAAACCCCGGAGTAATAGGTATGCCCGCAAACGATGGTACCCCCGATACTTGGTACCTCACCCTGGACGATACCAACGGCTTCAACTTCAACTTCCACCGGCTGAGCTACGACCACCGCGCTGCTAAGGCTAAGATGATCGACGATCGTCGCCTGCCGGTAGCTTACGCAGCTACCCTAACAACGGGCATCTGGGACAATACGGAAATCATGCCAGCAGCTGAGGAGAAACGGGAAGGTATTCCGCTTGATCCCAAGACTTTGCGGGCGGAGGCAGACCCTGCTCATTACGAACTAACTTCGCATCACCTCTCGAAAAGTTTCGAGACACCTAATACAGATACCCAGCCTAACAAGCAATCGTTGCCACTTAATAACATCAAGAAAATGAACCAGTATTCAGACCCAAAAGACCTCAAGAGCTTCGGAAAAATAGCCGAGTGGCAGGAGGAAATGGGCGCAAAGTTCTTCGACTACTACAGCTCCGTAACCGAAGGGGACAGCGCACTGACTGCCCGTGAAAAGGCCCTGATTGCGCTGGCCGTAAGCCACGCCATCCAGTGCAGTTATTGCATCGATGCCTACACCACCAACAGCCTGCAATCCGGTGCCGACGAGGAGCAGATGATGGAGGCTGTGCACGTGGCAGCTGCGGTTAAGGCCGGAACTACTTTAATTTATGCCCGTCAGATGCAGCGGCAGGTGGAGAAGGTCACTATGTAATAATAAGCGAGGAGCTAGGCAACCAGTTCCTAGCTTCTAATCTCTAATAATATGGCTATTAAGCAAAAAACAAAATCCCTATCCGCCAAAGGCTCGCGCATGAGCGACACCTTTGTGCAGCTCAACGTGCTGAACGGAAGGGATATATCCGACGCGAAATTCCCACGCTTCAGCGACAAGCTCGCGAACCAGGGGCATCGTCCGTTTAAGCCTACGGAGATTGAAGTTTTCCAGCTCAATATCGGTAAACTGTGCAACCAGACTTGCGCCCACTGCCACGTAGACGCCGGACCGGACAAGAAGGTGGAAAATATGGACCGCGAAACGCTTGAGCAGTGCCTGGCCATGATCCGCGAAATCCCAACCATTCAGGTGGTGGACATCACCGGTGGAGCACCCGAGATGAACCCGCACTTCCGCTGGTTCGTGGAGGAATGTACCAAGATGGGCAAGCGGGTCATCGACCGTTGTAACCTGACCATCATCATGGCCAACCCGAAGTACCGAGATTTGCCCGAATTTCTGGCGAAGAATAAGGTGCACGTAGTCTCCAGCCTGCCTTACTTTAGTAAAAAGCGGACCGACGGCCAGCGCGGAGATGGTGTTTTCGAGGACTCGATCAAAGCACTGCAGCTACTTAATGAAATCGGTTATGGTGTTGAAGGGTCAGGCCTTAAGCTCGATCTCGTTTTCAACCCATCCGGCGCCTATTTACCCGGTAAGCAGGAGGAACTGGAGGCGGAATTCAAGCGCCAACTTGGCCGTAAGTTTGACATTTTTTTCAATGAACTCTACGCCATTACCAACCTACCCGTCGCCCGCTTTCTCGACTACCTCGTTGAAACAGGTAACTACGAGGAGTACATGCAGAAGCTGGTCGACGCCTATAATCCGACGACGGTGGATGGGCTGATGTGCCGCAACACCATCTCCGTAAGCTGGGAAGGCTTCCTCTACGACTGTGATTTTAACCAGATGCTTGACCTTAAGGTCGCGGCTAAGGGCCGGCACATTACTGATTTTGACGTCACGGAGCTTCGTAACCGTGATATTGTGCTCAACCAGCATTGTTACGGATGTACCGCCGGGGCTGGATCCTCTTGTGGGGGTACGGTTGCTTAACCGTTCAGCCTAAAGGCTGTCTAATAGATCCCGTACGAAGGCCCGTTCCGCCCACCAGGGATGCGGAAGACTTAGCCGCTTGGTCTCAAACCGGATATTATCAACAAAGATTATATCAATATCGCACGTGCGCGGCCCCCAGTGGGTTTTGCGTTTGCGGCCGAGCTCAGTTTCTATACCCTGGGTGAGGTCTAATAGGTGGAGGAGCTTTGTTCTTAAAGAACTTTCCTCTGCACCTGCTACCGAGCCCAAATTATGTTTGACTACAATGACCTGATTAAGGAAATCTGGTTGGTCCTTCACGCCCCACGCTTTGGTTTCCATCAATTCGGATTCGGAAATGACCGGACCGACACGACGACGGATAAGCCGACGGGCAGTGGTAAGAATGGTGTGGCGATCGCCAAGATTGGAACCAAGAGCAAGTGTTACGGTCAATGGAAAGGGGGTAAAATGGTAATGGCCTAGGAACGCCAGCGGCCAAAAAATAGGAGAGGTGGGCCGGATGCCTTATCATTGCCAAAGTTACGGAGAATGATGCGTGCTCCCACTATTTCGCTTTGCGGCTGCCTTCGGCGGTGAACGCCTGACTATTTAAATTACTTGACGAACCTTCCCAACTTCATCGCCATAGAGGGCAACATCGGCGCGGGCAAAACTACCCTCGCTAACCGCCTGGCCACCGACTTCAACCGGCGGCTCATCCTGGAAGAATTCAGCGATAATCCTTTTTTGCCGCCTTTCTACCGCGAGCCGGAACGCTACGCCTTTCCCGTGGAGCTCTTCTTCATGGCCGAGCGCCATAAGCAACTACAGGCCGAGCTCGCGCAGACGGACCTGTTCACCAACGGCGTAATCGCGGATTATATCTTCGTAAAAACCTTGCTCTTTGCTCGTAATACCCTGCCGGCTGAGGAGTTTCGGCTGTTCTCTCGCTTATTTAAAGCGATGGACGCCGGGTTCCCGAACCCGGACCTGATCGTGTACCTCCACCGCCCGGTTGAGGCACTACAGGCGAATATCGCCAAGCGCGGCCGGGAGTATGAGCAGGAAATGAAAGATGAATACCTGAAATCGGTTCAGGATGCCTATTTCAACTACTTCGGTAGCCAGAAGGAGATTCCCGTGCTTGTTCTTGACCTTGGCGATCAGAATTTTGCGGAAGATGAAGTAGTCTTTCAGCGGATGGTGGAAGCTATTGGAAGGGAGTGGCGGGTGGGGATGTCCGTAGTAGACCTTTAGGGCTAACGCAAGCATGAGGGACGGTAGCTTTAAAAGACCAACGAACTAACGGCCTAACAAAGGCCCAGGACACTAAAGCAGAAATTTTGTAAAAAAGATAGATTACGTTTGTGCGTGTTCAAAACATGTGCTACCTTTGCGACCGCTTCGGAAGGAGAATGGCTGTGTAGCTCAACTGGATAGAGCACTTGACTACGAATCAAGAGGTTTCAGGTTCGAATCCTGACACGGTCACAACGACGCGAAAGTTCACTTTCAATGTCATTTTAAGGCAGACCTCGGTCTGCTTTTTTATTCTGGCCCATCTAGGGTCGCTAACGTATTTGCGATGTCAAAAGTTTGTAAACTAACAGGTAAGAAGCCGATCAGCGGCAACAACGTTTCCCACTCCAACCGGAAGACGAAACGTCGTTTTGTACCCAACATTCAGAAGAAGAAGTTTTTCGTACCGGAAACCGGTAAGTTTGTAACCCTTCGCATTTCAACCAGCGCTATGCGTACCATCAACAAGCTTGGTGTCTACGCTTACGTAAAGAAACTTGAAAGCAAAGGCATCGAAACCGGCGTCAAGTTCTAGTAACAATCTCTTTCAAAACGAGATACTAATAACTTCTTTCCATCGTTTTGGATTTTGGCTGCGTTAGCCGGAGAAACATCAACTCCACTGACGCAGGCGTGTAGTTAATGTTTCTCCGGCCGACACAGAGCAGCCGAAATACACAAGAATCAAATATTATGGCTAAGAAATCTAAAGGTAACCGCAACCTTATTATCCTTGAGTGCACCGAGCACAAGACCACTGGTAAGCCAGGAACCAGCCGTTACGTAACCGAGAAGAATCGTAAGAACTCTCCCGACCGCGTAGAGCTCAAGAAGTACAACCCCATTCTTCGGAAGGTAACAGTACACCGCGAAATCAAGTAAAAATAATTTAATCCGGCCCAACGCACGTTGTTCCAGGGTAACTAAAATAATAGCATCATGGCTAAAGTATCGAAGAACGCCCGTACCGGACAACGTGCTGCAAATGCAGGTTCCGGTCGTGACTACATCAAAGTCATCAAGTCCATTAAGAATCCCGAAACCGGTAAGTATTCTTACCGGGAAGTGATGATTCACAAAGACAAGATCGATGAGTTCATGAAGGAGTAGGAACTGTTCCAGTTTCCTCCCGAATACAGAAATGCCCGGTCCGCTCTACGGAACCGGGCATTCCTGTGTCCGGTAGGAAACGGAAACTGCGGACGTAGTCATGTTCTGATAAACGTCACGCGCATCACGCCTGCCACATGCGGAGCAACTACCTGCGGTGCTGCTTCGCGGTCAGTGACCCGCTAACTCACTAACTCAGCTAGTTTATTCGTAATTTTGCACCCCGTAACCCTAGCCAATGACCAACGACCAACTAAAGGAACTAAAAGACCGCCTTTCTCTGCTGAGGGGCTACCTCGACGTAGAGAAACGTAGTTTCCAGATTGAAGACCTTACGCAGCGAAGCCTCGACCCTGATTTTTGGAACGACAGCAAGCAGGCGGAGGTGATCATGAAGCAGCTCCAGAGCCACCGGGGTTGGGTGAAACAGTACCAGGTAGTGGCCGATAAGGTGGACGATCTTGAGATTCTACAGGAATTCTTGAAGGAAGGGGAGGGGAGTGAAGAGGATGTTGAGCAACGCTACGGAAACACCGTTGCCGTGCTCGACGACGCCGAATTCCGCGCCACCCTCAACCGTCCTGAAGATGAACTTGGTTGTATCCTGGAGATCAACGCCGGAGCGGGAGGAACGGAAGCTAACGACTGGGCTGAAATGCTGCTCCGTATGTTCACGATGTACTGCGAGAAGAACGCTGGCTACAAAGTCAGCATGGCCAGCCGGACCGACGGTGACGCCGCCGGCATCAAGTCCGCTACCATGGAGGTTCAGGGCGATTTCGCTTACGGTATGATGAAGGGCGAGAACGGCGTCCACCGCCTCGTTCGCATCAGCCCTTTTAACGCCCAGGGTAAGCGGCAGACGAGCTTCGCTTCCGTCTTCGTCCATCCACTCGTAGACGATACCATTGAGGTCGAGATCAACCCGGCCGACTTACGCTGGGATACTTTCCGGGCGTCAGGAGCGGGTGGCCAGCACGTAAACAAGACGGAATCCGCCGTCCGCGTAACCCACGGCCCAACGGGCATCGTTGCCGAGTGCCAGGACGAACGCTCGCAGCATAAAAACCGCGACCGGGCCATGAAGATGCTTCGCAGCCGCATTTACGAGCTTGAACTCAAGAAACAACAGGCCGAACGCGACGAAGTAGAAGCTGGTAAAACCGCCAACGAATGGGGCAGTCAGATTCGCTCCTACGTGCTCGATGACCGCCGGGTGAAAGACCACCGTACCGGCTGGCAAACCTCGCAGACGGATGCTGTTTTAGATGGGGATTTGGAAGGCTTTTTGAAGGCGTACTTGCGCTGGTCGGGAGAAGCTAAGTAGCCTAGCGAATTAAGGGCTGAACAGTCTATTCCCAGATTGCGTACTCCAACCCAATTATAACGGCACTAATCCGTGGTGTTTCCCGGGAGTAGATACCCAAGGAGGAGTAGGGCAAGGGTGAGGTATAACTTATGCACGCGGTGTTGATTAGGTTTCGGGAGTTGAAACGCCACCTTCACATTAGTTTCCTGACCGAATTCAATGACCGATGCGAATCCTCCTATCCCTGCTCCTAACCATTCTTGGCACCAGCGGTCGCGCCTAAACACCCGTTACTTTCGGCCAGCGCTACGAAATACACTCCGATATCCTTGGGGAAGACCGGGTGCTGAACGTGCTCCTCCCTGACGAATACACGGACTCCACCCGTGATGTTACCATCGTACGAGCCGAGCCGTTGGGGTTCTAATTTAGTAGTTTTCAGCGCAGGTGCTTTTTTTAGGAAAAGAGCCAGTTAGATAAAGTGCTGAATCATAATCGCTTATCTTTAGCTGGCGTAAATCATTGGCCTCTTTTCTAAATTTCCCTGTTAAAAGCTTTTGTAAGTGGAATTGAGCGCGTAAATTTGCGTCCGCTTAGGGAAGTAACGATGGCAACATCGCAACTTTCGTTCAATGAGACGTCGTTGGCAAAGCATTACACACCTGGAGACGTGGGTGAGTGGCTGAAACCACCGGTTTGCTAAATCGACGTACCGCAAGGTACCGCGGGTTCGAATCCCGCCGTCTCCGCCACTAATTTTAGAACACTTTAGCAGTGTTCCTCGGGGTATAGCGCAGTCCGGTTAGCGTACCTGTTTTGGGAACAGGAGGCCCCAGGTTCGAATCCTGGTACCCCGACGATTAAAAGGTCATCAACTTCATTGTTGATGGCCTTTTTTCGTTTTGTTCCCAGGTCTTTCCGTC
>JAPKCQ010000186.1 GCA_026421165.1 Lewinella sp. | reverse complement strand
GACTCAGCCACAGCGGCGGTCAGGGCTCCTTCAAGGTCCTTAACTAAATCCTCAACATCCTCGACCCCAACGGAGAGGCGGATAAGGCTGTCGGTAAGCCCAACACTAAGGCGCTGCTCGCGCGGAATACTGGCGTGCGTCATGCTGGCCGGGTGGCCGATGAGTGACTCGACGCCGCCGAGGGATTCGGCGAGGGTGAAGTAATGGGTGTTCTTCATTACCTGAGTTGCTGCTTCTAGGGTGTCTTCTTTGAGGTCGAAGGAGACCATGCCGCCGAAGTCGTGCATCTGCTTTTTAGCGATTTCGTGGCGCGGATGGCTTTCCAAACCAGGGTAGTAGACGTTGGCGACCAGATCGTTACTCTGGAGCACCTTGACAATTTCACGGGCGTTTTCACAGGCCCGTTGTACCCGCAGGTGCAGGGTTTTGATGCCGCGTAGTACCAGGAAACAATCCTGAGGACCAGGGACAGCACCCGCTGCGTTCTGCAGGTAGTACAGCTTTTTGGCGATGGCCTCATCGTTCATGATGAGGGCGCCCATTACTACGTCGGAGTGGCCGCCGAGGTACTTGGTCGCGGAGTGAAGTACGACGTCAGCACCCATGGTCAGCGGCTGCTGGAGGTAAGGGCTAGCGAAAGTATTGTCCACAACCGAGATGATGCCGTGGTCTTTACTGATGGTGGTGAGCGCCTCTATGTCGACGATGTTGAGCATCGGGTTGGTGGGCGTTTCGATCCATAGCATCTTCGTCTCCTTGGAAATCTCATGCTCTACGTTGGCGGGGTCGCGCATATCGATGAAACGGGACTTGATGCCGTAAGGGGCGAAAATGGTCGTTAGCAAGCGGTAGCTACCACCGTAAAGGTCGTCGGAGGCAAGCACTTCGTCTCCAGGTTGGAGAAGGCGTAGCACATTGTCCATCGCGGCAAGACCAGAACTGAAACAGATGCCAAATTTACCCTTTTCGATGGCCGCCAGGTTATTCTGTAGCGCCGTTCGTGTAGGATTGCTGGTACGGGCGTACGCGTAGCCTTTGTGCTTGCCGGGCTCCTCCTGGGCGTAGGTAGAGGTTTGGTAGATTGGGGTCATTACGGCACCGGTCAGGGGGTCTGGGCTGAGGCCTCCGTGGATGCATTGTGTGGCGAAATTAGCGTTTCTTTTGGCGGACATTGAGTAGTTTTAATCTGTGAACAGATTATTCTGCCGCTAGTTGGTCCAGATTGAGTTGGTGAGTTATTGAATCACCAAGCTGCTGTTGTTGTTATCACTCACAGCGCTACGCTTGTTCGCCTGTGGTGAGCAAGCGTAGCACCGCGAACGGTACTTGCGGCAGTTAACTCAGTGACTTGCCAATTCAGTTTAGGGCGCGGACGCAGGTGCATTGTAAAGTTTCAGGGGCATCGTCTGATTCCGTAAGGCTACTTTCGCTTCCCTTCCTTAAGCTCGAAATTAAAGCCTTCTTCTTCTAGCTCCCGATAGCGGTTTTCTTCGAAACTGTAGAGCCTGGCGGGCCGGTGAGCGACGCCCGTTTGCGAGCGGCCGAGGTCGCGCAGTAGGTTCATGGAGAGAATCTTCTTGCGGAAGTTGCGCTTTTCCAGATCGACTTCCCAAACCGCTTCGTACAAGTGCTGGAGGTCGGTAAGGGTGAAGGCCGGTGGGAGTAGTTTAAAGCCGACTGGCTGGGTACGGATTCTCCGCTTGAGGCTGTTAAGGGCTACCCGGATGATTTCTTCGTGGTCGAATGCAAGGGTGCTAATTTCTTCCACATCATGCCAAGCCACCTCTTCGGCAATACTGGCGGCATGTAGCTCGAAATCAGCCACTTTAACCAAACTGTAGTAAGCAACCGTAATGACCCGGCCAAAATCATGCCGCCCCGGTGAACCGAAGGAATGAACCTGCTCCAGATAGACATTTTCCAGGCCGGTTGTCTCCCGTAAAACCCGTTGGGCAGCAGCATCTAGGTCCTCATGCTGTTGCACGAAGTAGCCCGGTAACGCCCAGAAATCATTAAAAGGTTCTTCGTTGCGCTTGATGAGCAATACCTTGAGTTTTCCGTCGTCGAAACCGAATATTACGTTGTCGACGGTAAACGCCGATTTGAAGAAGCCGTCAAAGCTTTTCTTTGCCTGAACCAAAGTAAGAGGATATGTTAATGGGATGGTAAAGATAGTGTTGTCTGGACAATAATGTTGCCAACTTCGGTTTTAGTGCGTTTTTACGCGCAACATAGTCCAATTATAAGGGGACAGAAGAACAATATTATCTTTCCCCACGCTACATTAACGTACAAAAAAAACCAACTAAGCCAGCCAATGAGCTCTCCAATAACCAACGACCTCATACTGACCGAGCGCCAGCTCGCCGTACCGCAACTAAAATGGATCGACGGGTTTAGTCGCCTGCTCGATACCAAATTTCGCATCCCCGGTACAAGCATACGCTTCGGGGCAGATTTTCTACTCGGCCTCGTTCCTGGTGCTGGCGACCTAGTCTCTCTTGGCATGTCCGGCGTGCTGGTCGCCACGATGGCTAAAAACGGTGCCAGTGGGATGCTGGTCGCAAGGATGCTTTTCAACGTCACCTTAGATGCGCTTGTAGGCACGATTCCAATCCTCGGCAACATCTTCGACCTTTTCTATAAAGCCAACTACCGCAATGCCGTGCTGATGCGTGAATATTACGGGGAAGGCGAGCACACGGGCAGCGCCTGGCCGGTTGTCATCGGTGTCATCGTTGCAACTCTGGCGATCTCTGGGCTGATGATTTGGGCTTCAGTGGCGGTTCTGGGTTGGCTCTGGGGGTTACTTTGAGTACGCCTCACTCAGCCAGCGAACTTTTTTACGATCGATCGGATAGTAACTACCCGTAGTAGTTGGGGCTAATCGGAATAGCTAAACGATGCGGTAAAACCAACGATAAAAAAGAACCTGGCTGGCGAGTTCGGTCAGGGCTGAACGTCCAATTCGGGACACTACAACCGCACCACCCGGAAAATATCTCCAGCAACCCGCACGAAGTAAACACCGGCAGCCTTATCCGCAAGCCGTAGCGTACCACCACCGGAAGCAAGCAAGCCTTTGGCAAGCACCCGGCCGTTAACGTCGATTAGTTCGTACGGCAGGTCCGTTTCCGAACTAGCAATCCGGTACTGCACGTCGCCTGAGGTAGGGTTGGGGTACAGGCTGATGGCTCCGGCCGCTTCGCCGAAGCGTGCGGTACGCACCTCACTGTAATCAACCCGTCCATCCACGTCTTGCTGACGTATGCGGTAGAGGTAATCGGTGTGGGGTAGGGCGGTTCGGTCGTCGAAGCGGTAATTGGCTCCTGCGGCGACGAAGCCGAGACCTTGCCATGCACCTGCGTGCGCGCCTACATTACTACGCTCTACGAAGAAGCCGTAATTGCCGGACTCTGCTTCGGTAGCCCAGTCTAGGGCGATGTAGTCTTTCTTTCCTTCGGCATTAAAGGCCAGCCAGCTTACGGGCAGTGCGGCGTTTTCGAGGCACAGCTTTACGGAAAAGGCGTTGAGTGAACCGCCGTCGCCGTCGCCGTCGTCACGAATACGGAGCGTCCAGGTACCCGCTGCATCCTGGCCGTCGAAGCCAGAGAGTGGGTTGGTGGAGGGCTGGAAGAATCCGCCGTTCACCGGTGGACAATCGAACGCAGTTACCGTACTCTCGTCGTCGAAACTGGTGAGCATATTGTTCTGGTTACCACAGCTTCGGTT
The DNA here is from genome assembly GCA_026421165.1 of Lewinella sp. Taxonomy (GTDB): domain Bacteria; phylum Bacteroidota; class Bacteroidia; order Chitinophagales; family Saprospiraceae; genus Neolewinella. The sequence continues at coordinate 5,042 of JAPKCQ010000186.1, read as the reverse complement.
CCAGACGCGTACGCTCGTTCCGTCCGGGTGAAGGAGGTTGATGCGCATATCCTTGATAAAAGTATGCTCAATGTCAAGCTGGTAAAGGTCAACGTCGGTAATCGTTCCTGTGAACGGCACGCTGAGGCTCATTTCGGCGAACTGCGGCGCACTGCCGTCGCTAATGGTTACGGGGGCATCGGTGCTGCTGAAGATCCGGCAGTCTGCGGTAATAAAGCTGGTCTCGGTCCACTGGGAAATACCGCAATCGGTTTTAGACCGGACGCGCCAGTAATGAGTGGTGTTGCCGGTCAGGTACTCTGGTACGCTGAACTCTGGCGTTACTGCATCGGTGCTACTGTAAAGTAGGCTGCCGAAACCGGGGTCGGTAGACAATTGAATATCGTAGATAGAATTGGCAGCAGTAGCTCCCATGAGCACTGGCCGTAAGTCTACATCAGCGCCTGTAGGCGCGATGGTATTCGGCCCCGGCCCGCTGCCGCCGGGTATTTTCTCAATGGAAACCGTTTCGGTAAGCACGCCTTCGCTGCTGTTGCCCACAAGATTGAATTCCGTTGTTCCGTTGGGCAATGAAGCCAGACCGTCGAGCGTGAGCACGAAGGAACCACCGGGCCGTACCGGGTTAATGGAGTACGCCTCACTAACTCCGGTAGGTAGATCTGTAATCATCCAGGTGATCGGCGCGGTCGCCCCGCCGGCAGATTTGGTTAGGAAGGAGAAATCTGCCGAGTCATCCGTAAGGAAGCAATCGGAATAGATCAGCGGGCTAATGTTCGTCAGGCTGATGGACGAAGCGCCTGTACTGGAAACGATGGAAAAGTCCTGCTGGCTAACGTTATAGAACACATTGTCTTGACTCCGAACCATGATGCGGGCGGAGGTAGATAGTTGGGCGGGGACGGTGACTTCTTCCAGGCCGTCGTTTGCGGTATTGGAGATCAGTGCCTGGAAGGTCGTGCCGCCGTCGGTAGACAGTAGTACCTCCACGGTTGATGAGTTGTAGGGCGCTCCGTCTGTCCCGGATACGTCCCATTGAATCTGGGCGGTTTGCCCGGCGCTCCACTGGTTACCGTTGTTCGGGTCGGAGACGATGAAGGGGTCGTCGGAGGCATCGACGACAATATTGATGTCATCTTCCATCGCGCAGCCGTAGGCGGCGTTGTAGTTGATGACGGTTGCACGGAAACTCATGTCGCGGGTTACGGTTGGCGTTTCTTCCCAGGTCGGGTCTGTGCCGGAGACCACATCGGACAAATTAGGAAAAAAGCGCTCGGTGGACGGTACGGGGTCAAAGCTGCGGAAAAGTGGGCCCTGGGTATTGGTTCCTGCGGGGGGCATTACTGCGCCTCGTTCTGAGTCGTATTGTTCCCAGTTGTAGCTCAGTGTTCCGTCGCCGGTCGCGCCGGATTGTAGCACGAAGGGTGTTCCTGCCGGGATGGTTTCATCCGTTTGTCCAGTCACGTCCGGATTGGTCAGGCTGGTGTTGATGATGGTGCCACAACCGCCGCTTTCAAGCTCGAAGTGGGTAGTCATTTCTTCAATACTACGGCCGTGGAAGTAAGCATCGCTGTTGGTCTGCACGTTGGGCGAACAAATACCGGCGTAGCCCATGATGGAGCTGGCACTGCCGGGTTCCATGCCCGCGCTGCTGCTGTAGTTACAATCGTTGTTTTGGGTGTGGTTGCCGCCGAAGTTGTGGCCCATTTCGTGGGCTACGTAGTCGATGTCGAAGGGGTCTCCTTCGGGTGTGTTGCGGCTTGTGGCACCTCCGGCTTTACTGCCGCCGCAGGATGCACGAAGGTAAGCAACACCGCCGCCATTGGCTTGGGTGACGATGTGACCGTAGTCGTAGTTGGCACTGCCGATAATACTATTCGTATAGGGAGTATTTTCGACCAATAGGCTACTGACGTTATTGTCTTCGAAGGGAGCTTCTCCCGGAGTGTATTTATACAGCGCGTCGTTATTGGCGACCAACTGAAGCCTGAGGGAGATGTCGCGGGTAAATACCTGGTTTACCCGGTTAATGGTCGTTACTATTGCTGACTGTACAAGGGCTGATTGTGCCGCTGAAGTTGCGCCATGGTAGTTGCTGTATTCTCCGGTAGCGGTTATTGTGGTGCGGTACTGCATTAGTTCGCAGTCGCCGAGGACTTTGTTGCTCGTCACCGTTTGGTCTTCTTCCGTCAGGTTACTACTTTCGGTGTAGCAGGTAAATGGTTCTAGCTGGTCGGGATCAAAATCGGACTTTCGGTACACTTGGTACTGGTCCGTATTGCGGCGGAAGAGTGGGTCGATGAAGAAGGACTCGGTACCGCCTCCGCGTATGGAGGCGTGGAAGCCGCGCTCCGTCCAGTCTAGGAAGATGGATTGGGCCGGATTGTCCACGTTCAGGCCATACCATGTCCGGATGTTGGGGTATTTGGCTAGGGCGGGTGCTTCGGCAATGTCGTAGGCGACGATGCGGTAGCGGGCCGTGCTGCCGTTGGGCAGCGGCAGGCTGATGGTTGCGGGGCTCGTTTCGGCGGTCACGCTTTTCTCGTGCGGAGCGCTGAAGAGCTGGTTGCGAAGCGTCTCACCGTCGGTACTAAGGGTGAGGGAGGTTTTGGGATGGATGCGCCGATCGCCGGGTAAATTATCGGTTTCAAGGGCGTTCCAAGTTTGGGCGAGGCCGCAAGATGCGATGATCGCCGAGAGGAGCAGGGTAAGTAATGAACGCATAAATGTATTGTAATAGCAATGAAAAAACCAAAATAGTGGCGCTAAGATGGTGAAATTATTGGAATGAGCTGGGTTTATTTTGGGAACGCTTTAGGCCGTTGTTTGGTTAGGTAATAGCCGGTTTTACGACAGCATCACAGAGAGTACCAGTATTTGATTCGTGAAATGAATCAACCTCAAGTACATTCCCGGCTCTTTTGTTAGCAGCACTCTGTATTCTGGGCTTGCGCCCAAAAAAGTTAAAAGGTCAAGTAGTTAAACAGTCGGTCGGAGAATCGGCCCAACTATATTGGCTAATTGACTACGTGACTGTTTGACTAAGTAACTACCTTTGTCGCTCCCCACCCCAAAGGGATTCCCTACATGAGCGATGCAATACACCACGAATGCGGCCTGGCTATGATTCGCCTCCGCAAACCGCTGAGTTATTACCACGAAAAGTACGGCACCAGTCTGCACGGCCTCAAGAGCCTGCAATTGCTGATGCGTAAGATGCGTAACCGCGGGCAGGACGGCGCCGGTATTGCCACCATCAAGATTGACCATCCGCCCGGTAAGAAGTTCATCAGTCGTAAGCGTAGCAACGACAAAAACTACCTCGACCACCTCTGGGCGGGCGTCTATCGCCGCTTCGATGAGCTCACGCCCGAGCAGCTTGCCGACGGGGAGTACCTGAAAAGTAACCTGCCTTACACCGGTGAACTTATGATGGGCCACCTTCGCTACGGTACCCACGGCAGCAACGACATCGAGACCTGCCACCCTTTCCTGCGCCAGAGCAACTGGAAGACCCGTTGCCTGATCGTAGCCGGGAACTTTAACCTCACCAATGTAGAAGAGCTCTTCCAGGAACTGGTGGAGCTCGGCCAGTTTCCGAAGGAGAAATCCGACACGGTAACGGTGCTGGAAAAAATCGGCCACTTTCTCGACGACGAAGTGCAGCGCATCCACCAGTGGCACAAGCCCGACGGCCACACCAACATCGAGATCAACGACATCATAGCCGATGAACTCGACGTACAGCGCCTGCTAAAACGTGCCTCCAAGAAGTTCGACGGCGGCTACGTGATGGGTGGCATGATTGGCCATGGAGACGCTTTCGTGATGCGCGACCCAGCCGGTATCCGTCCGGCTTTTTACTTAGAGAACGAAGAGTTCGTTGCCGTCGCCTCCGAGCGGCCGGCGTTGCAAACGACCTTCAATGTTCCCTTCGAAGACATCAAGGAAGTAGAGCCCGGCCACGCCCTGATCATCAAGAAGAACGGCGATGTTTCGATGGAGCCCTTCACTAAGAAACTACCCCGCGCCGCCTGTTCCTTCGAGCGCATCTACTTCAGCCGTGGAACCGACCGCGACATCTATCTGGAGCGTAAGGAACTGGGCCGTCGCCTGGCCAAATCCGTCACTAAAGCAATTGACTACGACTTCAACAACACCGTCTTTAGTTACATTCCCAACACGGCCGAAACCGCCTACATGGGTATGGTCGAAGGCCTAGAAGATGAACTGACCGATTGGAAGCGTAAAGCGATTAAGAAAAAACAAAAAGCCGGTAAAAACGGAATCAGCAAGATTCTGAACACGAAGGTTCGCAATGAAAAAATTGTGGTGAAAGACGGTAAAACCCGCACTTTCATCGCGGACACCACTAGCCGTGAAGATATGGTTAGCCACATCTACGACGTCACCTACGGTATCGTCCGCAATAACATAGATACCCTCGTTTTACTCGACGATTCGATCGTCCGCGGAACCACCATGCGCGACTCCATCATCAAGATCGTTAGCCGCCTGAAACCGAAGCGAATCATCATTGTCTCTTCCGCTCCACAGATTCGTTACCCGGATTGTTACGGCATTGATATGTCCCGTATGGGTGAGTTCGTGGCCTTTAGGGCCATGGAAGCACTGCTCAAGAAAAAGGGCAAGGCGAAGTTGATGAAGGCCGCTTATAAAAAGGCTCTCGAAGAACTCAAGAAGCCGCCTTCAAAGCAGAAAAACGTTGTCCAGGAACTGTACGCTCAGTTTAAGTACGAGGAGGTTTCCGCTATGATCGCAGAGATCATCACTCCCAAAGACACGAAGCCCCAGGTGGACGTGATTTACCAGACGATCGAGGACCTGCGGCAGAGCTGCCCGAACAATAATGGTGACTGGTATTTCTCCGGTAATTATCCTACGCCGGGTGGGTTTCGGGTAGTGAATAAGGCCTTTATTAACTATATGGAGGGCAGCGACGAGCGTGCTTATTAGTGATATGTTCTGAAATCTTACTGGTCACGCACATTTATTTATCGCTTCGCAACTCACTATACTGCTGT
>JAPKCQ010000476.1 GCA_026421165.1 Lewinella sp. | reverse complement strand
GCAGAAGGCGAAATACTCGCCCGTTCCGTCTTTCATTGTCTCCATCAGAATATACTTACCCGTTGCCTTACCGAAGAGGTATACCCTTATATTCTGGTTCCGGATGCGTAGGCGGATAATGTCGGGGTGTAGCTCGGCGTACTCACGGTATATTTCTTAGGTACCGCCGGTCGATCCGCCTTCTCCCAGAGAGATGTCAAAGAAAAAGTCCGTCTACTACGCTGGTATGCTATCCAAACATTGGCCGATATAATCAACGTGATTGTAGGTCATTATCAGGACCGATACGCGGGGGGTGTCGCGCGCTTTTCAAAGGAAGGTGTATTAATGCCGAACTTACAGGACTAGTCCAAGCAGCAATAAGAAAATAGTTATCAGCAGTACAACTATTGAGCCCTAAAAAGCTCAGGAAATACTGCTGGATCAGCGTAGTCAGGCTGCCCCGTCGCATCTTTCCGGCAGACGAGGTCATAGCCTATTTCTACCTTGTTACCGTCAGGGTGGAATGCGGGAACGTAATGATTCGCTCCATCCTGAAGGTGCAGGCCAATAGCAATACGATCTCTGGAACTCGTGTTCGGCCTACTGGCGTGAATGGTGTATCCGTGGTGGAAACTGACCTGCCCTTTTTTAAGCGTCATGGGAACACTTACGTAATCAGGCTTTTCCTTTTTCAAAAAAGCGCTCATCTCGTCAAGGTTCTGGTTATTGAAATTAAAGAGCTTCCTGAACCGTAGATCGTCCCTCCATTTGTGGCTACCGCTGATGTAAAAGACGGGCCCCATATCAATGGTACAATCCTGCAACGGGATCCAGGCGGTCATCATATTATGAGAAGAACAAGTGGGCCAGTAAGGACGGTCCGCATGCCAACCAACGATTCCCTGGTCGGTGGTTCCGTCTACCGGTTTTTTGTGCACTATCCCGTCCGCAAACATTCGGATACTGTTGGTTCGTGCCAGTTTCATCGCAGTGGCTCCGATTGTTGGGTAATTGATCAAATCCCTGACCTCCATTTTCTGTAAAGAAGTCATTTCGTTATTCAACAGCCGCTTATCTAAAGCCACGTCATCGTTAGAGATACGATCAGTGTGGTTCAGCGTCCAGTCTCTTTCTCCCCGGTAAAAAGCTTCAGCCCCGCGCACCGCTTCATCAATCAGTTCTTCTGGTAAAATAAAGGGGGACACGTGCCACCCAATCTCATCATAGCGATCAATTTCATTTTCGGATGGCAGCATTGCGAGTTGTTCCCGAGAGAGATCGCTTTCTTGGTAGGTTTTGAATTTCATTCTATCGTTTTTTTTGTGGAATTAGTGACGACGCTCGCCGAAAATTTGCCGAAGTTAGTGTTCATTCTTTGCTAGTTAACCGACCCAACAAAAAAAGAGACCTACTCCGCTAAAGGTGCCAGTGTATAGCTACGCATTTTACGGTCATCCGTCTTATTCGAGACAGGGCAGGAAGAAGTCCGGAAGATTCCCGGTCCGAAGTACTGGTCGTTGAAGTGCAAAAGAGTCCCCGTTACGTAGTCAGAGTGCTTAACTCCGTTGACTTCTCCAGAAAACCGAGGCTGAATGACCCATCGTTGAATGATAAATTCGCCGATGTCGGATCGGGTAAACAAGTCTGCCCATTCGTCTTCCGAACAAAGCGGTCCAGCGAATATTTCCTGGCTTTTGCCCAGATTGCGGTGTTTCAGAATCCAACCGTTTTTGTGCGTGCGGGCCTCCTCCCAATATTCATCCATTCCTCCGAAGCGGTAGGTTGGGACGTAAAATTCGTCCAGTAGCTGTATTTCTTCCTGGCTAAGAATAGCCTCGCGAATTCCCGTCTGGCCCAGAACATCGTAAAACCTTTTATCATGAACAAGAATGACCGTACGCAGGTCATTGATCATATCCGTAACGATCAGGCGGTCGAGTACGGCATCAGGGAGGGTTTC
>JAPKCQ010000185.1 GCA_026421165.1 Lewinella sp. | reverse complement strand
CTTTCTCTACACAACACCGTTGCCGTTTTACAGGGCTATCGGGGCAAGAAGAGCCCGTTTGTACGGACGCCGAAGTTCAACATCAATACCGTCAAGGATAAGCTGAAGGCAAGTAAGTACATGAAGGGGAAGCTGAACCTGATCACGGTTGGGGAAGGGCTGTTGAGCCTTTACTTCCTAGCGGGAATAGCGGGTGCGTTTTATCTCCAGAATGCTACCTTTATTTTTTTCCACGGCCTGCTAGCGATTGGGTACGGGGCAATCTTCTTTTTTAGTGTTAAGCACTTGAAATTTGTGCAGTAAGGTGGGTGTGATAAATGATTAACCCTCCGAAAATAAACCCTAAGTGGGAGGTCAATTGAAAATAAAGAGGCTTCAAAATATCCGCACTCTTCACTGAAAAACTGTGGTGAATTCTTCTTGAGACCAGGTAAGGAACGTCAATGAAATTGCTAATATGAACCATCCCAGTACCTCAAATGGCTCGGGATACTTCGCATGTTCAGCGTAAATTGTAAGCGCTGAAGCGGTGATCATTTGTATGGTTATCTCTGCCTATTTAAGGAAGTTGGCACTCTTGGCCTTTGGGGCTTGATAAGGATGAGTAACTCCATTGCCACGATGAATAGGGCTGAACTGATTACTAGCCACCTTGAAGTTTTAACGAGCATCCTGAAGGTGTTTTAAAATTATTAAATCTGCGATCTTTAACGTGAGCTTTGATGGACGTCTGGTCGTGAGTGGTGAGTATCACGTTAAGATTACTAAGCCAGTCCAAAAGAAAACCCGGCCCTCATCTTGATGAGGGCCGGGTTTCAAATGCCAGAAATTTAGCCTGAAGGCCGAAGAATAAGGCTAGAAGGGCAGATCGTCCGAAGCCTCCGCTGTAGGCTCATCCGTAGTGGAAGCGGTAGGGAAATCGTTGAAGCTATCTGCTGCGGCGGGAGCTGCGGGTGGGGCAGTATTAGTGCTTACCTTTTCCACGCGCCAGGCGTTGAGATTGGTAAAGTATTTTTCCTGCCACTGACGGCCACGGAGATCGAAGTGTACTTTGATTTCGTCGCCTTCGTTTAGGTCGTCGATGATGGCTGTACGATCCTGCGTAGTCTGAAATTTCACGAAGTTATCGTACTGACCGCCATCGTTGGCTTTGATCACAAAGTCGCGTACGCGGAAGGACTCACCTTTGGTTTCGGTTTCGTATTTTTTGACGAGGGTTCCGGTGATTTCGTAAGACATGTTTTTTGTTGTTTTTGTTGTAGTTTAGATTCGCGAAAGTACGGGCTTTGTTTGGAAGCCTCTAGTTTTTGGGAAGGTTTCTCCCGGGCTCCGTGGGGAGGGGGTGAAGACCTTGGACGAAGTCCGAGGTGATTTATAAGGATAATCGTCTTACGATAGCCGTCGTCGGAGGTGAGGCAAAAGTGATAATCGCGACGACCTCTGGGCTGCGCACTTATTCTTTTGGTTCTGTACCACCAGTAGCTTCACAGGCACCCGCACAATTTCCGTACAGGTTGAGGGAGTGAGAAGTAACCTCAAAGTTCAGGATATCCCCCATCATGTTCTTGATCTGCTGAACACGCGGGTCGCAGAACTCAAGCACCTTGCCGCAATTGTTACAAATCAGGTGGTCGTGCTGTTTATAGCCGTAACTTTTCTCATACTGGGCCAGGTTTTTACCGAATTGGTGCTTTTTTACCAGGTCGCAGCTTACGAGTAATTCCAGGGTGTTGTACACCGTGGCGCGGGAAACGCGGTAGTTGTTGGTCTTCATTTCGATGTAGAGCGACTCTGCATCGAAATGATCACTACGGGTATAGATTTCTTCCAGGATGGCATAGCGCTCTGGCGTACGGCGGGCCTTACGCTCTTTCAGGTGGGCGCTGAAGATGTCTTTTATTTTCTGTATGTCGGCGGTTGGGTTCGTCTGCATCTTTAAATAGTCTGTTAGGCTGTTAGTTCGTTAGTCGCATCGTACCGTTGGTCATTATGGTAATCCTAACGGACTAGAGGACCAACGATCTAAAAGACTAAAGCTCTATTCTTCTACTCGGGAAACGGTTGAAACGTGGTCTAAGTTTTTCAACCCCTGAATAGCTAGATAAAGTTGGTCGGTATTTTTGACTAGTAGGCTTACGTTTGCCTCGAAGTACCCATCGCGCCCACTGATGCTTAAGCTGCGGATGTTTAGGTCCATTCCGGTAATCTCGCGGCTGATGGTTTCAATCACGCCGGTGCCGCTGTCCGTACCCGTCATGCGTAAGTTTGCTACGAAGGAGCTTTCTGATGTACTGACCCACTCAGCCTTCATGATTCGGTAGCCGTAGTTGGCCATCAGGTTCTGGGCGTTGGGGCACTTGCTGCGGTGGATCTTAAGACCGGCGTTGGCGGTTAGGTAGGCGAAGACTTGGTCTCCCTGTACGGGGTTACAACAGGTCGCCATGGAGTACTCAAACTGGCCTCCCGGTTCGCCGTTGATGAGTAGGCGGGAATGGCCTTTTTCTTTGGTGGCGGTATTGCGTCTGCGGGCAGATTCAAAGTTGGGTTCGGGCGGGAGCTTCACCGCTTTGGCCACTAATTTCCCGTTCTCGACGATGAAAGGGGAGAGCGCCTGGGCCACCGTCATACTTTCCTGGGCAATGTTAAAAAAAAGATCGGTGTGGCTGCCGTTGGTATGTTCCAGGGCAAGTTGCTCCACGGCAGTGTTACTGTCTCTGATACGGAGGTTTTTTAGCTTGCGCATCAGGGCTTCTTTACCTAGTTCACCCTTTTCCTTCCGTTCAGCCTTCATCGCCTGGCGAATCTTGGACTTGGCTTTACCGGTGATGACCAGCTGGAGCCAACCCTCGCTTGGTTTCTGGCCTTTATTGGTAATCACCTTGAGCCGGTCTCCGTTACGAAGCTTGTAGCTCAGGGGGACGATGCGTTCATCAACCAGCACACTCTGGCAGTGGTAGCCAACTTCGGTATGGACACTAAAGGCAAAGTCAAGCGCAGTCGCGCCCTTGGGTAGTGCTTTCATGTCTCCGCCCGGCGTCCAGACGTAAACCTCTTCGTTAAAGAAGGCATTGTCCCGAAAATCTCCGAGGAACTGCACGGTGTCTGAGTTCGGATCGTCCAGGATATCGCGGACGGAATCGAACCACTGCTCGTATACATCCGGTTGGTTGCTTACACCTTTATACTTCCAGTGGGCAGCGAAGCCGCGTTCGGCGATCTCATTCATCCGCTCGCTGCGGATCTGGACTTCCACGAAGCGGGCATCCGGCCCGGCCACGGTGGTGTGTAGGCTTTCATAACCGTTGGACTTTGGGATTGTTACCCAGTCCTTTAACCGTTCGGGTACGCCCTGGTACACGTCGGTGACCACGCTGTAGGCCGCCCAACAGGATAGCTTTTCTTTGTTCCGGGGTACGTCCATCACGATGCGGACGGCGAAAAGGTCGTAGATCTGCTCAAACGGTACTTGCTTTTTCTTGATCTTATTGTAGATGCTGTAGATCGACTTCGGGCGGCCGTAGATGCGGTATTCGTAACCGAGCTCGTCAAGGCCCTCGCGTAAGGGGGCGATAAAACGGTCGATGTAATTCTCCCGGGAAGATTTGGTTTCCCTGAGTTTTTTTGCCACGGCGTTGTAGTCGTCGCGGTCCAGGACCTTCATGCAGAGGTCGAGGAATTCGGAGCGGAAGTTGTAGAGGCCGAGCCGGTGGGCGAGGGGGGCGTAGATGTAGCTCGTTTCGGCAGCGATCTTGAACTGCTTGTGCTCGGGCATGCTCTTGATCGTCCGCATATTGTGCAGGCGGTCGGCCATTTTGATGAGCACGATCCGTACGTCTACGATCAGCGTCCCGAGTACTTTTTTGAAGTTGGCCGCCTGTTGGCTTTCGTTGTTGTAGGCGCTGTCGAGCTTGGTTAGGCCACCGACCATGAGGGTGATGCGTTCGCCGAATTCGGACCGTAGGTCATCCAGGGTTACCGGGGTGTCTTCCACCACGTCGTGCAGGAGAGCGGCGCAAATGGCGGTGGGCCCCAGGCCAATTTCTTCGGCGCAGATGCGGGCAACGGCGACGGGGTGATAGATGTAGGGCTCGCCGGATTTGCGGCGCTGGTAGCGGTGGCTGTAGTTGGCCAGCTCCATGGCGCGACCCATCTGCTCACGGTCCCCATTGCTCATGATTTTGGGTAGGCAGCTGAGCATGTCTTCGTAGGCCTTGCGGATGCCGACCTGTTCTTCAACGGTGATTTCCAGTACTTCGGCCATAAGGGGCTTGTTTTAGGAAGGGGTGAAGATAGTCAAATAGTCAAGTAGTCAAGCACGAAAATCGCTAAATAGGGCTCATGCTATTTGACGATCTGACCGCTTGATAATGTGACCAATACGGGCGCATCCGCAGGTGCAGAGTACGCTTTTGAAGGGCTGAGTTACTGCTGTACTCTGAATATGTGGGCTTATTTGTCGGTATCGTGCGGGAGTAATCGGGCGACTTTTTAGTTTCCTAAACTTACTTTGCACCTGCGTTCGCGCCCAACGCTTAAAGCCACTGCGTAGCAAAATGATCTTTCTCTTCTGCCTCAGGCTATTACTTCTTTGATTACTTTACGGCTCCAACCGCCCACTCCTGTAATCATGAAAGCAATAGTCTGTCAAAATTACGGCCCGCCTTCCACCTTGGTATTCAAAGAAGTAGACCTTCCTGAGCCTGGGCCTAAGGAGGTACGTATCCGCCTCAAAGCCTGTGGCGTAAACTTCCCAGATACCCTCATCATCCAGGGTAGATACCAGTTTAAACCAGCGCTTCCTTTTACCCCCGGTAGTGATATTGCCGGCGTCATCGACGCGGTGGGGGAGGGTGTGCGTGGACACAAGATGGGGGATGAGGTCTTCGGCTTCGTGCAAACCGGGGGCTTTGCCGAGCAAGTGATCGCCCCGGCCCGTAATGTATTTCCCAAGCCACCGGGTATGGAGGACGCCGTAGCCGCAAGCTTCCTGATGGCTTACGGCACGAGCTACCACGCGCTGAAAGACCGCGCTGTGCTCAAAGAAGGAGAAACACTGGTGGTACTCGGTGCTTCTGGTGGCGTCGGCCTGGCCGCCGTAGAACTTGGTAAACTGATGGGCGCTCGCGTCATTGCCTGTGCTTCCACATCAGAAAAGCTGGAGCTTTGCCGGGAGTACGGCGCGGACGAAACGATTAACTACACAACTGAGGACTTAAAGGCTCGCATCAAAGAACTGACCGGTAAAGATGGGGCCGACATCATCTACGACCCCGTTGGCGGAGATTACTCCGAAGCTGCGCTGCGGACGATGGGCTGGAACGGGCGCTACCTCGTCGTCGGCTTTGCTGCTGGCGACATCCCTAAAATTCCGTTGAACCTGGCCCTGTTGAAGAGCTGCCAGATCGTCGGCGTTTTCTGGGGAGCTTTTGCCATGAAATTTCCCAGCGATAACATCAGCAATACCATGCAACTGATGCAGTGGCACGCTGAAGGGAAGCTTAAGCCACACCTGCACGCCGTTTATCCGCTCGCCGAAGCAGCCGCAGCGCTGGAGGAGATGATGGGGCGACGGGTTCGGGGTAAGGTGGTTGTTGACTGTGGCGGGTAATATCGATGTATTTCGTGACTTGCCACCATGACTTGGTTTTGCGAGGCTCTTGTGGAGGATGAAAATAGGTTTCGGTTGGGTACTAAATTTCTCAGCCTCCAGCAGTACTCGTGTTGAAAATAAATTGTGAAAAAATAAGTACCATGAATAGTGAATTGAGCAACAAAAACGAAGCTGAAGAAAGTAATAGAATCAATGTTAATTATTTAACACTTCGTAAATACCTTGGCGGCTTAGGGGTTGCGTTGCCCATTGCGTTAATAATAGGTAATGGTTTTAAGCTTGAAGAGTCAATTAGCCATTATTATTATACAGGAATGTCAGTTGTTTTCACGGGCGTACTAATAGCCTTTGGCTTATTCTTGATTTCCTACAAAGGCTATCCCAAAGAGAATGACGAAATAGTAAGCGACAACGCTATTACAAATATTGCAGGTTTTTTGGCTATTACAGTTGCACTAGTTCCAACTGCTTGCTCGTATTGTGATGCTGGCGTCCCGAATGGCCATGATGATACAATCAGATCAGTTGTACATTTAATTAGTGCAGGCCTGTTTATTGCTCTTATGGGCTTCATGTCCTTTAATCAGTTTGTTAAAGGTGAAAATGAAACCATTACTGCAAAAAGAAGGAAGCGAGTCTACCGGACCTGTGGAATAGTTATTTGGGTAGTAGTTGTTTTCCTGTTGTTGGAATTTATTCTCGGGTTTAAACTAACCGCGTTTGATACTTTCGTAGGTGAAGCAATAGCGCTGCTGTTTTTTGGAGTAGCATGGTTGACGAAGAGTGAATCTTTGGGAAAGATAGGGCTGTAGAGAATTTTGACTATGTTTCCTGGTTGAGCAGAAAGCTGGTGGGATCAAGCGCAAGGGCCTAACTAATACACACCAATTCTACATAGAAAATAAGCTCACTACGCGCAGGAATTCCCTCCACTCCTTCGGAGCCATAGCCGAGTGCCGGCGGAACGAAGAACGTAGCCCGGTCGCCCTCGCTGAGTAGCCCGATACCGATGTCCCAACCACCGATCACTTCTCCCTGGCCGAGTCGGAACTTTATGGCCCGCCCGCCGTGGAAGGAATCGTCGAATAACGAACCGTCCTTCGCCAGAAGTCCGATGTAATGTACTTCGACGATCTTGTTACGCTTTGCCGGTTTGCCATCGCCTTGCTCATGGATGACGAAGCCCAGGCCGGCGTTGGTACGAGCGGGCTCGAGGTCTCCCGCCAGGTATTGACGGCGGATCTCTTTGGCAAATTCGATGCGTTCGCCGGCGCGGGCTTTGGTCTGGGCGGTGAGTTTTTTCGATCTCTTCTTCATGCGGTAAAGGTAAAGCGGAGTTGGAGTAGCTGTTAACACCTGATGATTCTGTAGGGATCTAAGCATAGTAACCCGGGACGTAACGACGTCGAGTCCTGAATTAATCTATACCTTTTGCTTACTTGCAATGCTGCGCCTCATTGGGCTTGAACCCTGCTCCTCCATCCTCTCCTTTGCACCGGCGTCCGCGCCCATAAATCAAGTGAAAACAACAATGGCCTCCTACCTGAAGGTAAGAGGTCGCTGAAAAACACCCGCAGCAAACACCGGGTTAAGCGTGAAAGAAGTGATGCCGGACTTTAAGCGACAAACGGTGAATTAACGCTTTTCGCTACATTCTATTGCAACCGCAAGGAGCTTACGGAGACGTTGAAACCGCAGTCTTAACGTTTACCACGTTGGTTTAAACCAAGCTTAACGAAACATGGAACGAACTAACAGCCTAACGAACTAACAGACTAACAGACTAACAGACTAACTTCGCCCTTATGCCCCTCGAACCACTACAATTGTCTGACGATTTCAACTACGCCCTCAAGCGCATGGAGTCCGGAGACCACCTTTTCGTTACCGGACGGGCGGGCACGGGCAAATCTACACTGCTGCAAATCTTCCGGCGGAGCACTGGGAAAAACGTGGTGGTTTTGGCCCCAACCGGCGTAGCAGCGCTCAACGTCCAGGGCCAGACTATCCACAGCCTTTTCGGGTTTCCGCCGCGGCTAATCCTGCCTGAAAATGTAAAGCCTAACCGCCGCTATAAGCGCCTTTTTGAAAACTTGGATACGCTCATTATCGACGAGATTAGTATGGTGCGGGCCGACGTGATGGAGGCCATCGAGATTGCCCTGCGAATGAACCGGAACAGCAGCCAGCCCTTTGGTGGCGTCCAGGTAATTCTCTTTGGTGACCTCTACCAACTACCGCCCATCGTAAGTAGCCAGGAGGAAAAGTTCTACTTCAAACAGCGGTATTCCAGCGCCTATTTCTTCGCCGCAGACTGCTTGGACCGTATCGACATGGAGATGATCGACCTGCGCCAGGTGTACCGGCAAGACAGCCGCCATTTTCTCCGCCTGCTCGAGGCTATCCGTAACGCTACGGTAGATTACGACGAATTGGAATCGCTGAACGAACGCCATATCCCCGATTTCTTACCGGAGGAAGGCGAGAACTACCTCACCCTCGCCGCCCGAAACGCAACGGTCAATAGCATTAACGCGACCAAACTGGCCCAGCTGGATACGCCAGAGATGCTCTATATCGGAAAAGTAAAAGGCGGGTTTTCCGAAAATCTCTTCCCCGTACCGGCAGCACTGAAACTTAAGGTCGGTGCTCAGGTGATGACCGTCCGGAACGACAACGACAAAAAATATGTTAACGGAACCATCGGTACCGTCATTAAGTGCAAGCCCGAATCCGTTGTGATCCTGGTCAGCGAAGAAGGAAAGCCCCGCGAATTTGAGGTTGGCTACGAAGAGTGGGACGTTATCCGCTACACCGCTACGGGTACGGAGGAAGACACTAAGATCGGGACGGAGAGCCTCGGCACCTACAAACAAATTCCAGTTCGCTTAGCCTGGGCCGTCACCATCCATAAATCCCAGGGAAAAACCTTCGATAAGATCATTATTGATCTTGGACGAGGGGCATTTGAGCACGGACAGACTTACGTTGCAATGTCTCGTTGCCGAACGCTTCAGGGAATCGTTTTACGCCATCCGCTCACGCCGCGGGATGTCATGGTCGATCCTGCTGTAGTGGAGTATTATGAAGGAATGCGATAGGAGTTAGGAGCTAGAGAGCTAGCTCCTAGTTTCTAGCTCCCTCTAGTTCCTAATGCACCACCACTCGGCGTACAACAGAAGTACCATCTCCCATCCCAAGTCGGAGAACATGCAGCCCGCTGCG